>MVZH01000207.1 GCA_002068325.1 Lentisphaerae bacterium ADurb.BinA184 | reverse complement strand
GTGGAAGGCGGAGGGCGGAGGGCAGACGGCCACGGGGGAGTGGGCCGCCGGCCCGCAGGGAATGGCAGATCGCAGATAGCAGATAGCAGATGGCAGACGGCGGAGGGCGGAGGGCGGAGGGCGGGGGGGAAGGCGGAGGGCGGAGGGCGGAGGGCGGAGGCTGTCCCTCCTCCATGCGAGTCCACCGGTTGCCCGACTGTGAAATTTTGCCCGAAGTGGCCTTGACATGCCGCGGAGACAGGTTACGATACGGGCACGCCGAGGTGTCGCGGGATGAGAACCCGCCCAGGCTGCCCGGCGTCCCCGCCGCGGCAGCCGAGTTCCCGTCAGGCTCCCTTGTCATTCTTGCCCCCGTGACGTTGTAGACTCATCATCCTTGGGGTTTGGCCAGGCGTTCCGCCGGGCCGAGGTCTCCCGATCCCGTCCGTCACGGCCCTCCACGGTTCCCTGCCGACCGGCCGTGTGGCGTGTCCACCCACGAACCGTTCTCCGACCCATGGTGAATCTCGTAGCTGTGACCGGCGGCATCGGCGCCGGCAAGAGCACCGTGCTCGCGGCCTTGGACCGGCGCGGGCAAAGGACCTTGGACAGCGATGCCGTCGTGCATCGTCTCTACCGCCCGGGCAGCCCGCTGTGCGCGGCCCTGGCCGCCCGTTGGGGCGTGGAGATCCTGGACGGCGACGGCGCCGTCAACCGGGCCGCGGTGGCGGCGAAGGTGTTCGCCGACGCGGGCGAGCTGGAGTGGCTGAACCGGCTGGTGCACCCGGCGGTGAAGGCGGAGATCCGGGGCCAGGCCGCCGCCGCCGGCAGCCTGCTGTTCTGTGCCATCCCCCTGCTCTTTGAAGTCGGCTGGGAGACCGAGGCCCTGTGCACCCTTGCCGTGTGGTGCGACCGCCGCACCCAACGCGAGCGCCTGCGGCGCCGCGGCTGGAACGCGGCCGAGATCGAACGGCGCGAGGCCGCCCAGCTCAGCATGGACGACAAGCTCGAACGGGCGGATTTCGCCGTCATCAACCACGGTGGCCGCGAACGGCTCGATGAACAGATTGCCCGCATCCTTCAGAGGATCGCCCCCCTGCCACCCCCATCAGGAGCTCGCTAGCGCATGGCCGACAACATGGACAGAGAAACCCCGTCCCCGGGATCGCAGCCCAATCCGCACCGCCCCGGCGGCGCGCCGCACGACCGCCGCCGCAACCCGCGTGGGCGCGGCGGCCACCGCCCGCACCGGCGTCCGCCCCGTCCGCCGCGGTTGGAGACGCCCGCGGCGAACGGCCGCGGCGGCCGCCTGGAGGGCGTGCCCGCCGACGATGTCTACATCTACCCGCCCGACGGCGACGACGGGATCGTGGTGGCCCCGGGCACACCGCCGGCGCCCCCGCCGGTGTCGCTGGAGGTCGAGCCGCCCAAGCCGCCGGTCGAACCCGAGGGGGCACCGCGCCTCGAACCGGGTGAGAATGGCGCGCCCGGGGCGGAGGCCGCCGCCACGGCCGGCGCACGTCAGGGCGGCGGCCCCGGCCAAGGCCCCGCGATCCCCAGCCTCGACCTCAGCCAGCTGCAGGCCAAGGACATGGCCGAGCTGACGGCCATGGCGGTCGCCCTCGACGTCGAGCGTGTCGGCACCCTCGGCAAGCACGAGCTGATCTTCGAGATCCTCAAGGCCAACACCGAGAAGAACGGTGTCATGTACGGCGGCGGCGTGCTCGAAGTGCTGCCGGACGGCTTCGGCTTCCTGCGCACCCCGGAGTACAGCTACATGCCGTGCCCCGAGGACATCTACATGAGCCCCTCGCAGATCCGCCGCTTCTCGCTGCGCACCGGGGACACGGTCCTCGGCCAAGTCCGCCAGCCGCGCGAGAAGGAGCGCTTCTTCGCCCTGCTCAAGGTCGAGTCCATCAACGGCGACCCCCCGGAGGTGAAGAAGCAGCTGGTGCCGTTCGAGAACCTGACGCCGCTGTTCCCCAACCAGCGCTTCATCATGGAGACGGACAGCAAGAGCATCGCCATGCGGGCGGTTGACTTGGTGACCCCGATCGGCCGCGGCCAGCGCGGCCTCATCGTCGCCGCCCCCCGCACCGGCAAGACCGTCATCCTGCAGAAGATCGCCAACAGCATCACGGAGAACAATCCCGACGTGGTGCTGATCGTGCTGCTGATTGATGAGCGCCCGGAGGAGGTGACCGATATGCAGCGGTCGGTGAAGGGGGAGGTGGTCAGCTCGACCTTCGACGAGCGCCCGGAGCGCCACGTCCAGGTCGCCGAGATGGTGATCGAGAAGGCGCGGCGCCAGGTCGAACACCGCCGCCACGTGGTCATCCTGCTGGACAGCATCACCCGCCTGGCCCGCGCCTACAACACCATCGAGCCGCACAGCGGCCGCATCCTGTCCGGCGGCGTGGACGCCAACGCCCTGCACAAGCCGAAGCGCTTCTTCGGGGCGGCCCGCAACATCGAGGAGGGGGGCAGCCTGACCATCCTGGCCACCGCCCTCATTGATACCGGCAGCCGCATGGACGAGGTCATCTTCGAGGAGTTCAAGGGCACCGGCAACATGGAGCTTCACCTCGACCGGCACATGGTGGACAAGCGCGTCTTCCCGGCCATCAACATCGAGAAGAGCGGCACCCGGCGCGAGGAGCTGCTGCTGCACCCCGACGAGCTGGAGCGCGTCTGGCAGTTGCGCCGGGTCCTCAACGGCGTGCCGCCGGTTGAGGCGATGGAACTGCTGCTGGGCAAGCTGAAGAAGACGCAGAACAACGCCGAGTTCCTGCTCTCGCTGCAGGTCTGACCCGGCCGGCCTGGCCGGCCGCCGCGGGAGCCGGCGCCGGGGGGCGGACGACGGCCGGCGGACGCCCCGCCGGCAGGGGCCGTTTTTTCCGGCAAAACCGGCGTTGACAAACCGCCCTTGCGCGCAATACTACTCGTCATCCGAACCGGAATGCAGGGCGTCCGAGACGGCGACCGCCAGGAGGTGCCGGCATGGAAACACTGATCTGCCCGTACTGCGAGTGCCGTGTCCGCGTCCGTGAAGTGGATGACGAAGGCGGCGTCTGCCCCGAGTGCGGCGCCATCATCACCTCCGACCACCTGGTCGAACAAGACATCGAGGCGGACGAGCGCCTCGGCCACGATGAGGAGGGCCTGGATTTCGACGACCGGCCCGACGAGGACGGGGAGGACGAGGAAGAGTGATGAGTCCGAGTGCGACCCAGACCGCCCAGGTCTATGACGACAGCAAGATCAAGACCCTCAGTTCGCTTGAGCACATCCGCACCCGCCCCGGCATGTATATCGGCCGGCTGGGCGACGGCAGCCACCCGGATGACGGCATCTACATCCTGCTGAAGGAAGTCATTGACAACTCGGTTGACGAGTTCATCATGGGGTGTGGCCGGCGCATTGACCTCACGGTGTCGGCGGCCGGCGAGGTGACGGTGCGCGACTTCGGGCGGGGCATCCCGCTGGGCAAGGTCACCGACTGCGTCTCCCAGATCAACACCGGCGGCAAGTTCAACGATGACGTCTTCCAGTTCTCGGTCGGCCTGAACGGGGTCGGCACCAAGGCGGTCAACGCCCTCTCCAGCCGCTTCTCGGTCAAGTCGGTGCGCGAGGGGCGGTTTTTCGCGGCCAGCTTCGTGCGCGGGGAGTTGCAGGACGAGCGCAAGGGCAAGTCCGACGAGCCGGCCGGCACCGAGATCGTCTTTGTCCCCGACGAGACGGTCTTCCCCCACTTCCGTTTCGACGACAAGTTCATCCGTCGCCGGCTCTGGAACTATGCCTACCTGAACAGCGGCCTGTCGCTGTACTACAACGGCGAACGCTTCCAGTCGCGCAACGGCCTCCTCGACCTGCTCAACGAGAAGGTCGAGGAGGAACGGCTCTACGAGGTCATCCACTGCAAGACGCCGTTGCTGGAGTTCGCCTTCTGCCACACGGTGGCCTTCGGCGAGACCTTCTACGCCTTCGTCAACGGCCAGTACACGAAGGACGGCGGCACCCACCAGTCGGCCTTCAAGGAGGGCATCCTCAAGGGCGTCACCGAGTTTGCCGGCCGGGCCATGGACCCCGACGACGTGCGCAACGGCATCGTCGGCACCATCGCGGTCAAGGTCAAGGAGCCGGTCTTCGAGTCGCAGACCAAGAACAAGCTGGGCAACCACGAGATCCGCACCGAGATCGTCACCAAGGTCAAGGATTTCGTCCTCGCCCACCTGCACCAGCACCGGGACGTCGCCGACAAGCTCCTCGGCAAGATCGAGCAGAACGAGCGGCTGCGCAAAGAGATCCAGGCGGTCAAGAAACAGGCGCGCGACAAGGCCAAGAAGACGCTACTGCGCGTGCCCAAGCTGCGCGACTGCAAGTACCACCTCAACACGGACGGCGAGAGGGGCTCCAACAGCATGATCTTCCTCACCGAGGGGCAATCCGCCGCCGGTTCGATGATCAGCTGCCGGAACGTGGACTACCAGGCTGTCTTCTCGCTGAAGGGCAAGCCGCTGAACTGCTACGGCATGAAGCAGGCCACGGTGTACAACAACGAGGAGCTGTACTACATCATGAAGGCGCTGGACATCGAGGACAGCCTCGAGAACCTGCGCTACGAGAAGGTGGTGCTGGCCACCGACGCCGACGTGGACGGCCTGCACATCCGCAACCTGCTCATCACCTTCTTCCTTACGTTCTTCGAGCAGCTGGTCCTCAGCGAGCACGTCTTCATCCTTGAAACGCCGCTGTTCCGCGTGCGCAACAAGAAGGAGACGGTCTACTGCTACAGCGAGGCCGAGCGCGACGCCGCCGCCGCCCGCCTCGGCAAGGCCTGCGAGATCACCCGCTTCAAAGGGCTGGGCGAGATCTCGCCCAACGAATTCGGCCAATTCATCGGCGCCGACATCCGCCTGCTGCCGGTGACGGTTGACACCATGCGCGAGGTGCCGCGCCTGCTGGAGTTCTACATGGGCAAGAACACCCCGCAACGGCGGGAATACATCATGGAAAGGCTCGTCTAGTCCCAAGACGCTTCACTTAGGGCCGGAGACTATGGTAAAGATTGGGGTATGGACAAAGGACTCCCCCACTGTCTTTGCCATCGTCTTTCACCCTTGTCTCGCTTGAGTAAACAGCATTGCGTCTAGTCCCGGCCACCGCGCCTCCGGCTGTTGGTCGCGTGGCTTCAGCCGCCGGCCACGGGATTGCGGCCACCGGCGGGATTGCGGCCACCGGCGGGATTGCGGCCACCGGCGGGATTGCGTATTGATCCTTGTCTCTCCGTCTGCCATTTGCTATTTGCTATCTGCTATCTTCTATTTGCCCTTCGCCATTTGCCATCCGTAACCGGCCTTTCGCCATCCGCCTTTGCGCCAGGCAACCATGTCTGTTGACCGAATGAGCCGCAAAAAGAAGCCCAAGGCCTCCGTCGCGCGCGGGGTTCCCGCCCCGCCCAAGGCCTCCGCCAAGCCCGTTGCCGCGCCTTCCCCGGCGGACGACTCCGCCGCTGTCCCGGACGCGCCCTCTCCCACCGACAACTCCTCCTCCGCCCCCGCGCCCGCCCCGGACGCGCCTCCTCCCTCCGACGCTTCCTCCTCCGCCACCGCCACCGCCGCGACCGGCGATACCGACCGAACCGGCAGCCCCGCCGCCCCGCCCGCCCCGGACGCGAACGGCGACACGGACGGGAACGACGGCAACGGCCGTCCCGCCGGCCAGCTGATCAACGACAGCCTCGGCGGCATGCTGGCCCAGAACTTCATCGAGTACGCCTCCTACGTCATCAAGGACCGTGCCATCCCGGACGTGGCCGACGGCCTCAAGCCCGTCCAGCGCCGCATCCTGCACGCCCTCTGGGAACTGGACGACGGGCGCTTCCACAAGGTGGCCAACGTCATCGGCCACGCCATGCGCTACCATCCGCACGGCGACGCCTCGATCGGCGACGCCCTCGTCGTGCTCGCCAACAAGGAGTACTTCATCGACCGGCAGGGCAACTTCGGCAACATCTTCACCGGCGACGCGGCCTCGGCCGCCCGCTACATCGAGTGCCGCCTCACGCCCCTGGCCAAGGATGTGCTCTTCAACCCGGAGATCACCGAGTTCGTCGACTCCTACGACGGCCGCAACCGCGAACCCGTCCTCCTGCCCTGCAAGATCCCCGCCCTCCTCCTGCTCGGTGCCGACGGCATCGCGGTCGGCATGGCCACCCGCATCCTGCCGCACAACTTCAACGACGTCCTCAAGGCCCAGATCAGCCTGCTCAAGGGCCGCACCGTCCGCGTCTACCCCGACTTCCAGACCGGCGGCATCATGGACGTCAGCGAGTACGCCGACGGCAATGGCCGCATCAAGTTGCGCGCCCGCATCGATGCGGTGGACGAGAAGACCCTGATCATCCGCGAGATCCCCGCCTCCACCACCACCGAGAGCCTCATGAACTCGATCATCGAGGCCTCCCGCCGCGGCAAGCTCAAGATCGCCGCCATCAACGACTACACCAGCGAGGCCGTCGAGATCGAAATCAAGCTGCCGCGCGGCATCTACGCCGACGAATGCGTCAAGCAGCTCTATGCCTACACCGACTGCGAGGTGAGCCTCTCGGTCAGCCTGGTGGTCATCCGCGACAACAAGCCGGTGATCATGACCGCGACCGAGGTCATCCGTTACTGCACCGACCGGCTGGTGGCGATGCTGAAGCGCGAGCTGGAGATCTCCCTGGGCAAGCTGCAGGAACGCTTCCACGAGAAGACCCTGGCGCAGATCTTCATCGAGAACCGCCTCTACAAGCGCATCGAGGAGTGCGAGACCTACGACAAGGTCCTGGCCGCCGTCCACCGCGGCCTCGCCCCCTTCAAGGACCGCCTGCGCCGCGCCGTCACCGACGAGGACGTCGAGCGGCTGCTGCAGCTGCAGATCCGCCGCATCTCGCTGTTCGACATCCAGCGCAACCAGGAGGAGATCGAGGGCATCCTCGAAGACCTCCGCAAGACCCAGCACAACCTCAAACACCTCACCGACTACGCCATCGCCTACCTCAAGGCCCTGCTCGACAAGTACGGCAAGGGCTACCCGCGCCGCACCCGCATCTCCGACATCGAAGACATTGATGCCCGCGAGGTGGCCCTCGAAAACATCAAGGTCGGCTTCGACCGGGTCAACCACTTCGTCGGCCGCGACGTCAAGAACAGCAACAAGAACGAGGAACCGCTGGCCTGCACCGAGTACGACCGCCTCGTACTCATGCAGAGCGACGGCCGCTTCCGCGTCGTGCCCATCCCGGAGAAGCTCTATGTCGGCGCCATCCGCTACGTGCTGAAGGCCGACCGCGACCAGGTCTACAGCCTGCTCTACCGCATGCGCAAGACCGGCAAGTTCTTCGCCAAACGCTTCCGCATCAGCAGCTACATCATGGACAAGGAGTACGCCACCTTGCCCGACGGCTGCATCATCGAGGCCCTCCACACCAACTATGGCATGGTGCTGCGCTGCGAATACAAGAAACAGATCAAGGGGGCGGCCCCCTCCATCGATGTGGATTTCGGCACGGTCGAGATCCGCGCCACCGGCGCCCGCGGGTTCAAGGTCTCCGACCGCCCGGTCGGCGACGTCACGGTGGTCAGGCGCGGCAGCCTGACGCCGGGCGGCCCCGAGGAGGAACCGCCGCCGGCCCCGGTCGCCGGCTTCGGCGGTGACGCCGCCCCCCCCGCTGCCGGGGAACCCGGCGCCGCGCCGCCCGTT
>MVZH01000206.1 GCA_002068325.1 Lentisphaerae bacterium ADurb.BinA184 | reverse complement strand
CACAGAGAGGGAACTGGCTCTGTGAACTCTGTGTCCTCGGTGGTGAACAAATCAAGGTACCACTGGCATGGGATCCGGCGCCTGCTTCCGAACCGGCTCTGCGGCCCCCTTGGAGAGGCCCCGAGGAACTGTCCGGCTACGGAACTGAGTTGCGCCCCGCTCCCGGAATCCTCAGGAGCACTGTTCGGTTCGGCGTGGAGATACCGCCCCATCCCCTTTCCGCGCCGGAGCGGCAGCTCTGCGGCCGGGGGCCAGGCTTCGGCCAATATGCCCCGGCTGCTCCGAGGATATCGAGCCTGCCGCGGGGGATGGAGAGTTCGCCCCGGGGGGCGGCCGCCAGGCGCGGCCAGTGGGCCGGCAAGGACTGACAAGGGACAGGCTTTCTGTGGCGATGGTCTGTCGAAGGGTCGGCAAGGGGAGGGCTTCCTGTGGCGATCGGCAGGACGAGGACTGACAGGGGACAGGAGTTCTGCGGCAATCGGCAAGGGTGACAGGGGACAGGCTTTCTGGGGGAGGTTCTGGGTGACAGGGGATGGCAGGGGACGGTGACAGGGGATAGCCTTTCTGTGGCATGAGGGTGACAGGGGACAGGCTTTCTGGGGGAGGTTCTGGGAGGTTCTGGGTGACAGGGGATGGCAGGGGACGGTGACAGGGAACAGCCTTTCTGTGGCATGAGAAGACGAGAAGGGACAGGACGGGCTCCCCCTGCCCAGAGGGGCGCGGGCACGGGGCGACGGGCATCGGAGGCTCTTGCGGAACCCCTGCATCGGTGGCCGGGACGGAACCAGGCCTTCGAGCCGCGGCGGCAAAACCTGCTGCGTGCGCACTGGAGCGACAACCGCCGTGTCCGTCCGCTGGGTTCTGCAGGCACCCCGTGGCTCACGATCCCGCTTGACATACGTTTTTCTACATGCTATCTTATGGTCGTGTTTGATAAACTCGCTTCTGGTTGTTCGTGATCTGATGCGAGGAGGACAAACCATGCCCCGGTGCGCACGTATCAAGCCCGACGACACGGGAACCTACTACCACTTGGCCAACCGCATCGCAGGGATGCCGGGCGAGCTGCCTTTCGGCGATGTCGAGAAGGAGAAGATGATCTCACTCATCAAGGAGCTGAGCCGGTTCTTCACCATCGAGGTGCTGGCTTTCCAGGCCATGGGCAACCATCTCCACATTGTCTGCCACGCTCCGGCCGAACTCCTTGCAGCACAGGCGACGGCCACGCGCTACAACGACTACTACCACGGCGTCAGGCCAACCTTGGCACCTGACGATCCTCAGTGCCTTGCAGCGGCGAAGCGGATGCGCGACATCAGCCAGTTCATGGGCTGCCTGCAGCAACGCTTCACGTCATGGTACAACCGCACCCGCCCGCTGCGCCGTCGGGGAACCTTGTGGGCCCAGCGCTTCAAGAGCGTCGTCCTCGAACGCGAAACGGCGCTGTGGAGATGCCTGTGCTACGTCGAGATGAACGCCGTGCGCGCCGGCCTGACGGCCGACCCGGGCGACTACCGCTTCGGCAGCTGGGGCCAGTGGTGCGCGACCGGACACCATCCCTTCGGCGAGAACCTTTGCAGACGCCTCGTCGCCTACGAAGGCGAGACAGCGCGGGCCCACACCCTGGAAGAGATCCGGACACGCTTCCGCATCGAGTTCGCCCGACTCTCCGCGGCCAAGGCGGGCGCCGGCCCCGCTGAGATCGAGGCTGAGATGGAGAAGGCCGCAAAGACTCCCTCGTTCGTCGTCCAGCTCGACCGCCGCGTGCGCTACTGGACCGACGGCCTGATCATCGGCGGCAAGGCCTTCGTGCGCGAGACGGCCACCCGCGTCTTGAATGCCGACCAAGTCCGTCGGCACCGACTGGAACCCGCCCGCGGCCCGCATGCTGGCGGCCTGTACGCTTACCGCCGCCTACACACAGTTCCCGGCTGACCCGCCACGTTCCGTCGCTTCTCTCACCTTCCCTGTTCTCTCCTCACCGCACACCCGCTCCCCGCGTTACGCACACTCCCGGAGCTGGCAGGCACTCACCCCGTGGCTACGTGGGTGACATCCACCAAGCCCGGGGGATCATCCAGTCACCCCTTGCTTGACACGGCACCTGCCCGCGTCACCCCCAGCTTCGGCTGACCTCACGCCAGGGGATGGGAGGCATCCGGGGCAGGCCCCTCTGCATTCCCGTCACCTTGCACCTTGGCTTACCCCTGTCCTCATGGCCACCCCCATGGACTGCCCGGCGCAGGCACCACGAACGGCGGCACGCAAGAATGTCTGTCCCCTGTTGACCTGTGGCTCTTGTCGCCGCCTGTGGCCACACTGCGAGCGGCGATCCCCACCGCCGGGAATGCAGATCGGGGGGCTGGCGGGGAGACACAGTGCCTGTCCCCTGTTGACCGCCCTGCCACACAACTGGTAGGCCACAGAATGCCTGTCCCCTGTTGACCCTGTGGCACCCCGAGGCCGGCGGCGAAGCGGGCCGCATTGGCGAGGGTCATGGCGGGCCGGGGCTCCCCACCGGCGGGCGGAGACGGCCGCCCGTGAGTTGACCGGGTTGGCGGATGTGCTCGATCGGGCGACTGACCCGCACGACCAACGCCGGCTGTTGGCTTGCCATGTGGCCCGGGTTCAGGTCACCGACAAGGGGAAACCGCCAGTGGTTCAGCTGGCGGTTGAGAGGGGCGGGTTAGCACAAGAGCCCCGGATGGCGACCCCAACGGGATTCGAACCCGTGTTACCGGGATGAAAACCCGGTGTCCTAGGCCTCTAGACGATGGGGTCGGGCAACGCCTCTGGACGCGTGGTTCCGCGGCACAGGGGCGAGAGCTGTTTACTATAGCGCGGGATCGGCGGAAATCCAGCGGGCTTGCTTTCGGGCAATGCCGGGATAAACTGCCCAACCTTTGACCGCGTCACGCCTCTTGCCGGACCGCCATGATCGCCCGCGTCGTCCAGAAGAACCTGAAAATCACCTGTCCGGCGTGCGATCAGAAGCTGGACGCCTCGGAGATTCCGGCTTTCACGCGGGTCAACTGCCCGTCGTGCTCGGCCGCGATTGTGGTTCCCTGCCGTTTCGGGCAGTACCTGATCGAGGAGCCGCTGGGGGAAGATCGGCTGTCGGGGGTCTACCGTGCGCTGGACCTGAAGCTGTCGCGCGAGGTGGCCTTGCGCATTCTGGACGCCGACCTGGCGAAGCACGCGGAGGCGGTGCAGGCGTTTGTCGAGGCGGGTCGGCGAATCGCGGTGCTGACGCACGCGTACATTGTGCCCATCTACTCGAGCGGGGATTTTGAGGGGTTGCCGTTCCTGGTGATGGAGTACATGCCGGGCCGGTCGGCGGCCGACCAGATGGCGCGGACAGGTGCGGCGCTGCCGTGGCCCGAGGCGGTGGGCCTGTGCGAGAAGGCGGCGCGGGGGTTGGATGCGGCCAACCGCGAAGGCATGGCGCACGGCGGTTTCACGCCGCGCAACATTCTCCTCGGCTCGGAAAGGCATGTCAAGGTCGGCGACTTCGGCCTGACGCGGTTCAAGCGGCTGTCGGCCTCTCACCTGGGGTTGCCGGCCGAGGCGGTGGTCTGCAGTCCGTATTCGAGTCCGGAGACTTGGCGGGCCGGGGCGGTGGATGCGCGCGCCGACCTGTACAGCCTGGGCGCCGTGCTGTACCATCTGCTGGCGGGCCAGGCGCCGTTTGGCGCGGACGCGGCGGCGCGTCTGCGCACCTTGGGCATGTTGCCGGCCCGCAAGCCGCGCGACATCAACTCCCGGACTCCGGCCCGGCTGAACGCCCTGTGCATGAAGCTGATGGCTCCGGATCCGGCAGCGCGCCCGGCCTCCTACCGCGAAGCCATCGGGGAACTGGCCGCGTTGGGCGAGCAAGCGGCAAGGACGGCGCGGCCAGTCAAGCCCGCGCCCGGGGCGGGCCGGGGTGCGGGCGGTGGCGTAGCGGGCAAGGCCCCGGCCCGAGGGGCGGGCCGCGCGGGTTCGGTAGACTGGGCGCAACGGCACCGTGTCCGTCGCGCCGGACGGCGGACGCGGCGGGTGTTTGACGTCGCCATCCTGTGCAGCCTTTTGCTGCTGGTCGTGGTTTTCGCGGCGGCGGCGGCCCGGCGGCCGCAGTGGTACGTGCGCAACATCGAGCCGGGCGTACGGTGGCTGAGGGAGCGTCTGTCGCTGGCCTTCCGCAACCCCGTCCCGGAGGCTGCGCCGCCTCCCGAGAGGGGGGAGGAGGAGGACGGCGACGACGGCGTGGCGATCCCGTCATGGCGGCCCATGCAGGCGAACGGCACCGCGCCGGTGGAGACGGACTGGGGTCGGTTGCCGATCCCGTCCGCGCCCCCCGCCGGCATGGAGGCGCGGCCGCGGCCTCGCGACCTCGATTTCTCGTCGGTGCGAGCCGAGCTTGACGCGTATCTGCAGAGTCAGCCTGCCGCCTTCCGGCCGGTGGAGTCCGAGCGGGTGGGCATGGTGCGGTCGGCCCGCGGCTACCTGGTGCGGCTGATGCAGTACGTGCCGTACGACGGGAGTGACGGCATCGGGTTGCGCAACGGGGGCGTGGTCCGGGGCGTTGCGCCCTACGCGAACGAGCGCGGGATCAGCGTGCGGGTGAAGGGGGGCGGGGCCGAGCTGGTGAAGATTGGCTGGGCCGACTTGTCGTTCGAGCAGTACCTGGCGATGTTCCAGTTCTACGTCAACCAGCGTCTCGGCCTCAGCGGGGTGGCCTCGGGCGAGGGGCGCATCGAGGGCGGCCACGACGCCGCCCGCGACTACCTCCTGATGGCCGTGCTGTGCGACTGGTACGGCTATCCCGAGCGGGCGCGGGACTATGGGGAGAGGGCCCGCCGGCTCGACCCGCGCATGGAGGCCCCCCTCAAGCGCATGCTCGCCGCCTCGGACGGATGACCGGGCCGCCGCGGCAAGGCGGGGAACGCTTCCCCCGGCTTGGAAGTCCCCCCATGCGCCATCTGCCCAAACAACTTGACGCCGTGATCGCTAGGGCCTGATTTTGCCTGTCCCCAAGTTCCGTAAATCGCGTGCCTGTCCCCAAGTTCCTGTCCCCAAGTTCCCAAGTTCCCATGTCTCCCATGTTTCTTCCCGCCACACGCCAAGAGATGAAGGGTCTGGGCTGGGAGCGGCTGGACGTCATCCTGGTGTCCGGCGACGCCTACGTGGATTCGAGCTACTGCGGCGTGGCGGTCATCGGCCGGGTTCTGGCGGCGGCCGGCCTGCGGGTCGGCGTCATCGCCCAGCCGGCCGTTGACCGTGGGGACGACATTGCCCGGCTCGGTGCCCCCGAGCTTTTCTGGGGCGTCAGCGCGGGGGCGGTGGACTCGATGGTCTCCAACTACACGCCGCTGATGAAGCCGCGGCGCGAGGACGACCTGACTCCCGGCGGGGTGAACAACCGCCGCCCCGACCGCGCCTCGATCGTCTACGCCAACCTCATCCGGCGTGCCTTCCGCCGCCCGGCCCCCATCGTGTTGGGCGGCATCGAGGCCAGCCTGCGCCGCATCGCGCACTACGACTACTGGAGCGACAGCATCCGCCGCCCGTTGCTCTTCGATGCCAAGGCCGACTACCTGCTGTACGGCATGGCCGAGAACAGCGTCGTCGAACTGGCCGAGGCGCTGCGCGCCGGACAGTCGCCCGACGGCATCCGCGGGCTGTGCCGGATCGCGCGCGAGAAGCACACCGGCTACGTCGAGCTGCCCGACTACGAGGGCGTGGCCGGCGACAAGGCTGCCTTCGCGCACATGTTCACACTCTTCTCGCGGAACATGGATCCGGCGACCGCCAACGGCCTGGTGCAGCGCTGCGGCGACCGCTGGCTGATCCACAACCCGCCGCCCCCTCCCCTCACGCCCGAGGAGCTGGCCCGCGTCTACGGCCTCGATTACGAGCGGGCCGTGCATCCGCACTGTGCGGCGCTGGGCGGGGTGCGGGCGCTGGACACCATCCGCTGGTCCATCACCTCGCACCGCGGCTGCTACGGCGAGTGCAACTTCTGCGCGATCGCCGCGCACCAGGGCCGGCGGGTGGTGTCGCGCCCGGAGGCCTCGATCGTGCAGGAGGCGCAGGCTGTGGCACGGCACCCCGGGTTCAGAGGGATCATCCACGACGTCGGCGGCCCGACCGCAAACATGTACGGCATCGAATGCAACCGGAAAGCCCGCGGCGCCTGCGCCGGCAAGCGGTGCATCTTCCCCGGCGTCTGCGGCGGCCTGGCGGTGGATCACGGCCGCCAGATCGAATTGCTGCGCCGTCTGCGCGCCGTGCCGGGGGTGAAGAAGGTCTTCATCGGCTCCGGGGTGCGGTACGACCTGGTGGTTGCGGACTCCGCAAACGGCGGGCGCTATCTTGACGAGCTGGTCCAGCACCACATCTCGGGTCAGTTGAAGCTGGCGCCGGAGCACTGCGAGGCCGAGGTGCTGCGCCGCATGGGCAAGCCGTCCATCCGGGTCTTGCGCCGTTTCCGCGAGATGTTCCGGCTGGCCTGTGAGCGGCGCGGAAAGCACTGCTTCCTGACCTACTACTTCATCGCCGCCTACCCGGGTTGCACCGAGGCGCACATGCGGGCCCTCGCCTGTTTCGCCCACACCGAGCTGCACCACCGCCCGGAGCAGGTGCAGATTTTCACCCCTACCCCCTCGACCCTCGGCGCGCTGATGTACTGGACCGGGCGCGACCCCGAGACTGGCCAGCCCCTCTTCGTCGAGAAGACGCTCGCGGGCAAGCGCCGCCAGAAGGATCTGGTCAAGGGCGGGGCCGTCCCCGCCGGCCGGCACCCCCCGCGACCGCTGTAAGCCTTCGCCCGGCGTGCCCTCACTGCACCCGGGCGGAGACGCGGGACGTCGCCCGCGGCCCCAACGCCCGGCGCCATGGAACCCCCGAGGCGACACCAACGCCGCCCCCCTCAGAATGAGTACTTCCCGAAGTACTCGTCAATGCTGCCGACGTGGCCGTAGTATCCCGTGTAGTAGGGCGCGATGTTGGCGCTGGACGGCCAGGACATGGCGCCGTCAATGTCCCACGTGCCGCGGTAGAAGAAGTTCTCCATCCAGCGGGCGGCGCCGTCGAACGCGATGAGATGGCCGCCGTCGCCGTGGGCCCAGCGCTGGCTCCAGATGTTGGTTGACTTGGCCTTGGGCACGTAGGCCGGCCACAGCAGACGGTACTGGCAGGCTTCGAGGAAGAGCGCGCGCGGCCGGTCGCTACACGCCTCGAAGCGTCCCCTGGGCCAGTACTTGACGTTGACGCCGCCCTCGGCCTCGCCGTTGGGGACCTGGATTTCGTTGAAGACTTCGGTGTTGTTGTAGCGGTAACCGTAGCTCATGGCCCAGTAGGTCGCGCCGGCCTTGTAGATGGGGATGTCCATCGAGGGGCAGCGGGCGACGGACTCGGCCTGGTACCCGGCCTTCAGGAAGGTGTACCAGCCGGTCGGATTGGCGCCGGACGGCGGCTGGCCGCGGGTCGGCCAGTTGGGCATGTGGGCGTTGTAGACCTGGTCGCCGGAACCCGAGTTCCCCCAGCGCACCATGTAGGGCGTCGTCGGCATCGTGCCGTCGAAGTCGCCTTCGTACATCGAGGCCCCGTAGTAGAGCTGGCGCAGGTTGTTCAGGCAGACGACGCGCCGGCCGCGCTCGCGCGCCTGGCGCAACGCCGGCAGGAGCAACGCCGCCAGCACCGCGATGATGGCGATGACGACGAGCAGCTCGACCAGGGTGAAGGGAGTCGCGGGGGATCCGCTCAGTCGCGGCCCGCGGCGGTACTGGACGGCGTGGCTGGCGGCGGTCGGCATGGCCGGCAAAGTAGCCCGTT
>MVZH01000205.1 GCA_002068325.1 Lentisphaerae bacterium ADurb.BinA184 | reverse complement strand
TACTACGGCGGCGCCCGCGAAACCCGCACCATCGACCGGCGCAGCTACTATGGTTTCCCGGCCCTGTGGGAACAGGTCCGCCGCCATCAGCCCGGCGCCATCCTCTTCAGCGATGCCGGCCCCGACATCCGCTGGGTCGGCAACGAGGCCGGCTTCGCCCCGCACACCTGCTGGGCCCGCATCAAGCCGGAGGGCATTCACGTCGGCGACGTGGATGACCTCAGCCGCCTCGGCCGGGGCGAGCCCGACGGCACGGTGTGGCGCCCGCCGGAAGTTGACGTGTCGCTGCGCCCAGGGTGGTTCTTCCATGCCGCCGAGCATCCCCGGCCGCTGGCCGAGCTGCTGGACATCTACCAGGCCAGCGTCGGGCACGGGTGTTGCCTGCTGCTCAACCTGCCCCCCGACCGCCGGGGCCTGATCCCCGAGGAGGACGTCGCCCGCCTGCGCGAGCTCCGCGCCGCCCTCGATGCCCGCTTCGCCGACGACAAGGCCCGCGCCCGGCCGGCCACCGCCTCAAATGTCCGCGGCAATGACCCGCGCTTCGCCGCCGCCAACCTCACCGACGGCCGGCCCGACACCTGCTGGGCCGCCGACGACGACGTCCACCAGGCCACCATCGAGGTCGGCCTCGCCGCCCCCGCATGGATCGGCTGCGTGCGCCTCGACGAGTGCATCGCCCTCGGCCAGCGGATCGAGGCCTTCGCCGTGGACGTGAAACTGTGGAGCCAGTGGCTCGAAGTGGCGACCGGAACCACGATCGGGGCACGCCGCCTCGTCACGTTCCCCGCCGTGCACACCGACGCCGTCCGCGTCCGCATCCTCGCCACCCAGGCCTGTCCGGTCCTACGCCGCCTGTCGGCCTTCGCCGCCCCGGGACGTTGAATGCGGAAGGCGGAGGGCGGAAGGCGGAGGGCGGAGTAGAGATGCAGATACAAAGGGGCCCCAGGCGATGAAACGGCCCTCGCGCCCTGTCGGACGTGCCGGGCTGGTCGCCGCCGGTGGCGTCGTGGTGGCCGGGGGCGTGCTGCTCGCGGTCCACCTGCCGGTGCAGCCGCCGGCCGACCGCCTCGGCGCCTGCCTGTGGGACGGGTTGCACCTGCCCTTCACCGCCATTGTCGCAGGGGCAGGCGCACTCGTCGCCCGGCACTTGACAGGCCGGCAGCCGCGGCCGTGGCACCTGCTGGCCGGCGGCGCCGGCCTCGCCGCCGCGGCCGAACTCGCCCAACCGCTCGTCGGACGCACAGACAGCCTCCGCGACGCCTTCTTCGGCGTCTGTGGCGGCGCCCTCGCCGCCGCCATCCTCGCAGCCGCACGATCCGCCGGCGCACGACGCCGCACTGCGGGTGTCACGGCGGCGCTCCTCCTCGGCGCGGCCGCTATTCCCCCCGCCCTGATCCTCGTCGACCGCACGGCCGCCCGCCGCGACTTCCCCCTGCTCGCCGGCTTCGAAAACCGCCTCGAAATGTCCCGCTGGGAGTTCCGCGACTGCGCCGGCCGCCGGATTGCGGACTCCGCAGACGACGGCCGCCGAGTCCTCGAAGTGACGGTCACCCGCACGGCCGACTTCCCCATGCTCGCCCTGGCCGACGGCCTCGGCGACTGGGCCGGGTACCGGGCCCTGACGTTTGTCGCCTGGGTGCCGGGCGGCCAGCCCATTGAACTGCACGCCCGGCTCGACCTGCCGGGCGAACGCTTGCGAACGCAACGCCGGTGCCGGACGTCCGTGCCCCTGTCCCCCGGCACCAACCACGTCGAGCTTCCTCTCTCGGACTGGATCAGGGCGGCCTCCCCCGCCACGCCCCTCCGCCCACGCCGCCTCACCCTCTACCTGCGACACGGCACCGCTGGAACACTCTTCTGGCTCGACGACCTCCGCCTCGTCCCGTAGCCCCCGCTGCCCCGCCCTGACCGGACGCCCCCCGCGTCCGAAGCCGGGCCGGAGTGAGTGAAAACAGGGCCGGGCAATGTGCGTGAAAACGACGCGCTGTTTTCACGAACTCGGCAGCGTGCGGGGCCGATGACGGCTTGAGGAGTTGGCTGCGCTGGAACAGTCCCGGGGAAGGTGGCCACCGCCGCCCTGACCGGACGCCCCCCGCGTCCGAAGCCGGGCCGGAGTGCGTGAAAACAAGGCCCGGCAATGTGCGTGAAAACGACGCGCCGTTTTCGCGCACTCACGGGCGCGGGCCGGTCATGTCCCTGGCGAGGGGGCGGCGTTTGCTTTCCATCGCCAGCCCGGTATGTTGACAATGGTTGCCGAATGGAGGCGACGCCACACCCATGAGCTTTCTATCCAGTCTGAGCGGTCTGGAGAAGTTGTACGCCGTCAGTGCCGTGGTCGGCGGCATCATGTTCGTGGTGCGCGTCGTCCTCCAATTCATCGGGGGGATGGGCGACGCCGGCGACGTGGATGCCGGGGGCATGGACGCGGGCGGGGTGGACGGCGACGGTGATTTCGTCGGCGACACCCATGCCGCCGCCAGCGACCACAGCTTCACCGTGCTCTCGTTCCAAGGGCTGACCGCCTTCTTCATGATGTTCGGCCTGGTCGGCCTGGCCATCCACCGCCAGACCCCCTACGGCGCCCTCGCCTCGCTTCTCGGCGGCCTCGCCGCCGGCGCGGTCACGGTCTGGATCATCGGCCGCATCTTCCTGAGCATGAGGAGGTTGCAGGCTGACGGGACGCTGAACTTCGAGAACGCCGTCGGGCAGGAGGGCCGTGTCTACCTGCGCATCCCGTCCGGCGGCACCGGCAAGGTCGAGGTCGGCGTGCAGGGCCGGCTGCAGGTGCTGGATGCGGTTTCCGACGCCCAGGCGCAGCTGGAGACGGGCGAGCGCGTGCGTGTCGTGCGCGTGGTGCGGGGCAACGTCATGGTGGTGGAGAAACTGTAGGGGGCACATCCATGTCCGGCGGGCTGTTTGCACTGGCCGTTGCGGCCTTCATCATCCTCATTGTCTCGACGATCATCTTCCTGGCCTCGCGCTACCGCCGGTGCCCGTCGGACCGCATCCTGGTGATCTACGGCAAGGTCGGGGGCAACCGTTCGTGCCGTTGCCTGCACGGGGGGGGCGCCTTTGTCTGGCCGCTGATCCAGGATTACGCCTACCTCAGCCTGACCCCGATGACGATCAGCATCCCGTTGCAGAATGCGCTGTCGCTGCAGAACATCCGCATCAACGTGCCGAGCACGTTCACGGTGGGGATCAGCACCGACCCCCTGATCATGAACAACGCCGCCGAGCGCCTCCTCGGGGTCGCCGTCCAGCACATTGAGGACATGGCCAAGGAGATCATCTTCGGGCAGCTGCGCCTGACGGTGGCCTCGCTGACCATCGAGCAGATCAACCAGGACCGCGAGAGTTTCCTCGAGGAGATCCGCAAGAACGTCGAGCCCGAGCTCAACAAGATCGGCCTGTACCTGATCAACGTCAACATCACCGACATCACCGACGAGTCGGAGTACATCGAGAGCATCGGGAAGAAGGCGGCCTCCGAGGCGGTCAACAAGGCGAAGGTTGACGTGGCCGAGCAGGAGAAGCTGGGGGCGATCGGCCAGGCCCAGGCGAACAAGGAGCGGGCCATCCGTGTGGCGGAGAACGAGGCCGAGTCGGCGAAGGGGCAGAAGCGGGCGGAGGCCGACCGCCGGGTCTATGTGCAGGGACAGGAGGCGGAGGCGGTGGCCGGCGAGAACCGGGCCCGCGCGGACATTGCGGCGGCCAACGCGGGGCTGGTGGTCAAGGAGGCGGCCGCCGACCAGCTGGGCGAGGTCGCCCGCCGCGAGGCGGTGGTGCAGATTCAGAAGGCGCAGTACCTGGCCGAGCAGGAACGGCTGAACGCCGAGGAGGTGGTGCGCAGGGAGATTGACAAGCGGATGATCGAGATCGCCGCGGAGGCGGAGGCCGAGCGGGTGCGGCGCGAGGCCAGGGGACAGGCGGACGCGGTGCTCATGCGCTACGAGGCCGAGGCGCGCGGGCTCCTGCAAGTCCTCCAGAGCAAGGCGGCTGGCTACCAGTCCCTGGTCGGCAGCTGCAACGGCGATGCCCGCGCCGCCGCCACGCTCCTGCTCATCGAGAAGATCGAGGGGATCGTCGCCAAGCAGGTCGAGGCCATCAGCAAGCTGAAGATCGATAAGATCACGGTCTGGGACACGGCCGGCGGCGACAGCGCCAAGGGCTCGTCAACCGCCGGTTTCCTCTCCAGCCTGATGCGCAGCCTGCCGCCGTTGCATGACCTCGCGGCCATGGCCGGGGTCGAGCTGCCCGAGTACCTCGGCAAGGTCAAGGCCGACGTGGCCGGCGGCAGTTCTGCGGCCGCCTCAGCGCCGCCGCCCCGGAAGGGCTGACGGGGCAACCTCCCCGCCAGCCGGCCCGTCGCGGGGTCAAGGTGACGGCGGGTAATAGGCCCGCCCGCGCGTCGGGGTACTGCCGTTGAAGAAGTAGTCGCGGCCGGCGGGGTCGCCGCCCCACAGGGTTCCCCACACGGTGTAGGAGCCGGTCGGCGAGCGGCCGCACCCGTAGTTCCCGCCCCAAGTTTCCGGGCTGTAGGGTATCCAGCGCCCGCTGCCGTCGGCGTAGAGCGCATTGCCGCCGAGTGCCCGGCCCTCCCAGTGGCCAGTCTGGTGGAGCATGTACCACTCGGCGGTCGGCGACTCGGGTTCGCGGATGAAGTCGGTGAACAGGGCCTGCGCGGGCTCGTGCGCGTCCACCCGCACCAGGTAGAGGGGACAGCGGCTGTCGTAGTTGCCGGCGTGCCAGAGGAAGCCGCTGACGCCGATCGCGTGGTAGGAGGACCACCAGTTGTTCCAGAGCGCGCGCCCCACGTAGGCGTCCCACGGGTTGCACGGCCAGTGGTCCCAGCGCGAAGGGCAGCGGATGAGCGTGCGCCCGCGCAGGTAACCGAGTCCCGGCTCGTTGAGGGCCGTGGTTTCCCAAAGGGCGGAGACGATCCAGTCGGCGCTGCGCATGCCGTGCGGCAGGAACTGGCGGTCTTCCTCCGAGAGCCAGAGTTCCCACCCCGCGCCCGTGAACCACATGCCACCGTGTTCGCTGCGCACCGGGAGGAAGCCGTCCTGATCAACGGCAAACTGCAGCGCACCCATGTTGATCTGCCGCAGCTGGCTGAGGCAGGCCACGCGGCGCGCCGACTCCCGCGCGCGGCGCAACGCCGGCAAGAGCATCGCCGCCAGGATCGCGATGATCGCCACCACGACCAGCAACTCGATGAGGGTAAAGCGTCTGTGCCGCTGCATGGTCCGCCTTGGTCTGAGCGGGCTTGCCGACGACGGGCGAGCGCCGTCGAGAACCGTCGTTACCTGCCGATCCCCATCGATGCCTGTCGATGAGACCGGATGCTATCGGCCGCAATCCGTCGTCCGCGCGTTCTGGGCAGGCGAGCGGCGCCGGGACTCCGCCATCGCCGCACCCCGCGCCTTGCGCCATGCGCTATGCGCCTGCCGCCATCGCTCGATGCCGGCTCGCCGTTTCGAGTTTCAGGCCGCCCGCCGCCGGCGCAGCGCCAGCGCGCCCAGCCCCAGCACCAGCACGGTTGAGGGTTCGGGGATCAGCATGTAGCCCACGCCGGGAATCGTGGTGAACCCACGAGCGATCAGCCGACTGCCCAGGTAATTGCTGATGCGTCCCTGTTCGGACAGATCCTCGTCGAGAATGTAGACCATGCCGCTGCCTACCGTCAGCACTGAACCTTCATCGATCACCAGGTTGCTGTCCAGGTAGAGGTTTCCCGACAGCGTGGCGCTGGTGCCACCGGTCAGTTCCAGGCTTCCCAGGGTGAAGTTGTCAATCCCGAACGCCGAAGCCGTCAGGCTGCCCTTCGCCGTGTAGGGGGCGTTGGCTGTCCAGTCGATTGTGACCGTCGTTCCGCCATCGAGCGTCAGCGTCGTCTGGCGCAGGTCGAAGTCGTCGAAGGCTTCGCCACCTGCCGGGGACGCAGTGATCACCGTCGGCGAGGCGTACCCCGCCGGGTTGGCCGACTCGAGCGTGACGCTGCCGCCAACGTTGATGGTCGAGGCGGTGCCGCCATCGTTGAGGAAGGTGTTGTCGCCAAGGAGGCGGAGATCACCGTCCGAATCGATGCTGGCCCCCGCGAAGTAGATGCCTTGTCGCCCGGCGGAGGCCGAGAAGTCGTCGCGGATGTCGATGCCGCCCGTGCCTTCGACCTTCAGGGTTCTGCCGGTGAGGATGCGCAGCGCGGTCACATCGTCATAGGAGGAGTCGTTGTAGTCGTGGATATCGATCTTGCCGCCGCTGGCGATCGTGAGGTTGGCGCCCAGGTTGTCGTACTGGGCGTAGATGCTCGTGCCGCCGCGGCGCAGGCTGGGCAGGGTGTAGTTGCCCAGGGTGACCGTGCCGCCTACGGCACTGCCGGCCGAGTCCGTGAAGAGCCGCCCCGGGGCCTGGGTGCAGTCAAAGCCCACGCCCAGGCTGTTGCGGTGGATGTCGACTTCACTCATGTCGACATCGTTGTTGCCAGTCTTGACGAAGTGCCAGGGGTTGCTGTGCGAACGCTGCTGCAGCCAGATGTGGCCGTTGGCGTTGGGGGTCGTGACAGTCCACGTCTGGTTGCCGGTCGCCGAACCGACGGTCCAGGTGGTGTCACGCTCCTCGATCTGACCGTTCAGGCTGGTCTGGTTGACGGCCAGGTTGGTCACGCCGGAGAAGTCAAGCGAACCACCGGTTGAGAACCCGGTTTGGTAGCCAACGAAACCGAAGGTGGCATTTCCCGATCCGTCGGGAACGATCTTGAGGGTGCCGCCGAAGCCTGCCTGGATGACCCAGTTGGTATACGTGAAGTTGCTGGTGGTCAGCGTCTGCCCGCCGGGGATGGTGAGCCGGTTCTGTGCGGAGCCGCCGGTCAGGTCCAGGAGAACCGAATCGAAGGTGGCGCTGTTGGCGACGTTGAAGTTGATCGTGCTCGTCGTTGTCCCCGTCATGTGCACCGAACCGCCCGTGATATCGGTTACGTCCACGGCAACGGTCTGCTCCCCCGCTGTCCACCCGACGGCGGAGATGGTTCCCGTGTCGCCGGTCGCCTTGGGATAGTCGTTGTCCCAGTTGGTGCTCCAGTTGCCGCCATTGGCCACGTTCCACGTCGCATCGAGCGCCCGCGCGCCAGGCGCCATCGCCAGGATCGCCAGCATCGCCACGCTTGCCACAACCGCCGTCGCCATCCGGATTGCCGCTGTCTTCATCTTGCCGTCTCCTTCTCTGTTGGGGGACACGTTGGGGTCAGGGGGTCTGCTAGGGAACTGCCGAGTTGGTCGTGGCCGTGGGGCGTGCGCCGCAAGCCACAAGTCGTAAATCGTAAGTCGTAAGTCGTGAGTCGCAAGCCGTAAATCGCCCGCCATGGGGCGTGCATCGCCCGGGGGGGTGCCATCGCAATCGGGCCTTGCCCCGGCCGAGTCCCGGATTCCGCGTTTTGCGCGTCCTGTTCGGTGTCAGAATTTCGATGGCACGTCGAAGCCCATCGAGTCGGCCGACTTGACGATGTCGCCGTCGTAGTTGACGTAGTAGGCGCTGTTGCCTGCCGGCTGGTCGTACAGCCCGGCGTGGCCGTCGCTCCAGCCGATGGATTGCGAGAGGTAGTGGTTATGCCGGCCGCCGCCGCCGGTCATCGGCCAGGTCAGCCGATTGCGGAAGCTCTTCATGCCGCCATGCGCAGCCAGGTAGTTGTCGCGGCCGTCGAACGGCCCAGTGGCGAAGACCGGACAGTGAAAGAGCGGCTTGGCTTTGCCGGCGTAGTCGCGCGACGGGTACATGGTGCCCGAACGGCCGTTGAACATCGCCTCGCTCGCCCCGTTCCAGGCGATCTGGCCGCAGCAGTAGTTGTCGAAACGCGCGTCGTCGGCCGACGACGGGCCGCGGTAGGCG
>MVZH01000204.1 GCA_002068325.1 Lentisphaerae bacterium ADurb.BinA184 | reverse complement strand
CGCCGAGTACGCCGCCCGCGAGCCCCCGGCCGGAGACACCTCGGAGATGACCGGCCCGTTCTCCTGTCCGGCGCAGCGCATTCCCGGACGTTGGAACTGGGGTCCGATGATTGGGCAGAACGGCTTCATCTGGCCGCACTCCGCCGGGGGGTGGTGTGCCAGCGCCGACTGCGGATTCCGCAAGGGGGTCCGCGCCGACCGGCTGCTCGAGCCAACCCGCATCACCTTGTTTGCCGACCGCGACCCCTGGTACCCCGGCTACTACGGCACCTGGGGCATGGCGGGCGGCTACCTGTATAACTGGAACCCGTTCTGGTGGCCGACACCGCGCCATGCCGGCAAGGACTATGTCGAGCACTTCAGCACCGTCAACGGCAGCATCCCCGGCGGCTCTTACGGCGGCATCAACGTCTGCTACGCCGACGGCCACGTCCGCTATCACGACTACCGCCGCTACATCCCCGACATCCATCAGACCCTCTACTACCGCGTCGAGAGCTCCGGGAAGTGATCCCAGGCCTCAGAGCACAGGAGGTTCTACAGTGCACACCGTCAGCCGTGCCGCTCTCTCCCGCAACGCCCTGGCCCGCAACCGCAAAGAAGCCCGAGTCATGAACGCCCATCCCTTCGCCCGTGCCCTCGCCCTGGTTGCCCTCTTCTCCCTCGGCTTGGCTCTGATCCCCGCCCGCCTGCACGCCGATGCCGTGAGCTGGGACGGCGGCGACACCGCCAGCGAAAACTGGAGCGCCACCACCAACTGGAGCGATGACGCCGACCCGGCCGGCGACGACATCACGTTCGACAACACCGCCGCCCAGACCCAGGGCACGGTGACCAACATCGTCGATACCAGCTACACCGTCTCCTCCCTGAGGT
This sequence comes from Lentisphaerae bacterium ADurb.BinA184, assembly GCA_002068325.1. Lineage (GTDB taxonomy): Bacteria > Verrucomicrobiota > Lentisphaeria > Oligosphaerales > MVZH01 > MVZH01. The sequence goes on along the minus strand of MVZH01000204.1, from coordinate 7,012 downwards.
ACCAGAACTACAATACCGACGGCGGAACGTCGGCCCATCACTACACCCAGATTCCCAGCGGCCGGACGCTCACCGTTGATGGCCCCGGCGGTGTCACCATCGGCGGTCATTCCGCGACCACCGGCTACTACACCTATGCAACCTTGGCTGGGGAGGGGACGTTTACCGTGAACAACTCCAGTGCCTCCATCCTCGTCTGGAATGAGTACCAGACCTGGCAGTACTCCGGCGGCGTGGCGCGGGCCACGCTGGACATGCACAACCTGGCGACGTTCAATGCCACCGCCAGCAGCCTGGTCATTGGCAACAGCATCCCAGACGCCAGCCGTCCGCGCGGCACCGTCTGGCTGGCGCAGGACAATTCTATCACCCTAGACACGTTGCAGATGGGCGGCTCCCAGGGATCGGAAGGCCCCAACTACGAATACCTCTATCTGGGCCCTGAGAACGATCTGAACGTTGACACCTTCTACATCGGCACCCGGCACAGCACCTACGCGGAGATGGCGTTTGCCGGGGGCTTGGACAGCCCGCAGGTCACGGTCCGCGGCAAGGCAGGTGGGGACTCCCGCGCTGACATGTACGTCGGATACATCGACCACAGCACCAGCGTGAGCAATGCGGGCACGGTGAACTGGGATGGCGGCGAGGTGGATGCCCGCTTCGAGAACCTCGTTCTCGGGCTTAACCAGTCCTTTGCCAGCGGTTCCTACCGTGCCGACGGGAGTCTGCAGTTTTCCCAAGGGATCATTGATGCGACAACCGTCACGCTTGCCCAAGGCTGGAGCGGCACCCACAGCGTCCTGACCGTAGGCGGCAGCGGGGTGTTGAAGGCTGCCAACCTATATATCGGCCGATCCAACAGCGCGGCCGCGACGGCCACCGTCAACCTGTCCGGAGGTACGATCGAGGCCGGCCTGATCCGCAACTCGACGGCGGGCGGCTACGGCAATACACCGGTGCGGGCGCTGAACTTCAACAGCGGCACGATCCGCAATCAGCCTGATGCCAACCTGACCATCTCGGAGTTGACGGTCTTCAATCTGGCCGGAGCGGACGACAGCCACGTCTTCCAGGCCCAGAGCGGCTACTCGATCATCGTCAACACGGCGATGAGCGGCGACGGCGGTTTTGAGAAGACCGGCGAGGGCACGCTCGAGCTGACCTATGGCAACACGTATACCGGCGACACCACGGTCAGCGCCGGCACGCTGAAGCTTACCCACGCCTCGAACAACAACATCGCCTCGTCGGCGACCGTGACGGTCACCTCGCCGGCCGTGCTCGATGTCACCGGCCTGAGCGGCGGCGTACTCCAGCTGGCCGCCAGTCAGACGTTGGCGGGCGACGGGACGGCCAACGGCGGTCTGGCCACCAGTGCCGGCACGCGTGTGGCTCCCGGCGGCGGCGTCGGCACGCTGACCATTGACCTGGGCTCGACCGCGGCCGGCGTCACGCTGGCCGCCAACACCCTCCTCGACATTGAGCTCGCCGCACCGGGCGACGGCGACCTCATCCGCCTGCTTGCCTACCAGACCGGGGATCTCACCCTCGGCGGCGCCATCGTCAACCTCACCGACGCCGGCGGCGTGCAGAAGGACGCCTGGTACCCGTTGTTCACGTTCTTTGACGGCGCTGGCGCCCCGGTCGCGCACAACCTCAGCTCCGGGCTCGCCCTGGGCAACGTCCCGGCCGGGTTCAGGTTCCTCATCGACTACGCCGGTGAGCCCACCATGGTCCGGCTCTATGTCATCCCCGAGCCGACGTCGGTGGCGTTGTTGGCGCTGGCCGGGCTGGCCCTGCGGCGCCGGCGGCGGTAGCGGAACACGGAATGCCGAATGCGGAACGCCGAACGTTGAAGGTGGAAGGTGGAGGGTGGAATGCGGAATGTTGAATGCAGAATGCGGAACGCGGAACGTTGAAGGTGGAGCCGGCGGTCTCCGCCGGTAATGCCGGGAACCGGTGATCGGTGACCCGTGATCGGTGACCCGTGATCGGTGACCCGTGATCGGTGATTCCCGCAACGAAAGCACGAAGACACGCTTGGTCGTGGAGTCGGCACACGGTGGTGCCTCCCACATTGGCGAACAACAAACTCTCAACGCTTAACGTTCAACTCTCACTGAAAGGCCAGGGCCCCTTTCGTTCGGCGTTCGGCGTTCAACGTTCGACGTTGGGCGTTGGGCGTTGAACGTGGGAGGCGGTACCACCCGCCGATTGGTACCGTAGGTCGTGGGTCGTAGGTCGTAGATCCTGGAGCCGGCGGGCTCCGCCGGTGATACCGTGAACGAAGGCACGAGGCACCGTAGGTCGTCCGATCGGTCTCGGAAGGCAATCATGAAGACCACAGACTCATCCATCCCGTCGCAGGGCGCCGGCGCCGCGGGCTACGCCCTGCATGAGGAGGCCGCGTCGAGGCTGCCGGACGATACGGCCCGCGCCCTGCCGCTGATCGGCAATGACGAACTCAAACTGTGCGTGGACGCGCGCGGGGCCATGCACGACTTCGCGGCGCGCCCGAGCTGGCCGCCGCCGCGCATCGTCTGGGCCGGACGGCGGCACAACCTGCGCGGCGACCGCTATTCGAGCAATCTCTTCGAATGGGGATTCCTCGACCTTCGGCTGGACAGTGAGCCGGACCTGCCCGAAGTGACCGCCTGGCAGCAACGCCTGGCGCCCCGCCGGGGGCTTGTCGAGACGGAGATCACGCGCGGCGATTTCGTCGAACGGGCGACAAGCTTCGCGCATCTGCGCCACAACCTGATCGTCTTCCACCGCCGCTTCAAGGGCGTGCCCGCGCCCACGACCCTGCGGGCAGCCTACACCTTCTGCCACGTGGGAACCGAGGAAATCCCTTTCCGAACCACATGGACGCCTCTGACCGCCTGGCGGGACGGCCTGGCGGCGGACACAACCGCCGACGGCCTGGTGCTTTACCGCGGGCGTGTCGCCTTGTGGGCTGACCGGGCGGTCACGACGCGGGCCGTGGACAACCGGTTGGAGCTGGACATTCCACTGGCTGCCGCCGACGAGGAGGTGACGGTCTACCTCTCGCTGCTCGATGACCTGGGCGCCGACCCGCAACTGCTGGCCATCCCGGATGCGCCGTGGATGTCGCCGCCTGTCCGCGAGGTCAACCGCGACGTGCAGGGCACGCCGGTCGTCAGACCCGACCCCGCCCAGGCCACCGCCGAGCTGCGCGACTGGGTCGCCGGCCAGGGCTATGCCGGCGTTCTGGCCACTCATCAGGCGGCCTGGGCCGAGTACTGGGATGGAATGGACATCCGCCTTCCCGCGACTGAGCCGGACCTGGCCGCGGCCCTCGAAACCCAGCTTTACACCCTGCGGTGCAGCGCCACCGGCTATTCCCTTCCAGCCAATCCCTTCAACAGCTCCTGGGGAGCCGGCTACTTCTGGGACGAACGCTACGGGTTCGAGGGGCTGCTGGCGGCCGGGCACGACGAGATCCCCCGCCGCACGCTCGAATGGCGCCGCCGCATCCTGCCGTTCTCCTGCATGATGGCGTCCGGACGCGGCGCCCGCTACACCTCCTGCGCCAACGAGGCCGGCCAACAGCTCTCCGACCGCAACGGCACCCAGTTCTATGAATTCCCGCTCCTCGGCGTCATCGCCAACTATGTGCGCGAGTTCTGCCGCTATCACGACGACGACGCGACCCGGCGGCGCTACTACCCGCTGATCCGCGAATGCGCCGAGTATTTCCGCCACTGGCTGCTCATCGAGCTGCCTGGCCACAACGTGATGCTGGCCCCGGCCATCGACATCAACGAGTCCCAAGTGCCCGTGCAGGATGGCCCGGCCATGGTCTGCGGCGCCGCGCTGGCGCTGCACCTGGCCGCGGCGTGGAGCGAGGAGCTGGGCATCAACGAACCGTCCCGCGGGCGCTGGCGCCACCTGGCCGGCCTGGCCCGCCGCCTGGCCGACGACCTCGCCCCGGGCCGGGTCGCCGAAACCGGCCCCCTCTCGGCCGGCCCCCTCACCTACACCGACTTCCAGATTGCCGACCTGCCGGCGGCGACGGCCGCCCGCGACGAGGCCGTCCACGGCTGGCGTGAGGCCTACAAGGCCGCGAATCCGCCGCCGGGCAATACCGAGCACCAGGTGGCGAGTGTTTCCGGCATGCCGGAGTGCCTGCCGCTGTGGTCGTGGGGCCATCTGAGCAATGCCTATCGGGCGGCGACCCTAGGCGATGCCGCCGGGGCGCTCGAACAACTGCGCCGCAGCCTGGACACGGCCATGGCGTTCGGCGCCCTCAACGAGAGCGCCGACCGCAAGCTCACCCGCGTCCATCACCCCTGGTTCACCACCGCCGCCGGGGCCTATGTGCGCGCCGTCAGCCGGATGCTGCTGTTTGCCAAAGAACGGGAGATCCGCCTCCTGCCCGGCATTCCGGCCGGCTGGGATGCGTTCGGGTTCACGTTGCCCGCGCATGGCGGGCTGAGTGTGAGCGTGACCGTTGCGGGCGGCGAACTGGTGCGGCTGGCCTTGCGCCCCCGCGCGCCGGAGGGGAGGCCCCGCGAAATCCGCATCCCCGAGCGCTTCCTGCCCGATGCCGCCCGCCTGGCCGATCCGGCCTGGCGGGTCAAGCGGGAGGGGACGGATCATGTCCTACGCCTCGTCGTCCGCGGGGCCATGGAGGTTCTGCGGACAGACAGGACGGAACGCTTCACCTCAAAGGCTTGAGCACTCGAAGGAGTATGATCTCGAGCCTGTGAACCTTCGCGGTGAGAACGCTTGACTGGATGGAGGTTGGTTGTGACGGTGCGCGCGGCCTGGCTTGACGAACCGATCATCATTGCCGGCAACTGGGAGCCGCTGATCTTCCGGCGGCGCTGCGGCGGAGGCCCGGCCGACGTGGCCGAGCGCTACGCCCGCGAGCACACCCCGGCGCTGGCCGACCGGCTGAAGGCGGCCGGCGTGACCCTGCTGATCACCCACTGGTTCAAGGGCTTCGGCCTGCGGGCCGAGGCCGAGGACATGGCGGCGGCGCGACGGCTGATCGGGCTGTGCCACGAGCGCGGCATCCGCGTCGGCGGCTATGTCGGCGACACCTTCATCTTCGAGACCATGCTGCTCGAGGAGCCCGAGGCCGGACAATGGTGCCAGCGCAAGGCCGACGGCCAGCCGGTCACCTTCGGCAACTCACAGACCTGGCGCTGGAAGTGGTGCCGCAACCACCCCGCCTTCCTGCCCTACATGCGCCGGGTGCTGACCCTCGGCGTCGAAGCCGGGCTGGACATGATCCATTTCGACAACTTCCTCAACAAACCCGAACCCAAGAACTGCCGCTGCCCGCACTGCGCCGCCCGCTTCCGCGACTTCCTCGAACGCAAGTACTCCCCCGAACAGCGCCGCGAACGGCTCGGTTTTGCGGACCTCGCAAAGGTCGCGCCGCCAACCTTCACCGACCAGCTTTACGTGAGCTGGGCCAGCGACGTGATCCAGGATCCGCTCCTCCAGGAATGGGTGGACTTCCGCTGTGAGTCCCTGGCCCGCAGCTACGCCGAGCTGGCGGCTCTCTGCCGATCCCTCAAACCCGACATGGTGATCGAGTGCAACCCGACCGGCATCTGGGGCGAGAACGCCGCCTACATGCGCAGCGTCGCCCACCTCCGGCTGCTGCCGCACGGCGACTTCTTCTGGGATGAAAGCCCCAACGCGCACGGGCTGCTCGAAGAGGGGGCGCTCTCCACCCACCTGCGCAGCATGAAGCTCGGCGAGGCGGCCGGCAACCGCACCTTCTTCTACTGCTGGGGCGGCGACGCCCATTCCGGCGCCCTCCACATGGGCGAGGCCCTGGCCGCCAACAACGGCTGCCTCGGCATGGTGACGTTCCTCGACGGCGACCAGATCCCGGCGGCGGCGGGCTGCCGCGATTTCATCGCCTTCCTGCACGAGCACCGCGCCCTGCTGTGCGGAACCCGCAGCCTGGCCCGTGTCGCCGTCTACCGCAACTTCACGTCGCTGGCCTACAATGCCTGGGAGCCGCACGTGCAGGTGTTGCTGGCCGAGCAGGCCCTCCTCGAGGGCAACATCGCCTTCGACCTGATTGGCGACCTCGACCGCGCGGCACGCTACGACGCGATCGTGGTGGCCGGCATGGAATGCCTCGATGACGCCGAGGTCGCGGCGCTGCGCGCCCTGGCGCGCGGCGGAAAGAGGGTCATCGTCATCGGGGCGACCGGACGCTACGACGCTTGGCGGCGGAGCCGCCCGGCTGACCCCTTCGAGGCCGACCCGGCGATCCTCCGCCTGCCCGCGCTCGAGCTGCCGGCCGACGCTCCCGGCAAGCCCGAGCGCCGAGTGTGGGACGATTACTACCGCGTGGTTGACAGCCGTTTCTGGTGCCGGCCGGCCAACGCCGAGGAGCTGCTGCGCCACGTCGGCTCGCCGCTGCACGTCACCGCCCCGACGGCGGTGCTGGCCTTGCCGCGCCTGGCCGCCGACGGCTCGACGCTGGTCGTGCATTTCCTTGATTACCAGGCGGCACGCCCGTGCCCGGCCGAGGTCGGGCTGGAGTTCCCCGGTTTCGAGGTCGGCGGCCCGGCGGAGTGGCTGATCCCCGGCCAACCGACGAAGCGGCTGGAGACTTTCGACCGGCTCTCGCTGTCCACGCCCTACGCCATGCTGGTGATTCGCGGGACACGGCTGCGTGAGGCGCCGGCCGGGGCGGGCGGACGGACTGGGCTGAATGATGAGGCGGCAGGGTGATATGGGTGGCAGACTGTCGCAAGACACACAAAGGAGGCGCTGGGAGAACCCAACGCACACGACAACGGCCTCGCGCGATGGAAGGCGGACCTCCGTCTCCGCCAGGTCATACCCGAGGACACGATCCGCCGCGGACGTACCCGGACGACACGGAGGTCGTCCCTCCAGAATCGCAGACAACGGGCACGCCCGGCGGCGATGGAGGGCCGAGTTCTGCCCCGGCCACCTGATGCAGGGGTTCTGCAAGCGCCTCAAAGGAGACTGGTGAATGACCCGCAAC
>MVZH01000203.1 GCA_002068325.1 Lentisphaerae bacterium ADurb.BinA184 | reverse complement strand
TGACCTGGCGGACACGGAGGTCCGCCCTCCATCGCACGAGGCCGGCGTCGTCCGCGTGGGTTCTGCAAGCGCCTCAGTGGTAACAACTGCCTTGTCAAGATACGTCCCCGATCTTCCCATGGGAGGTGACCGTTGTTGCCGTCAACCAAAGAGAGCACAGAGAGGGAGCTGGATTTGCGCTTGCGTTGGCGGGTGCTCCGTGCCAACGCAAGCGCGAAGCCCTCTGTGGACTCTGTGTCCTCGGTGGTAGACAAATCAGGATGGCACTGGAATGGGATCCGGTGCCTGCTTCCGAACCGGCCTTACGGCTCCCTTGGTGAGGCCCCGAGGAACTTCCCGGCTACGGGACTGACTTGCGCCGTGCCCGCGCGGGCGGGGTGGCGAGTGAGGGCGGCGGTGCCTATATTATTCCTTTTTCAAGAGCTGGCCGGACGGTCCAGCTACGAAAGGATGGCGGATCGTGCTGACGCTGTTGATTGGAGTGGGCGCGGGGATTCTGGTCGGACTGCTCTGCGGCCTGACGTTTGCGGGCGGCCTGTGGAGGACCGTGCTCGGCCTGGCGGCGTTCTTCGCCGTCACCATACCGATCAACCTGGCGGTCAAGAGACGGCTCGAGGCGTTGTTCAAGGGTGTGCAGACGATGATCGAGCAGCAGCAGGGCACGATGCGGCGCAAGGTCAACCTGATGGCCGGCAAGATGATGAGTTCGACGAAAGGCTTGCAGCGGCAGATCGAGAAGCAGCAGGAGGAGACGGTGGTGCAGGCCCTGCGCGCGCTGGACGGCGTGAGCCGGCTCCGGCGGTGGAGCCCGCTGGCCGAACGCCAGGCCAACACGCTGCGCGCACAGCTCTGCTTCCAGATCCAGGACTACGAGAAGGCGGACGAGTACTTCGCCAAGTCCTTTGCCCTTGACCCGGTGACGGTGGCGATGAAGCTCGTACGGCTCTACCAACGCGGCAAGCGGGACGAGTATGACAAGCTCTACCGCCGGTCGGTCAAGCGTTTCCGCGGCGACAAGCCGGTTCTCCTCTACGCGCTGCACTCGTGGGTGCTGGTCGAGGAAGGCAAGATTGACGAGGCGGTGGCGGTGCTGGTCGAGGCCAAGGATCGTACCGAGAACGAGACGTTGCGGAGCAACTGGGAACACCTGGTCAACGGCCGGACGCGCAGTTTTTCCAACGCCGGGCTGGGCGACCTCTGGTACGCACTGCACCTCGAGACGCCGAAGCCCGTCAAGGTCCGCCAGCCGCGCTTCGGCGGACGCATGCGCTGAACCCGCCCACCGCCGGGGCGGAGAGCCGGCGTCAGCAGCTGTACTCAGGTGTCCCGACGCCCAGCGTCCCGTTGCGCGGCGGGAACAACGGCGCGGCTGCGGCCGCGTGAACCGGAAGCGAGGGCAACCGTGGGAAAATGCCGATGGCTCGAACTGACCACGCCAGAGTTCGTCGAGGCGGTGGGCGCGGTCTGCGGGGTCTGCCTAGTTCCGGTGGGGGTGATCGAGAAGCACGGCGACCATCTGCCGTTGGGCACCGACAGCCTGGTCGTCGAGCAGGTCGCCGAGGACGCGGTCGCCGAGGAGCCGGCGCTGCTCTTCCCGACCCTGCACTTCAGCCAGATCGCCGAGGCACGGCACGTCGCTGGAACCATCGCCCTGCGGCACGAGGTGTACTGGAATCTGCTCGACAACCTCTGTGACGAGATCGCCCGCAACGGCTGCCGCCGCATCGTCCTGCTCAATGGCCACGGCGGCAACGAGGGCTTCCTCAGCTACTTCGCCATGACCCGGCTGGAGCGGATCCGCCCCTACTCGCTATACGTCATCCGCCTCGGCGACTACATGCAGCCGGCGCTGGCCTCGCCCGAGTGGCAGGCGCAGATGCAGAGCGCCTTCGACCACCATGGCGGCGAAGCGGAGACCAGCTCGGTGATGGCGGTGCGGCCGGAGCTGGTCAACCTGGCGGCGCGCTCGGTGCCCGGGCTGCCGCGCGGCTCGCTTGCCCACCTGCCGCGCGTGCTGGTCAACGGCATCTGGTGGTACGCCGACTACCCGCGCCACTACGCCGGGGATGCCGCCGCGGCCACCCGCGAGAAGGGCCAGTTCCTGCTGCCGCGCTGGGCCGCCGCCGTCGCCGCCGTCCTGCGCGCCGTCAAGGCCGACGAGGTGACCGCACGCCTGGAGGCGGAGTTCTTCAAGGCCGCCGCCGACCCCCTCGCCGGGCCGTGACCGTGCGGCCGCGCGGAGGCGTGGCCGGCGGCAACGGGGGTCGTTGCCCTGCCCTGACGCCTCGCGCCCCACCCGGGCGCCGACTGCGCCCGTGCCTGTGCCTCACGGTGGCAGGCAGCGCGGGCGGGGCTACATTGCGCACTTTGCCGGCGCGCGTCCGGCCGGCTTCCTCCCATCCGGAGATCCTGCGATGAGACTGTCCCGTCTGGTCGGCCAGCGCACCAAGGACACGCCCAAGGATGCGCAGAACGTCAGCCACATCTACATGATGCGCGGGGGCTACGTCCGCCCGGTCTCGGCGGGCATCTACTCGCTGTTGCCGCTGGGGGTGCGGGTGACGGCCAAGATCGAGGCCATCATCCGTGAGGAGATGGATCGCGTGGGCGGCCAAGAGGTGCTGATGCCGGTGGTGTTGCCGCAGGAGCTGTGGGACGAGAGCGGCCGCTCCAAGACCGTCGGCCCGGAGCTGCTGCGGTTCAAGGACCGCAACGACAAGCCGATGCTGCTGGGCATGACGCACGAGGAGGCGGTCGTGCACCTGGCGCGCTCGGAGGTCAGCTCCTACCGGCAGATGCCGTTCATGCTGTACCAGATCCAGACCAAGTACCGCGACGAGGCGCGCCCCCGCGGTGGGCTGATCCGGGTGCGCGAGTTCACCATGAAGGACGCCTACTCGTTCCACGCCGACGCCGAAGACCTGGCCCGCTACTACGAGCAGGTTCACGAGGCCTATGTGCGCATCTTCCGGCGGGTCGGGCTGCGCAACTGCGTGTCCATCCAGTCGGACAGCGGCATGATGGGAGGGGCGGTCTCGCACGAGTTCATGGCCATCGCCGACTGCGGCGAGGACACGGTCTACCTGTCGCCGGACGGCCGCTACAAGGCGAACAAGGAGATCGCACGCAGCGGGCTGAAGTTCCTCCACGAGGCGCCGTTGCCGCTGGAGAAGGTGCACACGCCGGGGCGCACAGCGATCGAGGAGGTGGCCGCGTTCCTCGGCGTCGAGCCGTCGCGCACCGGCAAGGCCGTGTTCTATGTGGACGGCGACGGCAAGCTGGTCTTTGCCCTGATCCGCGGCGACCTCGAGGTCAATGAGACGAAACTGCGCAACTACCTCAAGTCGCGCGAGCTGAAGTTCGCCGACGACGGGGCGATCCGGGCGGCCGGCGCGGTGCCCGGCTACGCCTCCCCCCTCGGGCTGGATCCGGCCAAGGTACGGGTGATCGTAGACCCCTCGGCGGCGGAGTCCAGCAACCTGGTGGTGGGGGCCAACGAGCCGGACTACCACTACCGCGGGTTCAACTACGGACGCGACCTCACGGCCGCCGAGGTGGTGGACATCGCCGTGGTGCGGCCCGGCGATCCCTGTCCGGTGACGGGGCTGCCGTTGGAGATGTGCCGCGGCATCGAGGTGGGCAACATCTTCCAGCTGGGCACCAAGTACAGTCTGTCCATGAACTGCAACTACCTGGATGCCAATGGCAAGGCCCACCCTATGGTCATGGGCTGCTACGGCATCGGCGTGGGGCGGACCATGGCGGCGGTGGTCGAGCAGTCACACGACCAGTACGGCCCGGTGTGGCCGATGTCCATCGCACCCTACCACGTGCACATCATCGGCCTGAACCCGCGCCAGCCCGGAGTGGCCGAGGCCGCGGAGAAACTCTACCAGGAGCTGCTGGCGCACGGCGTGGAGGCCCTCTACGACGACCGCGGGGAGAAGGCCGGATTCTCATTCAACGATGCCGACTTGATCGGCGTGCCGCTGAGGGTGATCGTCTCGCCGAAGACGCTGGAGGCGCAGAAGGTCGAGTTCAAGACGCGCGACGGTTCGCGGCATGAGATGATTGATCTGGCCGGCGCCGGCGAGTTCCTTGTCGGCGAGGTCAAGGCCGCGCTGGCGGGCTACCGGTAGGGGAATGGCAGATAGCAGATAGCAAATAGCAGAGGGAGCGAAGGCAGAACGGGACACACGGGCGGCACGGGCTGAAGCCCCACAACAGCACCGGCATGCTGACCTTCTGCGGCAACGCCGGGATGCCGACGGCCTACGGCAGCACCGGGATGTTGACCTTGTACGTGGCGTCGATGAAACCGGTGACCTGACGGCCCTCGTAGCGCTCCCGAGCGATGACCTCGACCCGCCGGAGGGCCTCGACAAGATCGGCCTCATTGCCCGGCAGCAGGATCTGCGCGCCCGTACGGAAGGGACGCTTCTCGGCGAGAAAGAGCTTCAGGCGCTGGTTGGCGGGATCGAGCTGGATTAGGGTGACGTCAAGGTACCGTGCACACGATTCGCTGGCGGACAGGCGGATCAGCGTCAGGGCGGTGCGCAGCAGGCCGTCGTCGAGCACGTCCCCTTCCACGGCCTCGGCCGCCTTGGGGACGCCGGTGACGATGGGCAGGCTCCACATGCGGGGGGCGGTGCCGGGGGGCAGGACGGTGCCGGCGCTGTCCAGCATGCGCCCCCGCCGGTGATGGAGCTGGGCGACGGGATCGCGCTCATACACGTCCACGCGCAGGGTGTCGGGCAAGACGCGCGAGAGCACCACGCGCTTGATCAGGACGTGGCTGCCGGTCAGCTCACGGCGCGTCTTGCGCAGGTCGAGCCCGAACAGCGTGCTCCTCCCGACCTCGACCTTGCACTTGTGCAGCAGGTCCTCGACCGCCTCCTGGCTGAGCTGGCCGAACACGTTCACGTCAATCCGTTGCAGGACAAAGTGCGGATTGCGCACCAGGAGGACGTGTCGGACGCCGGTCAGCGCCAGCCACGCCATCAGGAGTATGGCGACGGCAAACAGCAACCACGCGACCACCCGGCCGGCCCGCCGCAGAAGCACGGTGTGCTTCTCGCGCCGCCGGCTGAGGACCGTCACCCGCAGATCGCGCGTGCTGGTGGAGAGGGACCTTTTCAACGGTGAGCGTCTACCTGCCGTATGGGACTGAGAAGCCGCGGGCCGGGAGTTTGCCCCGAGGGGCCGGACCGCACGGGGAGCGCCCCCAAATCATAGCGCTTCGCCGGTGATTTTCAACCGGGCTACGGCGCGCCGGCGCGTCCGGCGGCGGGCGCCGGCTGCGTCCAGGCCACCTCCGGCGGGCGGTTGCCCCGCGCCAGGACGACGCGGAAGCCGATGATGTTGGTGGCGCTCGCCCAATCGATGCCGACGCGCCGGTCAGGCGTGCAGAACTCCGCCGGCTGCAGCCAGCTTCCGCCCCGGCAGGCGCGCGTCGTTCCCGCGGGAAGGGCGTCCTGGGAAACGCCCTGCCCCGGACTGTGGCCCAGCCAGTCCAGGCACCACTCGGCCACGTTGCCGTAGAGGTCGTGGAATCCGGGCGGGCTGGCCGCCTTGCTGCCGACCGGGTGTGTCTTCATCGCGCTGTTCTCGCGGAACCAGGCCAGGGCCGTCAGCGGCCGCCGGCGGCCCGGCCGGTGGCCGAGCCAGCAGACGTACTCCCACTCCAGTTCCGAAGGCAGCCGGTACTCGTAGCCGGGCGGGAGGCGGCCGGCGAGGTGTTCGCGCTCGGTCAGTTGGGCACAGAAGCGCGCGGCGTCCTGCCAGGCGATGGAGTCCACGGGCAGGTCGCCGCCCTTGAACGCGCTGGGATTGCGCCCGGTCACCGCCTCGCAGTCGGCCTGCATGACCTCGTTGGCGCTCATCCAGAAGGGGTCGGGGAAGCGCACCTCGCAGATGGCCGGCGTGGCGTTTCCGCGGTCGTCAAACCGCCGGATCAGGGTGCCCGGCGGAACCGGCAGCAGCCGCATCTGCAGGCCCGGCGGGGAGAAGGGCTTGAGCGGGGAGCTGTCGCCGACGGAGTGCACCCGGCCCGCGGGAGGCGCCTCCGGCCCGCGGCCGCCGCCCGGCGAGGGATGGCGGGGCGGGCACAACGACTGGCGGAGGCCGACGGCCAGCGCCGCGCCAAGGGCGACAAGGGACACGGCCGCCGCCACGCGCCCCCAGTTCATCCTCCATCCAACCCGTCGCACCGGGGCGGCGGGCGACACCGCCTGCTCCGGAATCCGCTCGCTGCGCTGCGCCAGCGACAGCCACAACGCCGCGTTCTGGTCGGCGAGGACGGAGGCCTCCATGAGCGTCTGCTCCGCCGTGCCGTCAAACTCCCGCCAGGGCGCGACCACACGCCGCGTCAGCCGGATCTCGCTCGACGGCCAGACCAGCATGCGGGCGACCGCCTCGACGCCGCGGGTCTTGCCCATCTGCGCGGCAACGATGCGGCCGTTCTCCATGAACACCAGGCCGCGCCCCGCCAGCCCAGCCCCGGGCGTGACCTCGAGGCGGCCGGAGAGGTGCACCGCGGCCAGGTAGTGCAGGGTCGTCGGCAGCTCCTCCGCCGTCATGCAGCGCAGGAATTCTGTGGGCAGGTCCGGCATCGGGAAAATCTAACCTGAGCGGCCCCTGATACAAACGCGCGGCACGGGCGGGGCGGCCCCCGTCAGAAGCGGCCCAGCCGCTTGACCCGCTCGATGATCCGCGTGAAATCGGCGAGGCTGACGCTGGACGGGATCGAGTGGTCGGAGGCGAAGATGTAGCCGCCGCCGCGTTTGAGGGCGGGGATGACGCGTTCCATCTCCGCCTCGATCGCCTCCGGCCGGTCCCACAGCACGGCGTTGACCCCGCCGTGCAGCACGAGCCGCTCGCCGTACGCCTGCTTGATCTGCACGGGGTCCATGCCGGCCTTGACTTCAAGCGGGTTGAGGGCGTCAATGCCGATCTCGATGAGGTCGGGGATGAAGGGGCGGATGTCGCCGCACGAGTGCAGATGCACCTTCAGGCCCTTGGCGTGGGCCCAGTCGGCGGCCCGCTTGTGCACGGGCTTGAGCAGCTCACGGTACATGCCCAGCGAGAAGAACTGGTTGTGTTTGTAGCCCATGTCGTCGGGCCAGCCGATGGCGTCGAAGCGGTAGCCCTCGTCCCAGACCTGCTGGAACATGGCCAAGTCGAGGTCGAGGTAGGTGTTGAACACGTCCACGCACCATTCGGGATCCTCGGCCAGCGCCATCAGGAAGCGCTCGGTGCCGACCATCCAGGCGTGGGCGACATCGAACCCGAACCAGAACTGCGCCTGAATCCAGTGGCCTTGTTCGCGCCACGTCCGGTAGTGTTGCCGCAGGTAGTCCCAGTTGACGCGGTCGCGGGCCGGGGTCATCCGCGCCTTGGCCTCGCGCCAGGCCTCGGGCGAGGTGACCTTGAAGGCGAGGAACTCGGGGACGCTGGCCGCGTGCTTGAAGTTGCGCAGCGTCGCCCCCCAGGCGGTGGTGGCGACGACATACTCGTCGGTCTCCTCCAGCGTCCGGCTGGGGTAGCGGGGGCTGTTGTCCACGCCGATGCCGGCAAAGCGGTCGAGGTCGAAGTAGTCCACCCACGGGACGTCGGCGGGCATGCCTTCGCGCTGCCAGCGCTCGATGGTGGCGCCCCACGGCGAGTCGCAGATGGGGATGCGGTCCGGCTCCTGGTGTTCGTAGGTTCGCCGCACGCGTTCGTGTGTGGTCATGGAGGGCATGGGAGGAATCCTGGGGGACGGGTGGAAGGTTGAAGGTGGAAGGTTGAAGGTGGAGGGTTGAAGGTGGAGGGTAGAAGGGCGTCATGTCTTGTCCTGATATACGTTGACACTTGTCACAGGGAGGACAGGTGTCCATGAACGAGACGATGTGTTACAGTG
>MVZH01000202.1 GCA_002068325.1 Lentisphaerae bacterium ADurb.BinA184 | reverse complement strand
CTGCGCGATGGGGGGATCCCAGCCGACGTAGTTGAGGGCGAAACCGTGTGTATACCCGACCGCCATGTTGGCCAGCAGGATGCGCGCCCGCGGCGCCATCGCCTTCAAGTCGCGGAAGCATTCCGTGTAAGGATACCAGCGCTCGCCGGTGTTGCCCCAGGCCCGGCGCTCGCCGGCCAGATTCACCGGGCTGAGGAGAAGATTGCCGGCCAGCACCGCCAGCGTTACGCCGACGCCCAATCCCGCATGGTGCCGGAGAGCGCCGTCCAGCCCGCTCCACCCCAGGATCAGCACCGGCGGCAACAGCAGCAGGTTGAAACGCGCCAGCCCGGCCCAGGCGGCGTCCTCCGCAAGGAAGAACAGGAACAGTCCCGCGAAGACGGCCAGGCTGAGCGCGAGCGCCTGCCGTCGCCCGGCCCGCCATTCGCGCCATGCACCCAGAACCGCCACGGCTAGCAACGGCCCGGTCTGCAGCGCCAAGGCGCCCAGGCTGCGGGCGAGCAGCACGGGGTTGAACCAGTTGCCGACCGCGGCCGCATAGGGGCGCACCGCCTGCCCGTACCGGATCAGCATGTACAGCACCGCCGGGGTGAGCACACAGACGGCCGCCATCACTTCCCTGCCCACCAGCGGCCCGAACGAGCCTGCCCCCGCCGCCCGCCCCCGCCGCCACTGCGCCAGCCAACGCGCCGCCACCAGAATGCCCACGGCCGGATAGACCGATTCCTTCGTGAACGGCAACAGCACCGCCGCCCACCACGAAAGACGGCCGCAGACCTGGGGGTAGGGCACCGTCAGCCACCCGCGGCCATCAAGCAGAATGACAGTGAGCAGAAAAACGGCGGGTAGTTCGAGGTAGACGATCGTGCCGTGGTAAAGCAGATTCGGCACGGTCAGGACGGCCAGCAGGGCCAGCGCAACGAGGCCCGCCGGCCGCCGGCGCCATGCTCCGGCACCGGCCAGCGGCAGGGCGGTCAGGCAGACGGCCAGCCACGGCAGCAGCCGGTAGTCGGGGTAGCGGAAGACCTGCGCGTGCCAATAGCGCGGATCGAGGCCGGCCAGCAGCGCCGAGAGCCACGGCTGCGCGGCGGGGAAGCGGAATGCGCGCCCCCCGTACATGTGGTGTTCGAGCCAGGCGGCGGGGTAGTGCCAAGGTGCCACATACGCCGCCAGCCCCAGCGTCGCCAGACCGGCCGCCGCCAGCGCCCAGCGTCCTGCCGGGGCAGCGCGTCGCCGCACCACGACCACCGTGGCACCCGCCATGACCATCCCCCAGATGCCCGTCGCGGCCCACACGCTCTGCCCCATCCAGACACTCTGCCCCCCCGCCAGCGCCCTCGCCAGCCGCCAGAACCCCTGGATCGAGACCATGTGGTAACACTCGTCTCCGGCGTAGGCCAACTCCTCGTAGGCCGACGGAAGGTAGAAGGCCAGCGAGAGCAGGAGGAACCCCGCCACCGCCGCCAGCGACGGCGCCAGCCGGCGGAGATGCACGGGCCGGGCACCGTGGCACAACGCCAGAACCCAGGCCGCGCCCAGCGCCACCAGCACCGCCTCCCGCCGCAGCGTGGCCAGACCATGCCGGGCCTCGTCGCTCGGCCCCAGGTAGACGGCCAAAGGCGTCAGCAGGAACGCAAAGGCGAAGGCGGCAGCCGCCGCCGTGACGAACAGCAGCGCCATGAGCCGGGCGGGAATCACCCGTGGCAGCGCGGCCGCCAGCACTGTCAGCGCGGCTACCCGTGCCGCCACCGGAACCGGCAGCAGGCAGACAACCGCGGCGGCAACCACGACGCCCCCGGCGGCCCATCTGTATTCGGATGTTCGAGGAAAGATGACGATGGTGTCTCCTCAAATCGTCCGCCCGGCTTCCGACCGGGCCGCGGAACGCAGGTTGCCCGGCCCCAGCCTGCAGGCCCACGGCTGGACGCCCCCCACCCACGCCCGCGTGGGGGCGCTTCGCATGGGGTGATCGGGCGATTTCCCCGGTTGCACCGGGGGCTGCATGCCTCGGCCCCTCCGGGGCCTCCACGATCCACGACCCACGACCTACGACCCACGGTGCATGTCGCCGGGTGGTATCGCCTCCCACGTTCTTCAGGCCAGGGCACGGGAATGTGGGAGGCGCCTCCGTGCGCCGAACCTTGCACGACCTACGAGCTACGACCCACGATTCCGTCTTCGGCCCGGCCTCACCCCAGCTTGAACCGCCGCATCGCGAACAGCGCCATGCGCAGCAGCAGCCAGCCGTGTCGCCAGCGCCGGATGTTGGTGACGCCATACCGGCGCGACTTGTAGTGTACCGGCACGTCATGCATGGCCAGGTTCAGCCGGGCCGCGCCGAAGAGCAGGTCGAAGTCGCCGAAAGGATCGAAGTCCCCGAAGTCGCCGCGGCCGGCGGCGATGCGTTCGTAGTCGGCCCGGCTCAGCATCTTGGTGCCGCACAATGTGTCCTTGAGCCGCTGGCCGAGCAGCCACGAGAACAGCAGCGAGAAGGCATGGTTGCCGACCATGTTGAGGAACCGCATCGCCCCCTCCTCGCGCCGATAGACCAGGCGGCAGCCATTGGCGAATTCCGTGCGGCCGCTGGCCAGCGCCTCGTAGAAGCGGGCCAGCTCCTCGGGCGGGACGCTCAGGTCCGCATCGAGGATGGTGAGCAGCTCGCCCGAGGCCATGGCGAAGCCTTGGCGGACGGCGTCCCCCTTGCCGGTGCCGCCCTGCCGCGCCGTGCGGATCACCCACGGCCCGGCGGCGGCGAGGCGCAACCGCTCCATCTCCTCCCACGTCCCGTCGGTGCTGCCGCCTTCCACCAGGACGATCTCCGTCGCGCCCGCCAGCCGCGGCATGCGCCGCACCAGCGCGTCGAGGTTCCCGGCCTCGTTGCGCGCGGGGACGATCACCGACAGGCTGGGAGCCTGCCGCGGCCGCGGTTCGCCACGCGCCACCACGACCCGGTACAACGCCAGGTGACGGCACCCCGGCACATGAATGACCACACGGTTGAGCAGCCATGAGACCAGCGGCACCCACACCGGAAGCAACATCCGCGGCGTCGTGCGGACAACCGGCAAACCGCACAGTTGCAGCAGGTTGCACAGATCCTGCGCGCTGAGCCAGTTTTTCCCCCGCTCGCGCGACTTCATCCCGAGCGCCTCGGCCAGCCGCAGGGCGGGTTGCCACAGCCGGCTGTAGCAGGTGAAGATGAGGCGCGTCCTCGGGCCGGTGAATCGTTTGAGGCGGTCGAGGAGTTCCTGCACGTCGGGGATCGTGTCGACGGCGTCTGCCAGCAGAACCGTGTCGAAAGCTCCGTCGAGCTGGTCGAGTCCCTCCGGGAAGGGCAGGAAGCGAAAGGGCAGGCCGCGCTTCGACAGTTCGGCGAGGCGCGTCGCGTCGGCGACCAGGCCGACGCCCTCGGCGGGCCGGGCGGCCTCAAGGTAGAGCGTGTGCCGGTAGCCGATTTCGAGTACCCGCTGCCCCGGCGGCACGGCGAAACGCACCGCCCGCGCAATGTCGCTGTGGTAGTAGTTGGCCCAGAAGGACATAGCTGTTGTGTTGGACGGTCACCGACGGCCCTGCGATGGCCCCACCCGCCGCCCCCGTCCTCAGGTGGCGGTGGCGGATGACCTCCGGCCCTCGCCGCGTCGCCACAGCAGCCGCGACAGGCCCCCGGCGGCCAGGACACTGATCAGCGGCATCAGCGGCACCCCGAACCGCGGGTGGGCCGCGCCGCCCGGCGCGACGAGGAAATATAGGGCGGCGAGCCCGGTCAGCCAGACCGCCGGCTGACGCCAGTGCTCCCGGATCAGCATCCATCCGCCGACGGCCGCCAGCCCGCAGACCAGCCCCAGCCACAGCACGCACGGCAACACCGCGACCGCCCAAGCCCAGCGGCCGCTGAAGTAATGCCGTACGGCGGCGACGAGGCCCTGCGTCTGGAGGACCGCCAGCGTCCCGCTGCCGCCGACGCGGACGCCGAATGTCTGCAGCAGGTCGCCGACCGCCGGGAACAGGTTGCGTGGGATCGTGCGCAGGTGCAGGACGGCGTAACGGGCCGGCCGGCTGGCGATGGCGCGCCAGCCTTCACGTCTTGCGAACTCCGCAACCGCGCGCGCGTCGGCGAGGGCGCTGAACTCCGCATCGATCCGGGCCTGCTGTTCGGCGAATGGAATCCCGTTCTGTTCCGCCAGCAGCATGCAGGCGTTGTAGCGGTAGGAATTGACGGCGGCGACGGTGCTGAATCCGGCAAACCCCGTCTGCGCCCGGTTGCGCAGGTGCCAGGGCAAAAGCAGCACGACGGCGGCGGCGCCCGCGGTCAGGGCCGCCCGCCAACGCCGCGTCGCCAGAAACCAGGCCACCACCAGCACCACCAGCGGACCGCCGATCGCCCGCACGTAACTCGCCGCGGCCACCACGGCGCCGACCGCCAGGGCACCGACGGCCGGCCGCCGGCGCTGCGCGCTCCATCCCTCGGCCAGCAGGCTTGCCAGCCCGACCATGGCCAGGGTGAAAAGCGTCTCAGAAAGGACTCGGGAACAATAGGTTATGGAAACAACACTGGTGGCCTGGAAGAACAGCGCCCACCGCCCTGCCCGCTCTCCGAAGACACGCCGGCCCAGCCGCCACACCAGCGCGCAGGTGACCACATCCAGCAGGGCCTGGATCAGGCACACCCAGGCCGGCGACTTCGAAACCCGGCCGACGACGCTCAGAAAAACGGGGTAGCCGGGGACGCGGAAGATCTCGGGCCGGCCGGGCTCGCCGAACTGGCCGTGTGCGAGTCCCCCGGCAAGCCGGACGTAGTCGTGCGAGTCGGGGGTCAGCAGGGCGGCGGGATGCCAGCAGCCGCCCAGCCATACGGCCAGCCGTGCCGCCAGTGCCAGCCCCAGCAACCACACCACAACTCGCGACGCCGATGGGGACGGACGACACATCGCCAAGCCAGACTTTCGCTTGGGGTCAGGACGGCCTGTTCATCAACCTCAAAGGCTCAAAAGACTCAACGAACTCCAACCGATTGGCATTCTGCGGTTTGCGGCGGACTTCCGTGCGTCGCCGTCCAACGCGTCCGGCGGAAACCTGACGGCTTCGACAGGCGGCAACTCACACGATGGCAGCAACCTTTGAGCCTTCGAGCCTGTGTGGTGAAGTCGCCGCGGCCGAGGGATCACCGCAGGGTCTCAAGCAGGTCGAAAATCACGGGTGAGCGGCTTCCGCCTCCGGGCGCACACCGTGGAGGTCATCTGCCACACGGTCGGGTACCGCTCGGTCTCGAAGAGGATCGGCACGCGCACGCGGACGCGGCCGCGGCGCGCCCCCGGTTGCCGCCCCGGCGATGACCCATTACCTTTCGCCCGGTGAAGATCGTTCAGCTCATCACCGAACTGCGGCCGGCGGGCGCCGAGCGCATCGTGCTCGAACTGGCGGCCGGCCTGAAGCGGCGCGGCCACGAGGTCGCGGTCGTCTCGCTGCGGCCGTTGCCGTCAGCCCCAGCCGAGAGCGGGATTGTCGAGCGGCTGCGTGCGCTGGCCATTCCCGTCCGTTCGCTCGGCGTGACCCGTTCGGCGCCGTGGCGGGCGGTTTGGCTGCGGCGTGAGCTTCGCGGGCTGGCGCCCGATGTGGTCCATGCCCATCTCTTCCACGCCAACCTGGTGTCGAGGCTGTTCCGGCCGCCGCGCCCCTGTCGCCTCGTCAACACCGTCCACATCGCCGAGCGACGCCGCGGCCGCTTCTGGCAGTTCTGGCTTGACCGTCTTAGCCTGCGCCGCTGCGACGTCCAGACCGCCGTCTCGCGGGCCGTCGCCGCCTATCACGCGCGCCGCCTGGGTGTCGCCGCCGGGCGTCTGCCGGTCGTCTACAACGGGATTCCCCCGCCGCCGCCGCTTAGCCGCGACGAAACTTGCGGACTCCGCAAAGCCTGGCGGTTCGAGGCCGCGGCGAGGGTGATCGGCTCGGTTGGCCGCCTCGACTGGCAGAAGGGCTACGACCGGCTGATCGCCCTGCTGCCGGCGCTGTCGCAACGGATTCCGCCGGGCGAGACGTGGGGGGTGGTCATCCTCGGAGAAGGCCCGCAGCGCGAGTGCCTCGAGCCGCTTGCCGCCGCCGCGCCGCGCAACCTGCTTGTCCGCCTGCCGGGCTTCCGTCCTGACGCGGCCGCGTGCATCGGCGCTTTCGACCTCTTCGTCATGCCCTCGCGCTACGAGGGATTCGGGCTGACCCTGGCCGAGGCTATGGCGCACGGGGTGCCGGCCGTGACCAGCCTAGCCGACTCGCTGCCGGAACTCCTCGAAGCCTACCCCAACGGTGAGGCCGTCCCCTGTGATCCCGCACGGCCCGAACCGTTCGTCGAGGCCTGTCTGCGCGGCCTCGCCCGCGGCCCGTGCCCCGGCGTGACCCCCTTCGACCTCGACGCCATGCTCGACGGCTACGAGCGGGTCTACGCGGGGCGGTGACCCCCTGCGGCACGGGGAGACACGAAGGCTTCACACGTCTTCCCAGGGAAGTGGCGCCGCAGAGCGACCCCGAGTTCCAGCAGGATGCGCCGATGCCGGACGTTGGGTGCCGGCGACATGGCGAAGGCCTGGCCGCCGATCAGCTCCCAGCGCTCGCCGTCCGGCCAGGCGCAGGAGTCGGCGTAGGTGAAGCACTTGGCAAGTCTGCGGGCCGTGCTCATGGCGGGAACCTACCTCGCCGCTCGCCGTCTGCCAGCCAGCTCCCGCACCACCTGGCGGGCGCGGGCCTCCCAGGTATGGGCGGCGCGTTTCGCGGCCACGGTGGCGGCGACGGCGGCCACCTCGTCCGGCTGGGCCCGCAGACGGCGGAGCAGGGAGGCGAGTCCGTCGGCGGCGATCGACCAGCCAAGCCCTTCGCCCTCGACGAGGCGCCCGCACTCAGTGCCGGCATAGGCGATGACGGGCAACCCGTGGCCGACGGCCTCGAAGAACTTGGTGGGCATGTTGACCCGCATGTAGGGAACCGTTGGGCCGGCGAGGATGGCGGCGTCGGCCCGCGCATAGAGAGGCCCGAGGGCGTCGCCCGAGGCGTGTTGCACGTCGAGGTTCGGCGGCCGCGGCCAGGCGGCGTTGCGCTCCCAGGCCGCCGCGGGCGTGACCACGGTCAGCCGGACACCGTCGGCGTCGAGCCCGGCGACGGTCTCTAGCAGAGGTTCGAGGTCGTAGAGCGGCGGCGTCACGTTGCCGACGTAGATGAGGGACAGGCTGTCGCCGCCCAATGGCGGGGGGCGGTTTACGACGTCACCTCCTGGGGGCAGGGCCGCTACCCGGTCGCGGGGGAAGCCGAGGAACAGGTCGGCGAACGCCAGGGACGGCACGAACAGCCGTGTCACGCATCGGCGGTACAGCCGCAGCTCGGCGCGGTAGAAGGGGATGGCCAGCGCCGCTTTGAGCCAGCCGATGCGGCGACGGAACTCGGGCAGGCGCCAGTAAGCGTCCCGGTAGAAGACCCCGGCCGGCACCCCGGCCCGGCCGGCGGCCCGGAAGAGGGCGCTGTCGGGGTTTGGCCAGCAGGGAAGGTGGCGGTGCGACGTCAGTCCCAGCGGGAGGGTCGAGTTCTCCGAATAGACGAAATCGCACTCCGGCAGGGCGCGCAGGATCTCCGGCAGACGCCGGGCGCGTTCGCGGCGCTCCCCGGTCAGTTCGAAAACCTCGATACCGAGGGCGCGGAAGGCGGCCAGCAGGCGCGGCGGCCGGCGCTTCTCGCCAGTGTCGGCCACACTGTGAAACGGACCGGGGTAGTGGAAGATTATGCGCACGGGATGCACCGGGGCAGTCTTCCGCCGAGACCCTCCGGCGGCGGCTGATCCTCCGGACAATCGAGGCAGTGCAGGTTGCCGCCCTCCTCGCGGTAGCGCCAGCCGCTCTCGGGGCAGACGAAGCAGCCGTCGGCATCGCGCCGCCGCAGGGTG
>MVZH01000201.1 GCA_002068325.1 Lentisphaerae bacterium ADurb.BinA184 | reverse complement strand
GGGGCCCGCCGGCTCCAGGGGCCACGATCTACGACCTACGACCTACGACCCACGGCTGGGCGTCGCGCGCTACGTCCGGGCGGTTCGTGCGAAGTGTTCCGCGGTGTCCACCAGGATGTCGGCCGCCTGGCAGACCTCGTCCACGCGCACGAATTCGACGGCACCGTGGGCCTGCGCGATGTGGCCGGGGCCGAACACCACACTGTCAATGCCCTGATGGGCGAAGACCCCGGCGTCCGTGCAGTATTCCACCACGCCCGGCTCGCCGTTGCCGCCGGCGTCCGCGACGGCCGCCGACAACGCGGGGAGGATGCGGCTGTGCGGGTTCCGCACCAGCGCCGGCGACCATTGCCCGTCGGCCAGCTCGACCGCCACCCCGGCGCCCGCCGCGATCTCGGCAACCAGCGATTGCGCACTCCACGCCGAGGCCACGTCCGGCACGATCCGCGCATCGAGCGTGGCCGTGCAGTAATCCGGGATGATGTTCGCCTTGACTCCGCCCTGGATGCAGTTGACGCCGATCGTGCTGCCGGAGAACCCGGCTGAGACATGGCTCGCGAACGCCGGGGCCATCCGGCTGCGGATGTAGTGGACGGCGTCCAGCATCTTGTAGATCGCGTTGTCACCGTCGGCGGGGCGGGAACCGTGGGCCGCCTTGCCACGGCAGGCGAGGGTGATCCAGTAGGCGCCTTTGTGGGCGACGATGCAGCGGTTGGCGGTAGGTTCGCCGACGACGATGGCGTCCGGCGGCCGGCCATGGAAGTCAATGTGGGCGGCGCCCTCGCAGCCGGTCTCCTCGGCGCACGAGGCGATGAACATCAGGTTGAGGGGGCGTTGCGGGGTCCGCAACCGCCGCAGGGCGGCGAGCATGGCGGCCATCGAACCCTTGGTGTCGCAGGCGCCGCGGCCGTAGAGGCGGCCGTCGCGCACCTCGGCGGCGAACGGTGGGATGGCCATGCCTTCGACGCCGACGGTGTCCATGTGGGCCTCGAAGGCGAGGGTCGGGGCGCCGGGGTGGGCGTCAAGGCGGGCCAGCAGGTTGGGACGGGCCGGGGTGACGAACTGGAGTTCGACCGCATAGCCGGCCGCGGAGAGGTATTTTTCGAGCCACCGGGCCAGGGGCAGCTCGCCGCCCTCACGGCCGTCGGGGCCGCGGAGGAGGCCTGGCGTGGTGCTGTCTATGCGTACGAGCGTCTGGAGGAGTTCGATCGGCTGTGGCGTCATGGTGCGGATCCGGGCTGGGTGGCATCGAGGATGTGGCGGAACTCGCGGGGGGTGAGGTTGATGGCTCGGCGGAAGACCTTGGTGAAGTAGCTGTGGTCGCAGAAGCCGCACTTCTGGCTGATCTCGGCCAGGCTCAGATCCGTGTAGGCCAGGAGGCGTTTGGCCTCGGCGACGCGGATGGCGGCAAGATGCTCGCTGAAGCCGCGGCCGGTCTCCTTGCGCAGCGAGTGGGCGATGGTTGACGGGCTGACATGGATGGCACGGGCCGCGGCGGCCAGGCTCACGCTGCCGGCGTGATTCTCCTGCAGCCAGCGCAGGACCCGCTGGCTGACGCCCTCCTTGGCGGCCGGCACCGAGGCCAGGCCGGCCTGCGTGAAGGCGTCGAAAATCAGGCGCTCGACCCAGACGCAGGCCGCCTCGATGCTCGACAGCTTCTCCAGCTCCACCATGCGTTCCTCGTGCTGGCGGGACGCCTGCCGCCAGCTGGCGCGCGACGCCACCTCCTCGCCGAGCAGGACGCCGAGCAGCAGCACGGCCGCGGCCTTGAACTGGGCAAGATCGTTCCCCGAGGTGGCCAGGACGTGGCCGATGAACGTCTGCAGGGCGGCGGAGAGGGCAGGGCGGTCGCGCGTGCGCAACGCCGCCACCAGACGGGCCAGGCGGTCAAGGCGGTCGGTGTTGGGCAGGGCATCGGGGCCGACACGGGCAATCCGGCCGGCGGCCTGTTCCTCGACGCTGTGGATGCGCTGTCGGATGGCGAACGCGGAGGGGCTGTTGAGCCCGTGCCGGAAGGTCGCCTCCCGCAGGTGGTCGGCGATGGCCTTGACCTCGGCGAAGGTCAGCTCCCGCATGGCCTGCAACGCGCCGACATGAAGGTCGAGCGGCTGCAGGGAGCTGAGGCTGGAGAGGCGCGAGAGGATGGTCTGTTGCGCCTCATCCGTCCCGCCCGGGCTGAAGTAGCCGCCGACTTCGATGGCGCCGATGAGCTCCCCGTCGGGGGCGAGCGGGATGACCAGGCTGTCAATGCCCAGCCAGCAGCGGAAGTACCACACGTCGCCGATGGCGCGGCCCTGCACGGCACACGAGCAGGCGCTGCTGCGGCAGAACCCGCCGGCCCGCGGATGGTTGATGCAGCTGCCGCAGAAACGGCAGACGCCCTTGCCCAGAACCGCCGGCCGCGTCTCGTCGAACGGGTAGTAGATCCCCCCCAACGAGGTGGCGGCGTTCAGGGCCTGCAAGAGCTGTTCAACCGTTGCCGTGACGTCCACGGGGACTCCATGCGGCCGGGGCGGGTCCGAACGGCCTGGCCTTGACAGCCGGTAATTTAGAGCGACTTTATCCGAAACCGAACCGGCGCCGTGCGCCGCCGCGGCGGGACGACTGGCCCGGCGAGGACGCCCGCGCGCCGGCGTGGTGCTCCGCGCCGGGGCCATCCGCGGAACGCTCCGCCCTCTGCACCACGCTCATTCCGGAGGACTGCCAGGCCGTGCGTGCCCTCGTCCAACGCGTCACCCGCGCCGCCGTCCGTGTCGGTGACGAGACCGTCGGCGCGATTGGGGCGGGGCTGCTGATCCTGCTCGGCGTGCGCCTCGGCGACACCCAGGCCGAAGCCGAGTTCCTCGCCGACAAGTGCGTGAACCTGCGCATTTTTGAGGACGCCGAGGGGAAGTTCAACCTCTCGGCCCTCGACGTCGGCGGCGAGCTCTTGGTGGTCTCGCAATTCACCCTTTACGGCGATGCCCGCCGAGGGCGGCGCCCGAGCTTCACCGAGGCGGCCCCGGCGGCGCTGTCGGAACCGTTGTATGAGTGCTTTGTCTCTGCGCTTCGGCGCCGCGGCCTGCGGACGCAGACCGGGCGTTTCGGGGCGATGATGGCGGTTGAACTGGTCAACGACGGCCCAGTCACAATCCTGGTTGAACGCGAGCGCGAGGGAGCGACGACATGACGACGACGACACATCATGAGCGCGAGTGCCGCCTGCGGGCGGCCCAGAGTTTCGTCAGCCGCTGGACGCCGGAGCTGGCCCGGCAATCCATCGAGGCGATCTGCGCCAGCTATGACGACGAGCGCGGGATCAACCACATTGACGGCATGAACATGCCGCAGAGCCGGGTGGTGATCACCGCCCTCGACCTGATCCTCGAGGTCCTGTTCCCCGGCTACACCGGCCGGCATGCCTTCCGCCGCAGCGGGCTGCCGTTCGCGATCGGCAGCCACGTCGAGGAGATCTTCCAAGGCCTCACCGAGCAGGTCGAACGGGCCCTGGCGTACCGTTGCCGCATGGAGTCCTGCGACGGCTGCGACTGCGGACACCAGGCCGAGGACGCCGTGATCGCGATCATCGAGAAGATCCCGGCCATCCGGGACATCCTCAAGACGGACGTCGAGGCCGCCCTCGACGGCGACCCGGCGGCCCGTTCGACCGACGAGGTGGTGGTGGCCTACCCCTGCATGAAGGCCATCGCCATCCACCGCATCGCCCATGAACTGTACCGCGCCGGCATCCCGCTGATCCCCCGCATCATGGGCGAACACGCACACACCCTGACCGGCATTGACATCCACCCCGGAGCCACCATCGGCGGAAGCTTCTTCATCGACCACGGCACCGGTGTGGTCATCGGCGAGACGGCTGTGATCGGCGACCGCGTCCGCATCTACCAAGGGGTGACACTGGGCGCCCTCAGCTTCCCCAAGGACGCCGAGGGACGCCTGATCAAGGGCGCCAAACGGCACCCCAACATCGAGGGCAACGTCACGATCTACGCCGGGGCCACCATCCTCGGCAACATCACCATCGGCCACGACTCGATCATCGGCGGCAACGTCTGGATCACCGAGGACGTGCCGCCGTTCACCAAGGTGACCATCGCCCCGCCCGAGCTGTCCAAGCAGCCGCGCGGCGGCCGCGGGGAGAAGAAGGCCTGACGCCGCGTGGCGAGGAGGCGTCGCCGGCGGTGCGGCGCGAGCGATCCGGCTTGCCGGCCCGCCCTGGAGTTTGGCAGAAATCCTGTGGTTTTCCTGGCCCTCTGGATCGCACTCGTGCTCCGTGGGCCACGCGAACGATACCCACACTCGTTCCCGACAGACCAGGGCCAGCGGGTCGAGGGCGAGAACGATGATCTTCGCAGGACTGTACACCGAGCGCCGCCAGGCGCTCTTTGGAGTGCCTGCGGCCTGCCGCAGCTCTCACACGGGCCGTCATGCCGGCCCGCCACCCCGCCGGGGCAAGCCCCGGCGGAACAAAGCGGTCGCCCGCCGTCGCCAGAGGGCTATGGCGTGGCACGCGGGCGACCGCACTCCAGAGCGGCTCCGCCGCGGTACCTAAAAGGCCACACACAAGAACGGTGTCATCGGTCATGGCAGTCGACTTGTGCCAAACTCCAGAGGACGGCTTGCCGGCCCGTCGGATGGGTGTATCTTCAGCGGCATCGTGAGGCCGCCCGCGCGGCCGGTTCGCCGGGCGGTGTGGCCCTGCGACGTGTCGGCGCAAGTGCAACGGCCCCAACAGCAAGGAGAACAGAGGATGAAGAAGCTTCTCGTCGCGGGTCTGGTCAGTGTGGCGGCGTGCGGGGTGTGGGCGCAGGGGAGCGACCTGGAGTACAACGTGGGCGTCGGGCTGGGCACGGAGATATTCCGTGGCCAGGACGGACTGGTGCAGCAGGTGCTGGCTGCCACCACCAACGGCTCGTTTGGGAACCAGACCTTCGCCATCTCCTCCGGCACCCTCGGCGCCCGCCAGGCCGAAACACTCGTGCAGAACAAGCAGCTGCGGGAGTTCGTCGCCCAGAACATGGACAACCTGGCCCGTGACATCGCCAGCGGACGCGGCGAAACCCTCAACGCCGTCTCCGACCTGATGGCGGTGCCCACCGTGGCGCGCGACGCCTACCACCGCAAGCTGCAGTCCAGCTTCGACCGCATCTACTCGTCGGAAACCGTCACCAGCAACGACGTGGTTCAGCGCCTCGTCGAACTGCGCTCGTAGTCGGCGCGGCCCTGACCGGCGCGCGCAGGGCGGGAGCGGATGCCTCGCGGCACCCGCTCCTTCCGTCTCTCGCCCGTGTCGCCGGAGTAGGGCAGGCGGCCCCCGCCTGCCTGGGGTGTCGCCGCGGAGCCAGGCGACCGACAAGGCCAATCGTCGCGCCGGTCCGCAGGGACGTTGCGCCGGAAACTGCCATGACCGACCACTGGCGATCGCCAATCGGCTGGATCCTGCTTGCCGCGGTTCTCCTCGCCGCCGCGGGCCGGGCCGCGTGCGATCCCGACGCCCTCGTGGCTCAGGCGGACACCCTCCGCCTCCACGAGCACCCGTACTGGCTGACCCTGCTCCACTGCCGCCGCGGCCTGGCCGGGCCGAGAAGCCTGATTGACGATCCCGCCTTCTTCCTGGCCCGCGACGGCAAGACCGACCCATGGGCCGAGATGGAAGCCGTCCTGCGCGCCGCCACCGGCGACTGCCCCGACGAACGCGACTGGGCCGCCTGCCGTTTCCCCGCCCGCTGCGCCTGGCTCGCCGAACGCCTGGACTGCGCTCCCGATTGCGGACTCCGCAAACCGTGCCCGGAAGTCGAGGAGACCGTGGCGGCGCTCGCGTCCGCGCGCGTCGTGCTCGCTTTCCCCACGGCCTTCATGAACAACCCGGCATCGCTGTTCGGCCACACCCTCATCCTCCTGCGTGGCAACGGCCGCAGCCCGCTGCTCAGCCCGGCCGTGAACTACGCCGCCCAGACCCGCGAGACCAACGGCCTGGTCTTTGCCTTCAAGGGCATCTTCGGACTCTACCCAGGCTACTACAGCGCCATGCCCTACCACCAGAAGGTGCTCGAATACAGCGACTTCAACCAACGCGATGTGTGGGAGTACGAGACAAACCTCCAGCCGGCCGAGGTCCGCCGCCTCGTGCTCCACCTGTGGGAGCTGAGAAACACCCCGTCGGACTACTTCTTCTTCGACGAGAACTGCTCGTACAACCTGCTCTACCTGTTCGACGCGGCGCGGCCTGGACTCGACCTTGCCGGCCGTGCTCGTCCCTGGGTCATCCCGCTGGACACGCTCAAGCTCGCCAAGCAGGCCGGCCTGCTCAGCGGCGTCGAGTACCGTCCCAGCAAGGCCACCCGCGTCCATCACATCGCCTCGCAGCTGCCGGACGGTTTGCGGCGGGCCGCCGTCACCATCGCCGACAGCCAGGCCGCCCCCGAACAGGCCCTGCCGCCGGAGACCGCGCCCGCCGACCGCGCCCGCACCCTTGACCTGGCCGCCGAGTACCTCCAGTGCCGGCGCACCCGCGATGAACTCGACCGCCAGGAATACGCGAAGCGCTTCGTCAAGGTGCTCTCGGCCCGCAGCCGTCTCGGACAGCCCGAGGCCTCGGACTACGACATCCCGGCCCCGGCCGCGCCTGACCGCGGCCACGACTCGGCGCGGTTCTCGCTCGCCGGCGGCTGCGAGGATGGGCGTGGCTTCGCCGAGCTGACCCTCCGCCCGGCCTACCACGACCTGCTCGATCCGGGAACCGGCTACGCCGACGGTGCCGAGATCCGTTTCCTCGAGCTCGCCCTGCGCAGCTATGGAAGCGGGCAACCGGTCGAGTTCACCCGCCTTGACATCGTCCGCATCCTCTCCCTCTCCCCGCGCGACCGCTTCTTCCGTCCGCTTTCGTGGCGGATCGAGGCGGGCATCCAGCGCGACTGGTGCGGCGACGAGGAACGACACCGGTTCTTCCGGCTACGCGGCGGTGCCGGCTGGACTGTGCGTGTCCCCGTGGGCGGACTGGCCTACCTGACCAGCGACCTCGACGGCCGGGTGGGAGGCCTCGACGACGGCATGAGTCTCGGCGCGGGCGTCCTCGCCGGGTGGCTGGGCACAGGCGAGGGCAGATGGCGCCCGCACCTTTACGCGCGGGTCACACGCTACGTGCTCGGCGACGAACACGACGACTTGGAAGCTGGTGCGGCCCTTCGCTACACCCTCGATCCGGACACCGCCGTGACCGTGCACGTCGCACAACGCGCCGTCGGCGACAAGACCCTCGGCGAGTTCCGCCTTGCCTTGCACCGTTTCTTCTGAGGCGCCATCGTCGGTGCCGCTGTCCATGAATGGCCTCATCCCTCAGCCGGCAGCCGTGCGCTTGGCGGACGGTGACTGACCGGGGCGCAGATCATCAGGGTAGGGCGACCGCCTGCCTCGCTGACCTGTCGCGCCGAACCGCGTTGGTGCGTGGAGGCGGGAGTCGGCCGGCAAAGATGGGTCCCGGTTGCCACCCTCTCGGTCAAGCCCCGGTGGGCCTGGAACTCAACTTGCCGGCGTGACTGTGCGAACCGGGCGCCGCCGTGCGTGTCAAAGCCGGAGCAATATTGGAGTCGGACAGTCGTGTTTCCAGTGAGGTGACCCATGGGCAGCTGCTGTGAAAGGCCGGAGGGACAGGGGCAGGCCCGGTGTCCGGTCTGCCGGGTGATCGTGGTTTTGGCGGCCGTCGCGGCCATTGCCGTGGTGGTGTCCTGGCTGACCGGGCGGTCGCGCACGGGCGGCGGCGGGGCAGTGGACGCACGGGCGGCGGCGGCGGAGGCGTCGGCCAGGCTGTTGGCGGAGGTCACGGCCGCGGCGCCGGGGGTGCCGTTCGAGGCGGGGGTGTTGTTCGAGGTTCCGCGCGGGTGGTACACCTACGGCAACTATATTGACGAGGTCTTGATTCGGAATACACACCTTGCAGGAATGCCGCTGACGATGCGGTATTATGCCCACGACCATTCATACAGTTCCGCAGCCCTTGGCCGG
>MVZH01000200.1 GCA_002068325.1 Lentisphaerae bacterium ADurb.BinA184 | reverse complement strand
GGGGGGACGGACTACGGCGTGCTGTGGAGCTGTGCCATGCCGCTGCCCGCCGAACTGTTGCGGGCCGCCGCCCGCTACGCAGGGTGCAACATCTGGTGTGAAGAGGGCGATGTGGTCTATGCCAGCGAGTCCATCGCGGCCCTGCACTCGGTCAAGAGCGGCACGCGTACGCTCCGCCTGCCCCGGGCTTTCCACGTCACGGACGCCCGCACCGGTGCCTACCTTGGCCGCCGCCGCGAGTTGCGCGTCACCATCAAGGCGCCCGAGACCCGGCTTTTCTGCCTCGAAGAACGCCGTTCAGGCGGGGATGGCGTGCCTACCCCGTGAAAAGCCGTAGCCTGTGGGTGACACGGGCATGAAGCGACGGGCGGGGCCGGCGGCGCGAGGGGGCGGCGAAGCAGAGGCGCGACGGGACGGTGCGACGGGTTCACGGGAGCAGTTTGCACCCGCGGTGACTCCGGGCTGACGGGGGGGCTTCGGCGTTTGCCTCGCCGTCGCCGGTCGGCAACAGGGGCGCCAGGAGCCCTCGGGGCGCACTGAGGGAGGGGCGTAGCGTCACTAGGGCGAGCGCAAGATCCGGGTTGTGCCGGCGGAATACCCTCCAGTGCGACACGGCGAAACGGGTTGCCGCCGCCTGGTTGCCCGGCCCTCTCGTCCCGCTGACGGCAGCCAGAAGCTGGCTCGCCCCCCTCACAATCGCACTCTTGAAGCGGTCCCGCCAGACAGTTCCAGCGCGTCGGCGGCCCATCGCCACCCGATTGTACCACTGGGTGAAGCACTGCTGCAAATCCTTGAACAGGCAACTGATATTCCGAAGTCTTTCAGACCAGTGTTCGAGCACCCCGGGGACATCGAGGTCGGGGAGGGGGACGCGCCTGCCGTACCGTGCTCGGAAACGCATCTCAACGATGGCGCGATCCGGGGTCTCGGACGGGGCCGAACAGATGATCCGGTATCCGGTTGGCCACACGCGGATCGACAGGACGGCAATAGTGTAGAGTGAACTCAGACGGCGAAGTGTCCGGTCAAGTTGGACGCGTTCGCGCCGGCCGAACACGATCTGCCCAAGACTGCCAACCACCCGGTTGGTGATATCATAGACCGTGTTGCAGCTGTCGTCTCGTACCCGTGCAGTTCGCATTGTGTCCCTCCGAAAGCTGTTATAAAGTAGCCTGTGAATGAAGGCTATGCAAGCGGAAATACGCCTTTTTTCTGCGCATGGGCAGCGACGGCCCGGCAGATGGGGTCCGATGCAGAATCGGGGACAGACCCGGCCCTTACGGCAGGGCCATGCCGCTGTGCCCGAGGGGGGATGCGAGGCGCGGCACGGGAACAGAAGCCGACGGCCAGGCCTGCCGCACGGGGAAGCAGGGACAGACCCCGGCAAGAGGCCCGCCGGAGGCGGGCGCGTACCACGCCCCTGGCCGACCCGCTTGCCGCCACCGGCGAGGCCACCTTCCCCGTGGCGAGGCTCTCGACATCGAGCCCCTGGATGAACGGGGGCCGTTGGTGTGGAACGTCGTCCGGCTGCGTCCGGCCGCTTCGGCGGGCGTGGCCCTGGTGCCCCAATGTCGGAAGCCGCCTTCGCGGAGGCCGGGCAGATGCGTGGCGGACACGACGTCCCACGGCGTGCCGTCAGCGATCCCTTGGGCGAACGCCGTGACCGGGACGCGCCCCCCGGCAATCCAGCCATCCCGGCCCTCGCCTGTCGCCACCTCCCGGTGCGCCGGGCGATCCTTGGACGGATTCCGCCGCCGTGCGGACAAGCTTCACGTCGCGCTCTGCCGGGGAGGCACACGAAAGCCTCTGGTGGGTCGCCAGCGGCTCGCCCGGCGGCGCAGACCAGCTCACCCGCCCACACCTGCACGCGTGCCAGCCGGCGCGCGCCAAGACGCCACGCCAGCCCCACCGCGTGTCCTCTCCCCAGGGTCTGTCCCCATCATCTACGGGGTCTGTCCCCTGCGTCTGCGCCACCCCGCCCTCAGGCTGGCGGGGACAGCCGGTCGAAGCCGGTGTAGGGACGGAGGACCTCTGGGACGATGACGCTGCCGTCCTCCTGCTGGAAGTTCTCGAGGATCGCGCAGGCGGCGCGGTCGGTGATCGCCGTGGCCGAGATGGTGTGGACGAAGTCGCGTCGCTTGTCGCGGGTCTGGAAACGGATTCCGAGCCGCCGCGCCTGGAAGTCCGTCAGGTTGGTGTTCGAGGTGACCTCGCGGTAGCCGCCGAAGCCGGGGAACCAGGCCTCAATGTCGTACTTCTTATAGCCCGGCGCGCCCATGTCGCCGACACACACCTTGACGACGCGGTAGGGGATGCCGAGCTGCTGCAGGAGGAACTCCTCGTTCTCCTGGCAGAGGTCGTGGCACCGCGGCGAGTCTTCGGGCAGGCAGAAGACGATCTGCTCGACCTTGTGGAACTGGTGCACGCGGAAGATGCCGCGCGTCTCCTTGCCCCAGCTGCCGGCCTCGGTGCGGAAGCAGGGGGTGAAGGCGGTGTAGAACAAGGGCAGCCGCTCGGCCTCCAGCGTCTCGTCGGCATGGTAGGCGACCAAGGTCTGCTCCGAGGTGCCGATCAGGGCCAAGTCCTCGTTGGCGAGGGTGTAGGTCTGCTCGGCGAAAAAGGGCAGGTAGCCGGTGCCGAACAGCGTGCGCGACTTGGCCAGGCAGGGCGACATGAACAGGCGGAACCCGCGCTTGACCAGGGCCTGCTGGGCCCAGTAGAACATGGCCATGGCCAACTGCGCGCCGGCGCCCGACCAGTAGTAGAACCCGCTCTGCGCGACCTTGGCGCCGCGCCCGGTGTCAATGATCCCGAGCAGGTCGCCGAGCTCGTCATGGGTGCGCGGCTTGAAGCGGAAGTCGCCCTTGTCGCCCCAGAAGCGCAGCGGGGCGTTGTCGGCGTCGCCGGCCCCGGGAGGCACATCCTCGGCCAGGAAGTTGGGCAGCCAGGCGAGCCCTTCATCGACCGCCTTCTTCAGGGCCTCAAGACGCTCCTCCTTCGCGGCCAGATCCTGCTTGAGCTGACGCATCTGGTCGCGGGCGGCCGGGTTGTCGCGGCACTCCTTGCCGAGGCGGTTGCGCAGGGCGCGCAGATCCTCGACGGCGCGGATGGTCTCCAGGTACTCCCGGTCGCTGGCGATCAACGCGTCCACATCGGTCTTGCAGCCGCGCAGGCGGCAGTTGGCGCGAACTCGGTCGGGGGTCTCACGCAGGGCATGGATATCAATCATGGCGGGAATCCTTACGTGGCGGCCGCCGGGCGGGCGACGCCGCGCGACGACGTTTCGACGAATGTTGCGAACTCCGCAATCTCGGGCCGGCCCATGAAGTCGGCCCTCAGCTGGCGCACGGCCTCCTCGACGCGCAGCCCCGACCGGTAGAGGATCCGGAAGGCCTGTGCCACCCCGTCAATCTGCTCGTCGGTGAAGCCGCCGCGCCTGATCCCTACCTTGTTGACCGTCCGCGGCGTCGCCGGGTCGCCCTCGGCCAGCAGGAAAGGCGGCATGTCCTGCGTCACCTTCGACAGGGCGCCGACCATCACCAGGCGTCCGATCCGGCAGAACTGGTGCACCCCGCACAGCCCGCCGAACACCGCGCGGTCGCCGATCTCAACGTGGCCCGCGATCTGGGTGGCGTTGCTCATCACGACACCGTCGCCGAGCCGGCATTCGTGCGCGACGTGGCAGTACGCCAGCAGGCTGCAATGGCTGCCGATGCGGGTGAGTCCGTCCGGCGCGGTGGGCAGGTGGACGGTGACGCCCTCGCGGAAGGTGTTGTGGTCGCCGATCTCCAGCCGGCCGTCGCCGCCGTGGTACTTCAAATCCTGGGTCCGCTTGCCGATGCAGGCAAAGGGGAAGATCTCGCAGTCGGCGCCGATGGCCGTGTTGCCGTCGAGGACGACGTGGCTGTGGAGGTGGCCGCGCGGCCCCAGCCGCACGCGCTCGCCGATCAGGCAGTAGGGCCCGACCTGGCAGTCCTCGCCGATCTCGGCCCGCGGATGGATGATGGCGGTGGGGTGGATGACCGTCGGCATGTCTCAGTCCTGTCTGCGGCGGGCATGTCCGTGCGCGGATCGCGGCGGCGCATGTCCGCGGAACGTTTCAGGCGGGCCCAGTCCGCGGAGCCGGGTCTCCCGTCGTGAAGGAATCCGGCCGGCCTGGATGGTCATACCGGGGGGGACGACGGCAACGAAGACTCCGTTTTGCAGGGGACTACCGCCCTGCATTGCGTTGGGGGGCGTGAAAGACTACGGATCTTCCGTTCATCTGCAAAACGTTGCGAAACAATGAGATATGGCTCCGTTTCCCCGTTGTGCATGACCAGATCCGGCTAGCGCTCGACCACCGCGAACTTGAGGCTGATGGCGCTGATCAGGGTCGAGCCGACATACAACTTGGCCTCGCCCCGGCCGAAGCGGCCCCGGCCACTGGTCTGTGCGTCAATGAGAAGCTGGTCGCCGGGGACAACGACATCGTGGAACACCCCGTCGTCTATGGACAGGAAGATGCCGAGCCGGTTGCGGTTCTCGGGGGCCTCAAGGGCGAGCACGCACCCGGCCTGGGCGCCGATCTCGGCCTGCAGGTACCCTGGCAGCACGGGCGTGTTCAGGCCGGCGAAGATCGGCTCGTTGGCCGAGACGTTCTTGATGCCGATCAGGCGTTGGTTGGCCGTGTCAATGTGCAGGAGCCGGTCGATCAGGAGGAAGGGGGAGCGGTGCGGGATCGCCTCCATGATCTGACGGATGTCCAGGGGATTGGCATGCTCGGCGTCCGGAACCATGCTGTGCAGCGGCGGGCAGAACGCGGCGCCGGCGCGGTTGGGCCGTTCGGCCGGCAAGGCCGCGAACGACAGCGCCCCCTCGCAGGTCACCGTCTCCCCCGCCGAGACGGTTCCGCGGATCGCGAAGGTGGCCGGATCCGCGTCCGGCACCCGCTCGACGGAGAAGACCAGGCGGTCGCCGGGGAAGACCGGATTGCGGAACTTGACGCGGTGCATGGTCTTCAGC
Organism: Lentisphaerae bacterium ADurb.BinA184; assembly: GCA_002068325.1. Classification (GTDB taxonomy): domain Bacteria; phylum Verrucomicrobiota; class Lentisphaeria; order Oligosphaerales; family MVZH01; genus MVZH01. The sequence continues at coordinate 3,053 of MVZH01000200.1, read as the reverse complement.
CAGACCCGGTTGGTGGCGAGCGCCCCGGTGGCGCAGGCCAGCGCCACCCCCGTCTGCTGCAGGCCGGCAACCTGCAGCACTCCCGGCATGATCGGCGCGCCGGGGAAGTGCCCCGCGAAGAACTCCTCGCTCATGGTCATGACCTTCAGCCCGGTGGCGCGGGAGCCGCCGGCCTCGATGCGCAGCCGGTCCAGCATCAGGACCGGACGCCGTTCGCCCAGCAGAGTGCACAGTTCCTCGTAGGCGAAGGTCTTTTCCATAGGGGTCAGATCCCGAGTTTCTCGCTGATCAGGCGTGCCATGGCGACATTGCCGGGGTGGCCGGGTTTGATGGCGATGATCTGGGCCTTCAGGCGGCGTCCGAGCAGGAAGAAGTCCCCCACGATGTCGAGCATCTTGTGCCGGACGAACTCGTCGGGGTGGCGCAGGCCGTCCCGGCTGAGGATCGCCTGGCCCTTGATGATGACGGCATTGTCCAGGCTGCCGCCGCCGATGAGGTTGGCCTTGACCAGGGCCTCGATCTCGTGGTACTGGCAGAAGGTGCGGGCCGGCGAGAGTTCACTGACAAAGCTGTCCTCGGTCACCTCCAGCGACAGGTACTGGCAGTCCATCTGGCTGGCGCCGTACTTGACGGTGCAGGCGATGCGGAAGCGCTCGTCGGGCACGGCGACCAGCCGGGTGTCGTCCTTCTGGTAGTAGAGGATGTCACGGAGCTCGGCGAACTCCCGCGCCGTGCCTTGCTCGACGGCGCCGGCGGACCGGATCATCTGCACGAACGGATCCGAGCTGCCGTCGCCGACCGGCGGCTCGGGGCCGTCCATCTCGGCGATGGCGTTGTCAATGCCGAGGGCGTTGAGGGCGGCCAGGAGGTGCTCGACGGTGTGTACGGCGGCCTCGCCCTGGGCGATTGTGGTGCCGCGCCGGGTGTCAACGACATGATGGATGCTGGCGGCCACGGTCGGGCGGCCTGGCAAGTCCGTGCGGCGGAAGACGATCCCCGTGCCGGCCGCGGCCGGATGAAGCGTCAAGCGGACGCGATGTCCGGTGTGCAGGGCGATGCCCGACAAGGTGGCGCTTCCGTTCAGCGTGCGTTGTGCGGGCTGATCCACGCGGGGGGATTCCTGAGGCGTGTCCGCGGTTTTCGCTCCGCAACACACCGTCAGAGTATAGCGCGCGCAGGCGGCTTTTCCACCCAGTGCAAGCTGTGCCGGCGGCCGTCGGACGGACAGCTTCTGACGAGGGGCAGGCGTTGTGCGCCGGGCATGGCCGGGGACAAGGCGCCACGCCGCGCAACCGGGGGGGGGCAGGCTCCCTGGGCAGGTGTAGGGACAGACCCGCAGAGAGGGCCGGCACGGGGGCGCGAAGGCCGGTCGAGACGGAGGGTGCATGCGTGGTGAGAAGGGGGATCCCTCCCCCAAGGCGGGGACAGACCCCACCAGGCGGGACAGATCCCGGAAGGGCGGGGACAGACCCCAGGAAACGGGACAGCCGCCCCCCGAGGGACAGACCCCAGAAGGGGGGAAGAACAGAGCCGTGCGGGGCCGGCCGCGGTCCGGTGCGCCCTTCACGGCCGACTGCGGTGCCGCGGCCTACGGCCTGAGATCCGACGGCATTCGCAACTCGTGCAGCATCCACGCCGCCTCTGCGTCAGGCCCGGTCTGCCAGACCGAGAGCAGGCCGACGATCTCCTGGGTGTCGGGCGCGACATAGGCGCGCAGGCACTTGATACCCTGGCCGTCGACGGCCAGGCGCGTGATTTCCGGCTGCCGGCCGAACCGTTTCCAGCTGAGGCCGTCCTCCGAGTGGAAATGCCAGATGCTCTGCGGCGGCCAGGTGTCGGTGATCCAGGCGTGCCAGTTGCCCTCCGCCACCCGCAGCACAGTCGGGAAGCAGCCGCCGCCGTGAGGCCCCTTGGGGAACTCGGCGAACAGCTCCCGGATGCTGCCGTCGGCGGCGCACAGGAAGCGCCACTCGCCGTCGAGACGGTCGCTCTCGGCGGCCGCGAGAACCGTACCGAACCCGTTCACGTAGGCGCGCCAGCGCCCGTCGGCCAGCCGGATCAGCGAGCCGCCGTCGCTCCAGACGGTGCGTTTGGCGGCCTCGGCGGCGAAGTCGCCCTTGAGCTTGCCCAGATACCGGAAGGAACCAGCCTCGCCGGTCCTCGAGACCAGCACGGCCGGCAGGAGCGGGACGCTGCCCGGGAGGTAGTCCGGGCAGACGCAGCAGAACTGCACGTACCCGTACTCGGGATCCGTGAGCATGGCCGTGCGGGTGTAGCCGCGGCCGGGCGCCAGTGCGGCGGCCTGGCCGGGTGCCATCACATCGCTGATGAGCGTCCCGTCGCATACGGTCGTCGCCTCGCCAAGCCGGTCAAGGGACTCACCGCGGCGCACGACGATGCCGCGGCTCGCGGCTCCGTCTTCACCCCAGGCGTTGCACCAGAGTTCGTACTTCGCCCTGCCCGCCTCCGGTCGAACCACCACGCTGACGTAGGCGCCGGTTGCGCCGAGTGGTCTGAGCGGGGGCTTCCAGTGGCGCAGGCCGCCGGCGGGCGGGTTGCCGGGCAGATCGGTGACGAGGGGGAACGGCTGCGCCGCCGCGGCGTCCGCGAGTGTGATCGTCGGTGTGCCCTCGATCCATCCGAGCGAGGACAGGAAGCCGTCGGCCGCGGCAAGCGATTCGACGATGGTGGCTTCCGTCCCGTATGGCGGACGGATGACGAAGGCGTGTTTCCATCCCCCCTTGCGGACGTAGTCGCAGCCGTTGCCGGCCGCCTTGAGCGCAGCGGCGAAGCGGTCGGCCTGTTCGACGGGGACGCAGGTGTCCTCGGTTCCGTGCACGAGCAGAGTGGGAGGGGTGCCCTTCTCCCCCGCGAAGTGCAGCGGCGAGATGAGGCGCCCGCGCTCTTCGGGGGTGAGGCCATCCCCGGACTCGCCCGGCATCGGCGTCGCCACGCCTGGGATGCCGTCGCGCCAGGGGAGTGTCACCAGGTCGAGGACCGGATTGAACAGGATCATGGCGGCGGGGCGTGTCTCGCCCTCGGCCGGGAGGGTT
>MVZH01000199.1 GCA_002068325.1 Lentisphaerae bacterium ADurb.BinA184 | reverse complement strand
CCCGCCGAGACGGTCGAGGCGGCGGTGGCCGGCGCCCTGGGACGCGCGGGGCGCGAGGGCTGGACGGCCGTCATCTTCCGCCTGGACAGTCCGGACGAGGTGACGTTGCCGGCACCGCTGCCTGGAGCCTGGGCACTGACCGGCCAGTACGTCTCGCGCAGCGGAAGGTTGCTGCTGTTTGTTGATCGGGAACGGATTCGCGACGGCATCATCACCGGCGGGGAGCCGCCGGCGCCAGGATCCACCCGCGCCCGCCTTGGGGCGCTCCGCATGGGGTGATCGCACGGTTCCCCCGGTTGCACCGGGGGCTACATACCTCGGCCCCTCCGGGGCCAACACGAGCCACGGGGGCGCGTGCTTTCGTGCCTTCGTTCGTTGTGCTTCGTTGCCGGAATAACCGATCACGGGTCACCGACCGCCGGCTCCACGACCCACGATCCTCGCCCCACGATCCACGCCCCACGGTGATCCCAGGAAAGATCGTCCTCCATGTGCGGCATTGCCGGCATCCATGATCCGGAACAGGCGCCGGGCCCCGACCTGCTGGCCAGGTTGAGCGCGGCCCTGGCCTGCCGCGGTCCCGACGATGAGGGGACGCTCGCGCGTGGGCCGCTGGGGTTGGTCCACCGCCGGCTGTCCATCATTGATGTCGAGGGCGGGCACCAGCCGATCCTCAACGAGGACGCCAGCCTGGCGCTGGTCTGCAACGGCGAGATCTACAACTATCGCGAGCTGCGCGAACGCCTCGCCGCCCGCGGGCACCGCTTCCGCACCCAGGGCGACAGCGAGGTCATCCTCCACCTCTACGAGGAACGCGGCGCCGCCTGCCTGCACGACCTCGGCGGCATGTTCGCCTTCGCGGTGGCGCACCTAGACAGCGGCGAGCTGTTCCTAGCCCGCGACCGTTTCGGCGAGAAGCCGCTGTTCTACGCCTGGTCAGGGCCGCGCTTCGCCTTTGCCTCGGGGCCGGCCGCGCTGGCTGTGCTGCCGTGGGTGGAGACGGCATTGGACTGCCGGGCGCTGCACCACTACCTGGAGTTCAACTGCATTCCGCATCCGTTGTCCGTGCATTGCGGGATCCGCAAACTGCCGCCCGGGCACGTCGGCGTCTGGCATCCGGAGGGCTGTCTCGGGATCGAGCGCTGGTGGCGTCCACAGCCGCCGGCGCCCTTTGCCGGCCCGTACTCGGAGGCGGTGGCGGAGACCCGGCGGCGCCTCGAGGAGAGCGTCCGGCGGCAGCTGGTCGCCGACGTGCCCGTGGGCACCTTCCTCTCGGGTGGCATGGACTCGACCATTGTCAGCGCCCTCGCGGCGCGGGCCGTCGCCCCGGCCCGGCTGCATACGTTCTCGATTGGCTTCCCGGAGCACGCCTATGACGAGCGCGGCTTCGCCGAGCTGGCCGCCCGGGGCATCGGCAGCCAACACCACTTCCTCGAAGTCCGGCCGGACAGCCTTGACGACCTGGCAACCGTCGTCGCCGCCTTCGAGGAGCCGTTCGCCGACGCCTCGATGCTGCCGACCGCGCGGCTGGCGCGCTTCGCCCGCCAGCACGTCAAGGTCGTCCTCGGCGGCGACGGCGCGGACGAGCTGTTCGGCGGCTACTACCGGCACCGCGTCATACGGCTCTTCGAGGCCGTGGACTGGCTGCCGCCGCCGTTGCGCCGCGCCCTGGCCGCCGTCGGACGCCGCCTGCCCGCGGGGCGGGACGAACGCACCGCCGTCGCCCGCCTGCGCCGCCTGCTCGACATCGCCGACCACGACGGCCTCGCCCGCTACCTGCGCCTGATCTCCCGCTTCCCGTCGGCGGCGCGCCGCGCCCTCTACGGCCCCGCGATGCTCGAAGGCGCCGGCGACGCGGACGGGCTGGAGATCCTGGCGCCGCACGCACCATCTGGCCGGCGGCCGGTGGACACGGTCATGCTCCTTGATCTGGAGACCTACCTGCCCGACGACATCTTGGTCAAGCTCGACCGCGCCTCGATGGCCTGCGCCCTCGAAGTGCGCGCCCCGTTCCTCGATCCCGAGGTGGCGGGCCTGGCGCTGTCGCTGCCGTACGGTTTCAAGCAGCGCGGGCGCCGCCGCAAGCGGATTCTCCAGGACGCCTTCCGCGACCTGGTTCCGCGCGAGATCCTGTTCCGCCCCAAGATGGGCTTCGGCCTGCCGGTGGCCGCGTGGCTGCGCGGCGGCTGGCTCGCCCCCGCCCGTGACGCCCTCCTCGGCGGCGTCCTGCCGCCCGACCTCTTCCGCCGCGACGGACTCGAACGCCTGCTCGACGACCACGCCGCGGCCCGCGCCGACCACTCCTATCCCCTCTTCGCCCTCCTCGTGCTCTCCCTCTGGCTGCGTGAGCGCCGTCCGCCCACGCGGAGCTGACCGTCACCCACGGAGGGCCACCGTCAGCCCGCGGGGCCGGTGAGCGACGACGGACCGTGCGCTTTTTCCGGGGCAGGAGTCTGGTCCGACGCGAGAGGCGGTATATTGGCCCGCCCGACGGACGCCGGTTCCCCGGGGCCCGTCGCAGGCGGGACGCAGGACGTGGCGGCGAGACGTGGCCGGGCGAGCGCCGGGCGAAGATTCCCGATCCCTCGTTATTTCCCCTGCCCGTGCCCGATCCCGTCCCCGATCCCGTGCCCGATCCGCCAGCCACTCTCCAAATGGGTGGGATCAGGATGCTCGGAGTGATCCACCGCTGTTGTCCTCCACCGTCTGCCGGTTCCGGGCCCGGGCACGGAACGAGCGTTGACATCCCCGCGGCACGTCTGTGCTCCGCGTCGTCATAGTGAATGCTACGCGCCAGGAGGCCCATCCCCATGCCAGTCCCCGCCCCCGACCTCCCAACCAGTGACTACCTCATCGGCGCCCATTACTTCCCCGGCTGGAAGCATGGCGACCACTGGGGCTGGAGCAAGATCGAGCCTTTCCCCGAGCGCAAACCGCTGCTCGGATGGTACGACGAGGACAACCCCGAGGTCGCCGACTGGGAGGTCAAGTGGGCCCTCGAACACGGCATCCAGTTCTTCGTCTACTGCTGGTACCGGGACAAGGCGCGGATGGGCGAACCCATGAGCGATGCCGGACAGCGGCACGGCCACGCCATCCACCAGGGGCTGTTCCGCTCGACCCACGGCAACCGCCTCCGCTTCGCCATCATGTGGGAATGCCACAACGCCGGCGTCGCACAGGATGAACGCGACCTCCTTGACAACCTCCTGCCGTACTGGGCAGACACCTACTTCTCGCGTCCCAACTACCTGCGCCTGAACGGGATGCCGGTGCTGTTCGTCTACTCGTACTACGCCCTGGACCGGATCGCCCAGCCTTTCGGCGGCGAGGCCAACCTGGCGCGCGTCTTCGAGCGTCTGCGGGCGGCGGCGGTGCGGCGTGGCTTCCCGGGGCTTGTCCTGCCCTTCGAGTATCGCGAGACGCACGCCGAGGGTCTGCGCCGCCTACGGCAAGCCGGCGCCGACATGGCGTTCGCCTACTGCTGGCACACGCCGCAGAGGCGCCCCACGGCCGCCGAGGCCATCGCGCACCAGCTGGCCGCGCTGCGGGCCTGGCGCGAGGCCGCCGTGCTCCCCTTCATGGCCACGGCAACGGTCGGCTGGGACCCCCTGCCCTGGCAGCAGCCCCAGAACCCCAAGGCCCCCTGGCTACATCCTGAGACCATGACCCGCTGGAAACTCCCGCCCGCCGACTGGCGGAGCCTGCTCCTCGACGTCAAGGCCTTCATGGATGCCGAGCCGGCCGCCAGCCCGGCCCGGCGCCTGCTCCTCCTGGACAACTGGAACGAATGGGGCGAAGGCCACTACCTCGCCCCCCAGGTCACGGACGGCTTCGCCTACCTGCAGGCCGTGCGCGAGGTCTTCACGCGCGCCGACAACCGGCCCGACGACCGCCTGCCCGCCGACGTGGGCCTCGGCCCCTACGACGCCGGATACGCCGCCGCCCACGCCCCCGCTCCCACCCCTCCTCCCTCCCCAAGACCCGCAGCCGCCAGCCGCCTGCTGCCCGCGGGCTGGGACGCCAAGCTCGCCGGCGACCGCGTGCTGGCCGGGCTGCGCAACGTCTGCCTCCCCGCCGTCAAGGGGGCGCACGACTCCGACTTCCTCATTGTCGACGGGCGGGCCTACATCGTCTACATGGCCAACGATGTCCAGCCCGGCGAGGCCCCCGACTGGCCGTTCGTCTACAACGCCCTCTCGATCGTCGGGCTCGACGGCAGCCCCCTCGCGCCGCCCGTGACCTTCGCCGCGTCGGGGAAGGCCTATGAGAACGAGACCCTCCCGCCCGGCGCCTGCTTCGTGCCGCGCATCCTGCGCCGCGACGCGCGGACGCTGCGCTGTTTCTTCGCCAGCGAAGCCCCCGGCCGGCGGCAGTCCCAGACCTGGTTCATTGATTTCGACTTGGCGCACGGGGCCTTCGACGGGCGCATCCGACGGGCCGAGCTCGAGACCGGCCAGGGCGTCTTCCCCATGCAGCCGCAGCCCTTCCACCGCCACGCCGCGGCCCAGGGGTTCGCCGCCCCGCCGGTGGCGCACGGACTCTGCATGATTGATGGCTTCAAACGCTTCGACGGCCGCGTCCACGCCGTACTCAACAACTTCCCCGGCGGGCAGAACGCCTGGTCGGTGCTCAGCCCCGACGCCACCCGCTTCACCATCCTCGGCGACTTCTTCCTGCCCCACGAGGCCAAGCTCACCGAGGCGGCCGTGAACCGCCTCCCCGACGGCACCTGGTGCGCCATCTCCCGGCGGGAGAACGGCGACGGCAACTACCTGTTCACCGAAAGCCCCGACGGCGTCCACTGGGCGCCGCACACGGCCCGGGCCCCCGTCCACAACGGCACCAGCTCCAAGCCGACCTTTGACTGCTTCGGAGGCGTGTACTACCTGGGCTGGCAGGAGGGCACACGGGTCGGCGGCGTCTTCCGGTCGGTGTTCAACCTCGACGTCTCGCGCGACGGCGTGCACTGGGAACGGAAGTACCGTTTCGAGAGCGAGAGGTCCTTCCAGTACCCGACCTTCCGGGACTATGAAGGCGCCATCTACCTGACCGTCACCCAGGGCGACGCCTCGGAGAGCCGCAAGGAGCGCATCCTCTTCGGCCGGCTCGAGTAGCCCGGGCGGCCGGCAGACTCCGCCGCGGACGACACGGAGGTCGTCCCTCCAGCGCGGCAGGCCGCAGTCCTTGTCGAGGGCGATGGGAGGCCGGGCTCGGCTCCGGCCACCCAGGCCACGTGGCGGCCCGGCCCCGCCTCGTGCAAATCTATCCGCTGACGGCGCCCCGGTCTCGGCCGGCAGGCGCCGTTTTTCTTGCGGGGTCCGCAAACAGCGCCGGGTAGGGGCGCCCCGGCAGCAGCCGCCGGCCGTCGGTGAAGCCCTCGGGGCGTCCGGCCAGCCGCGCCATCAGCACGTGGCGCCAGTGGCATGCCTGGGTGCCGTGGCGGGGGGCGGCCGCAAGGTCGCGTTCCTCGCGGGGGTCGGCGTCGAGGTCGAAGAGTTGCTCGCCGCCGTCGTGCGGGCGCCAGATGTATTTCCAGCGGCCGTCGGTAAGCATGTGGAAAGCCTGGTCCTGGCTGTAGCAGGGCGAGTGTTCGGCGTGCAGCCAGGGCCGTACTGTCGGCGCCTCGCCGCGGAGGTGGGGCAGCAGGCTGACGCCGTCCGCGCGCGGCGGGCAGGCCAGGCCTGCGGCGTCGAGCAGCGTCGGCATCACGTCTTCGAGTCCGACCGGCTGCCGCGACACCAGCCCCGGCCGCAAGCCCAACTCCGGCGAGCCCTGGATGAGCAGGGGGATGCGGGCCGAGCCTTCGTACGGCTCGCACTTGCGGAAGTAGCCATGGTCGCCCAGCATCTCGCCGTGGTCGGAGGTCACGACGATCAGCCAGGGGCGGCCGGCGGCGCGGGCGTGGTGCCGGAACTCCTCGGCCAGCCAGTAGAGCTGGTCGTCGAGCTGATGGATGAGCCCGAAGTACCCGGCCTGCGCGAGGCGGAGGGCTTCGCCTTCGAGGCGCACGCGGTGGGCGTCCACCGGTGCCCCCGCGGCGGGAAGGCGCTCCCAATCGACCCAGGCGCCGTGCGCGGCGGCGGGGAGGGGCTGGCGCAGGTAGTAGTCGAGGTACCACGCCGGCGGCACCAGGGGCGGATGGGGGGCGTAGTAGGAGGCGGTCAGGAACAGGGGTTGGCTGGCCGGCGCCGCGGCCAGGAGGCGGCGGGCCTGGGCGGAAACCCAGGCGGTGGGGTGGAGATCCTCCGGCAGGGGCCATGGCCTGGCGTGCCAGCCGTTGAACGAGGTCACCACCCCGCGGATGCCGCCGACGTGCGGCGCATGCCGGTCGAGGAAACGCGCATAGTCGTCATCGGGCACGTAGCAGGAGCCAAGGACTTGCTCCTCGTAGCCGTACGGTTCGCCGTAGGGTTCCTGGTGCATGTGGCGCCCGGCCAGGCGGGTGGCGTAGCCACCGTCGCGCAGGAGCTGCGGCAGCGTGGGGGACTTGACCGGCGCGGCGCGGAAACCCACCATGCCCCCGGTCGCCGGGCACTGCCCGGTCAGCAGCACCCGCCGGGCCGGGATGCAGGAGGGGCAGGCCGAGTAGGCGCGCGTGAAGTGGGCGCCCTGGCCGCCGACCTCATCGAGAACCGGTGTGCGCACGACCGGGTGGCCGGCCAGTGACAGGCAGTCGCCGCGCATCTGGTCGGGCATGATCAGCAGGATGTCGGGCTGGTTGTGCACGCGCTTTGCCTCCCGGCCTGGCCTGGACGACTCGTGAACAAAGAGGCAACGGAAATGACGGGGGTATATCCCATGGGTTCGCAATCGCCCACGAACCACTGATCAAGCTGTCGGCTGCCCCGCCGCCCAACCGCACGTGGGGTGGCAACCCCCTGCAACGCAAACCCTTCGTTGCCTCGGCTTCCGCTTTGTGGGGGCGCTTGCAGAACCCCGGCGGACAGCAACTGCCTCGTGCGATGGAGGGCGAGCCCCCATGTCCGCCAAGTCAGCCCCGAAGACCCGGTCGACCGTGACGGAACCCGGACGACACGGAGGTCGTCCCTCCACCGCGGCAGGCAGCAGCCCTGGTCGAGGGCGATGGAGGGCCGGGCTCCGCCCCGGCCATTCATACAGGAGTTCTGCAAGCGGCTCTGTGAATGATCCAGGCCAGCGGCGGTCACGGCCATCGGGTTTCGATGGTGAGGCCGAAGCTGCCCAGCGGCTGAGGTTGCCATTTGCGGAGTTCGCAATTCAGCGTGACGGCGGCGCGCCGCGGGGCGTCGCCTCCGTCCCGCAGGTGGACGATGCCGGCGGCGGGAATCGGGTCGGCCTCGGGGACGGCGGGCACGGCGAGCACACCGTCCAGCCCGAACAGGGGCAGCTCGCTGTCGCTGAGTTCGTTGAGCAGCTCGATGAGGGGCTGCCCCGTCTTGCGTGCGACGGCGGCGACCCCCTTGGCGGCGGGGGCGAGGGCCTCGCCCAGCTCGCCCCCGGCTTCGATGAGCGCGGCCGTGCTGGCAACATCGAGGGCTTCACTGTTCAGCGACGCCGAGCAGGCGAAGGGCACGTACAGCCAGTCGCCGGCCGCCACCCCCTGGGCCTCGAACAGCTCGGCCCGTTCCCAGCCCATGGTGCGGTCGAGGGGGCCGAAATCCGTGCTCATCCCGAAACGCCGGGTGCCGCTGGCGGCGGAGAAGGTGAACCGCCGCAGCCCCCGGCGCTCGGTCAGCCACCGCCGTACCTCGTAGCGCCGCTCGGAGGCGCGGCCGCCGGCGCCGGAGGCCCGCTGCGACTCGACGATGGGCTGGTCGGTGAAGCTCAGCCGCGGCGTGGCGACGCGCACCGCGACGCTCTGAGCCTTGCCCCGGACGCCGAGGTCAAGGATGCGCAGGTTTGCGGTCAGGCGCGGCCGCCCCTCGCGCGGGAAGCGCAGCGCCACGTTCTGCCCGTCGTGCAGCCCGTCGTCGAGCGTGGTGTAGACGATGGCCTCGTCGTGGTTGCGGATACGGGTGCGCAGGAACTGGACGAAGGCCGCGGCGAGGCCGGCGCCGGCCTTGCCGGCGGCCGTCACCAGCGAGGCCG
>MVZH01000198.1 GCA_002068325.1 Lentisphaerae bacterium ADurb.BinA184 | reverse complement strand
GGGGGTTGGTGGAGGGACGGCCGCCGTGCCGTCCAGGTCGTACCCGACAGGCCTGGCTTCTCGACAGGATCCGGCCCGTCCGGAGGTTCGCCCGCCGGGTGCACAATCGTCCGTCGCACTGCCCAGACAACCAGGGCCGTTCTTGAAGACAGGCTTGAAACGGCGCGCGTCAGACGGTAACTTGCAGACCGTTCAGGGCGATGCTGTCGTTGACCACAGCAACCGCCCATGCCAAGAGGTGCGCAATGGGAAAGGCCATGGCAACCGGTCGCAGGCGTGCGTCTCCGGCCAGCCGGACGAGGCGAAGGCGGGCACGGGCCGCCTTCACCCTCATCGAGCTGTTGGTGGTCATCGCCATCATCGCCATCCTGGCGGCGCTGCTCCTGCCGGCGTTGCGACAGGCGCGCGACAAGGCGATGCAGGCCACCTGCGGCAGCAATCTGCACCAGTTGTACGTGGCGCTGCACCTGTACGCCGACGATTGGAACGGCCGGGTCCCGCCGGGTCGCGACACCTCGCTGAACGACGACTGTGACGCCTGGGGCGACTGGTGGTGGGGGATCGGCGGGCTGTGGCCCTACGTCGAAACGGCCAAGATCTTCCAGTGCCCGGCCGACCCCCGCACCCCGACCAACCCGCGCATCCAGGGCCGCATCGGCTCACCCTGCTGCGGCACGGCCCTGGCCGACTGGAACGGCGGCTACAGCTACGGCTTCAACAACTGGGGCCTGCAGGACGACAACAGGTACCTGCCCATCGAGGCGAAGCCGCCGGACGCCATCTGGCTGTTCGGGCACTCGGGCGGTTTCGTCCACCCCATGGTCGCGGTCGAGTCTGCGACCGACTACTACGCGGCGGCCGGCGGCATTCCGGTGCAGAGCGATGACGTGCCGTACTACACGGCGGGCACCACCAACTATGTCACCAAGCGTCACACGGGCGGATTCATGATCATCCGCATGAACGGCACCACGCGGTACTTCAAGTGGGGCCGGAGCGTCAAGCGCGACTGGGTGCCGTAGGGAGGCGGGCGCGTACCGCAGTCTGGCTACCTAAGGCCAGCGGCGAGGCGGCGGGTAAGTTCGGCGGCGGCGGCGAGCGCGGCCGCGGGGGTGGGGGCGTCAGCCACGGCGCCCACAAGCTTGCTGCCGACGACCACGCCGTCAACGTGCGACGCCACGGCGCGCGCCTGTTCGGGCGTCGCCACGCCGAACCCCGCCACCACCGGCACCGGGCTGGCCGCCTTCACTGCATCCAGCTGCGACGCCAGGTCGGCCGGCAACTCGACGCGGGCGCCGGTGACCCCGGTCACCGTGATGTAGTAGACGAAGCCCTGCGCGCGTTCCAGCAGCCGCCCCATGCGGCCGGGCGGTGTGGTCGGGGCGACCAGTGTGATCCGGGCGATCCCGGCGTCCGCCAGGGCCGGCAGGATTTCCCCCTCCTCCTCGGGCGGCAGGTCAACCACCAGCCAGGCATCAACACCGATCGCCGCGCAGTCGGCGGCCAGCCGCTCGACGCCGTACTGCAGGATGACGTTGTAGTAGCTGAACAGCACCAGCGGGGTCTGCGGAATCCGCAACCGCAGGCGGTGCAGCATGGCCATGATGCCGGCCAGGGTCGTGCCGGACTTCAGCGCCCGTTCGCTGGCGGCCTGGATGGTCGGGCCGTCGGCCATCGGCTCGGAGAACGGCACGCCGATTTCGATGATGTCGGCGCCCGCCCCGGCGAGCGCCGGGACGAGCTGCTCGGTGAAGGCCAGGTCGGGGTCGCCGGCGCTGACGAACATCACCAGGGCCTTGCCTCCCGACTCGCGCTTGCGACGGAACAATGCGTCTATGCGGTTCATGGCCAGTCCTCGTATCTGTGACGCTGAGCGGGGCTCTGCCCCGGACCGATCCCTTAGAGGCTCTTGCACAACCTCGCCGCCGGCTGAGGCCCAATGCTCGTCGAGGCGCTTGCAGGACCCCCGCGGACGACAACTGCCTCGTGCGATGGAGGGCGGACCTCCGTGTCCGCCGGGTCATATGCGAGGACCCGGTTTGCCGCGGACGAACCCGGACGACACAGAGGTCGTCCCTCCAGCCCGGCACACGGCAATCCTTACCGGGGCGGATGGAGGCCGGGGCTTTGTCCCAGCCACTCACGCCTGGGTTCTGCAAGCGGCTCATCCGTCATCGTCCTGAGCACCGTCGCCATATCCTTGTCGCCGCGTCCGGAGAGGTTGACCACCATGATATGATCCTTCGGGCGTTTCGGCGCGCGTTCGAGGGCGGCGGCCACGGCGTGCGCGGACTCGAGGGCCGGAATGATGCCTTCGAGCCGGCACAGGCGGTGGAAGGCGTCGAGGGCCTGTTCGTCGGTGATGGCGCAGTACTCGGCCAGGCCCTGGTCGTGGAAGTAGGCGTGCTCGGGGCCGACGCCGGGGTAGTCGAGGCCGGCGGAGATCGAGTGGCTGATGGTGATCTGGCCGTCGTCGTTCTGCAACAGGTACGTCTTGTTGCCGTGGAGGACACCGACCTTGCCGCCGCAGATGCTGGCCGCGTGTTTCCCGCTCGAGATGCCATACCCGGCCGCCTCGCAGCCGACGAGCTTCACGCCCGGCTGGCCGACGAACGGTGCGAAGATGCCCATGGCGTTGCTGCCGCCGCCGACGCAGGCGAAGACCTCGTCCGGCAGCCGCCCCTCCTTTTCGAGAATCTGCTCGCGGGTCTCCTCGCCGATCACGGACTGGAAGATGCGCACCATGGTGGGGTAGGGGTGCGGCCCGGCCACGGTGCCGATGACGTAGAAGGTGTTGCGCACGGTGGTGACCCAGTCGCGCAGCGCCTCGTTCATGGCGTCCTTGAGCGTGGCCGAGCCGCTGCGCACCGGCACCACGCGCGCGCCCAGCATCTTCATGCGCAGGACGTTCGCCTGCTGGCGCTCGATGTCCTCGGTGCCCATGAACACGTCGCAGCTCATGCCGAAGAGGGCGGCGACGGTGGCGGTGGCGACGCCGTGCATGCCGGCGCCGGTCTCGGCGATGAGGCGCGGCTTGCCCATTCGGCGGGCGAGCAGCGCCTGGCCGAGGGTGTTGTTGACCTTGTGGGCGCCGGTGTGGTTGAGGTCCTCGCGCTTGAGGTAGATGCGGGTGCCGCCGCACTCGGCGGTCAGCCGTTCGGCGAAGTACAGCGGGCTGGGGCGGCCGACGTAGTCGTGCAGGTAGCGCCCGAACTCGGCGCGGAAGGCGGGATCGGCCCAGGCCTGCTCGAAGGCGGCTTCGAGTTCCTGCAGCGCGGGCATGAGGGTTTCGGCGACGTACTGGCCGCCGTAGGGTCCGAAGTGGCCTTTGCGGGAGGGTTCGCTCATGGGGTGTTGCCTGTGTGTGGATGCTCTGACTGATCGGACGGATCCGACGGATCGGTCGGATCCGTCGCGAGGTCGGCGGCGGCGGCTTGCGGGCTCCGCAGAGCCTTGGCCAAGGCGGCCAGCCGGGCCGGATCCTTGCGGCCGGGCGCGGATTCGACGCCGCTGTTGACGTCAAGGGCGAAGGGGTGCACGCGCCGCACGGCCGCGGCCACGTTCTCGGGGCCGAGGCCGCCGGCCAGCACCACCAGGCGGCGTTGCGCGAGGGCGGCGGCCAAGTCCCAGTTGACCGTCCGCCCGGTGCCGCCGCGGGCGGTGGCCGTGCGGCTGTCCACGAGGAGAGCGGCGGCGGGGTAGGCAGCGGCCGCCTCGATGTCGTTCAAATCATGCAAGTGTACGGCCTTCCAGACTCGCTCCGGCCCCAGCCGTTCGGCAACGGCGGGCGCCTCGTCGCCATGAAGCTGGATCAGGTCGAGCCGACAACGGGTTGCGGACTCCGCAATTTCCTCGAACGCCGCGTTGACGAACACCCCGACCGCGCGCACCCCGGCGGGCAGGGCGGCGCGGATTTCGGCGGCCTGTGCGGGCGTGACACGCCGCGGCGATCCGGCCGCGAAGATCAGGCCAATATAGTCGGCCCCGGCCTCAACCGCCGCCAAGGCGTCGGCCGGACGCGTGATGCCGCAGACCTTGACCCGGATCCCGGCGATCATGGGGCGCCCTCCGGTCCGCCGTCACCGAGCAGGCGGGCGAGCGCCTCGCCGGGGCGCTCGGCACGCATCAGCGTCTCGCCGACGAGGAAGGCGGCGGCGCCGGCGGCGGTCAGGCGCCCGAGGTCGGCGGGGCTGGCGATGCCGCTTTCGGCGACGGCGAGGCGGTCGGCGGGGACGTGCCGGAGGAGGCGGTCGGTCCCGGCCCAGTCGGTCTTGAAGGTCTTCAGGTCGCGGCTGTTGACGCCGATGACGCGGGCGCCCCAGCCGAGGGCCGTGTCCAGCTCCTCGGCGGTGTGGATTTCGGTGAGGACGGTCATGCGGAGTTCGGCGGCGGCGGTGCTGAGGCGGCGGTAGGCGTCGGCGTCCAGGCAGGCGACGATGAGGAGGATGGCGTCGGCGCCGAAGACGCGGGCCTGGTAGACTTGGTAGGGGTCGGTGATGAAGTCCTTGCACAGCAGGGGCAGGCGGGTGTTGCCGCGGGCCAGGCGGAGGATGCGGAGTCCGCCTTGGAAGGCGTGGGGTTCGGTGAGCACGGAGAGCGCGGCGGCGCCGGCGGCGGTGAGCTGGCGGGCGAGTTCGACGGGATGGAAGTCGGCGCGGATCAGGCCCTTCGAGGGGGAGGCCCTTTTCAGCTCGGCGATGATGCGCGGCCGGGCGGCGGCGGCGCGGGGCGGGCGGAGGGCGGCGGCGAGGTCGTGCGGCCGGGTCATGGCGCGGGCGTGGCGGCTGAGCAGCTCCTCGGGGACGCGGAGCCGGGCGGCCTCGATGTCCTGGCGGCGGCGGGCGACGATGTCGTCAAGGATGCTCATCATCAGCTCTTGGAGGCGGTGATCAGGGCGTCGAGTTTGGCGGCGGCGGCGCCGGAATCGAGTGCATCGGCGGCCAGCTTCATGGCGTCGGTCAGGCGGTCGGCCCGTTCGCCGGCGACGAGGGCGGCGGCGGCGTTGAGGAGGGCGGTCTGGCGGGGGGCGCCGGGTTTGCCGGCGAGCACGTCGCGGAGGATGGCGGCGTTCTCGGCGGGGCCTCCGCCCTTGATTGCGGCCAGCGGGAAGGTCTCGCCGATCAGCATCTCGGGGGCGAGGTCGTAGGTGCGGACGGTGCCGTCGCGCAGCTCGCAGATGCGGGTGGGGCCGGTGCAGGTGATCTCATCCATGCCGTCGCTGCCGTGGACGACAAGGGCACGGCGGGTGCCGAGTTCGCGGAGGACGTTGGCGAAGACTTCGGTCAGGTCGGGGGCGAAGACGCCGAGGACCTGGCCGCTGGCGGCGGCGGGGTTGGTCAAGGGCCCGAGCATGTTGAAGATGGTGCGGATGCCGAGTTCGCGGCGGGGGCCGATGGCGTGCTTCATGGCCGGGTGCATGCGGGGGGCGAAGAGGAAGGCGATGCCATGCTCCTGGAGACACTGTTCCATGACGGCGGCGTCAGCCTCGATGTTGACGCCCAGCTCGGCCAGCACGTCGGCCGATCCGCAACGGCTGGAGACCGCGCGGTTGCCGTGCTTGGCGACGCAGACCCCGGCCCCGGCGGCGATGAAGGCGGCGGTGGTCGAGATGTTGAAGGTGTCCAAGCCGTCGCCTCCGGTGCCGCAGGTATCGATCACCGAACGGGCCCCGGCGTGGATGAAGGTGGCGTGGCGGCGCATCGAGGCGGCGGCGCCGGCGACTTCCTCGACGGTCTCGCCCTTCATGCGGAGGGCGGTGATGAGGGCCGCGATCTGGGCGGGGGTGGCCTGGCCGTCCATGATCTCGTCCATGGCGGCGGTGATTTCGGCGCGGCCCAGATCCTTGCGGGCAACCACGTGGCCGATGGCTTCCTTGATCATGTCGGGGGCCTCCGGGTTTGGTTGGGCGTATGGCAAGCGGTAGACGACAGAGGGCGGATAGCAGATAGAAAATAGCAAATAGCAGATAGAAGCGGGCAAAGAGGAAGACGGCCAAGGGCTGGCCAACGGCTGACCAACGGCTGGCCAACGGCTGACAAACACCTACTTTCCCCCGCGGGTCTGATGCCACTGGTCGGCCAGGCGCAGGAAGTTGCCCAGGAGCCGTTTGCCGGCCGGGGTGAGGATGGACTCGGGGTGGAACTGCACGCCGACGGTCGGATGCTGGCGATGGCGGACAGCCATGATCTCGCCGTCTTCGGCGCGGGCGGTCACTTCGAGGCAGGCGGGCAGGGTCGAGGCCTCGGCGGCCAGCGAGTGGTAGCGGGTCGCGGTCATCGGCGACTTGATGCCGGTGAACAGCCCCTCGCCGTTGTGCTCGACGGCCGAGGTTTTGCCGTGCATCAGGCGCCGGGCGCGCACGATGTTGCCGCCAAACGCCGCCACAATGCTCTGGTGTCCGAGGCAGACGCCGAGGATCGGGATGCGGCCGCTGAACTGCCGGATCAGGGCCACCGAAACCCCCGCCTCCCGCGGCGTGCACGGCCCCGGCGAAATGACCAGTTCAGCCGGCGCCAGTTCGCCCACGGCCTCGACGCTCAGGGCGTCATTGCGGAAGACGCGCACGTCGTCGCGCATCGCCATCAGGTACTGCACGAGGTTGTAGGTGAACGAGTCGTAATTGTCAATCATCACGAGCATCGGGCAACTCTCCGGGCCGTGGACGCCGGCGGCGTCAGTCTGGGCACCCGTCTTTCGGTCTTTCGTCCTTGGGCTCTCAGGGGTCGGGGCGCAGGGCGGTCGGGCGGCGCAACCCTCGGCACGGCTGACACTTCAACCCCGACATTTGACACCCCTCATCCTCCGCCGTGCCCCGGACCGCCGCCGGGGGCCGGCGCGCTCAGGTCGAGCCCCCGGGCGGCCAGTTCGAGGGCGCGGGCCATGGCGGCGGCCTTGGCCACGGTTTCGCGGTATTCGCACTCGGGGTCGGAGTCGGCGACGATGCCGGCGCCGGACTGGAAGCGGACCTCGCGTCCGACGATCTCGGCGGTCCGGATGGTGATGGCCAGGTCCATGTTGCCGTCGTAGCCGAGGTATCCGACGGCGCCGCCGTAGGCGCCGCGGGCCTGGGGTTCGAGCTCGTGGATGATCTCCATGGCCCGGATTTTGGGGGCGCCGCTGAGGGTGCCGGCCGGGAAGGTGGCGCGGATGACATCGAGGGCGTCCCGGCCGGGCAGCAGCTCGCCCTGCACGTGGCTGACGATGTGCATGACGTGCGAGTAGCGCTCGACCGTCATGAAGTCCTGCACTTGGACACTGCCCGCGACGGCGACGCGGCCCAGGTCGTTGCGCCCCAAGTCAACCAGCATGACGTGCTCGGCGCGCTCCTTCTCGTCGGCCAGAAGTTCGTCCGCCAGCCGGCGATCCTCCTGCTCGGTGGCGCCGCGCGGGCGGGTGCCGGCGATGGGCCGCAGCTCCATCTTGCGGCCGGTGAGCCGCACCATGACCTCCGGCGAGGAGCCGACCAGCAGGCGGTCCTTGAACTTCATGTAGAACATATAGGGCGAGGGGTTGATCAGGCGCAACGCCCGGTAGACCTGCACGGGATGGGCCGGCAACGCCGCCCGGAAACAGTGCGAGAGCACCACCTGGATGATGTCGCCGGCCAGTATGTACTCCTTGGCGCGGCGAACGACGGCGCAGAAGGCGTCACGGCCCAGGCTCGATGTCACGGCGACCTCACCGCCCCCGGTTGGTGGGGGTTGCGTCGGGGCGTCGCCGTGCATCTGCCGTTCGATCTCGCCGATCCGCGCCCCGGCCGCGGAGTAAGCCGCCTCGAGGGACGGGAACTCCGCCGGGCGCACGCCGACGACCACTTTGGCGGTATGGCGGACATTATCGAAGATGATCATCTGGTCGGCCAGCATCAGCCGGGCCGTCGCCTCGTCGGCCGCGGCCGGGTACGACGGCAGGCGCTCGAACTCGTTGACCGTGTCGTACCCCAGGCAGCCGACCGCTCCGCCGAAGAAGCGCGGCAACCCCGGCAGCGACGCCGGGCGCGCCGCGGCCATGGCCTGGCGCAGCGACGACAGACCCTCGGCATACGCTTCGAGCACCACCCCCGTGGCGGGGTCGAGCAGCC
>MVZH01000197.1 GCA_002068325.1 Lentisphaerae bacterium ADurb.BinA184 | reverse complement strand
GAAGGCGAGGCAGTGCCCGTCCTCGAAGACCTTGACGCACGGGATCCCGCCCGCCACCATCTTGCAGAAGATGCAGTCGGCCATGGTGAACGCTCCCTCTTGAGTCCGGACGCTGTCCCTGCGGGCCTGGGCCACGGTCGTCGGGGCCCTGCCGACGGTTGCGGCAATATACCACGCCTCCGCCGCAACGGCGTGGCGCCGGGGCCGGTGTCGTCGCGGCCTTGTGCCGGCGGCTCGCGGGAATACATTACGCGGTTGCGAACTCCGCAGAACCGGCCCCAGCACGACCTGCACGGAGGGTCTTCATGTCCTGCCGTTTCACGCCGATCCCCGTTACGCTTGCCGACGGTGCACTGCGTGTTGGCGACCGCGCCGTCCTTTCCACGGTTCCCGCCGGCGTGTCCGCCGTGTGCGACCCTTTCGGGCATGGGGTGGTTGTGCGCGTCGAGGCGGAGGCGGCGACGCACCACCTGCGGCAGGAACTCGGCCGCCTGGCCGGGGTGCGGCGCTTCACCTGCTGTTACCGCTACGACCCGTGGTGGGTTGCGCCGCGTTGCGGGCGCAAGGGCCGCGAGATCCCCGTCGAGACCCAGTACCTGCTGGCCGAGCTGCCCGGCGGCGCCTGCGTGGTCTTGTTGCCGCTGCTCGACGGGCCGTTCCGTTGCGCGATCGAGGGGACGGCGAAGGACGCGCTCGCCCTGGTCGCCGACAGCAACGACCCCGGCGTCGTCACCCAGGCCGTCAACGGGCTGTTCGTCGCCGCCGGCGACAATCCCTACGAGCTGATGCACGCGGCGGCGCAGAGCCTGGTTGCCTTCATGGGCCGCGGCCGCCTGCGCGAGGACAAGCCGCTGCCCGACTTCATCAATGATTTCGGCTGGTGCACGTGGGACGCGTTCTACGGCGAGGTCAACCACGACAAAGTGCGCGCGGGGCTGCAGAGCTTCGCCGACGCCGGCGTGCCGCCGCGCATGATGATCCTGGACGACGGCTGGCTCTCGCACCGCACTGCGCCGACCGGCGAGAACCGGCTGACCGCCTTCGCCGCCGACCCGCGCAAGTTCCCGCAGGGCCTCGCCGCGACTGTCACGATGGCCAAGGCCGAGTTCGGCCTCCGGCGCTTCCTCGTCTGGCACACCCTGCAAGGCTACTGGGGCGGAGTTGATGCGGCCGCCTTCCCCGAGTACACGGTGGTCAACAACGTGCGCGAGTTCTCGCCCGGCGTGGTCCACAACTGCGCCCAGGCCAACGCCGCCTTCGGCCGGGGCGCCGGGCTGGTGCACCCGCGCGATGTGCATCGCTTCTTTCAGGATTTCCACCGCCACCTCCGCTCGCAGGGCGTTGACGGGGTCAAGGTTGACAACCAGTCCACGCTCGAGGGCGTGGCGCGCGGGTTGGGCGGACGGGCCGCGGTGATGCAGGCCTACCACGAGGCCGTTGAAGGCGCCGCGCAGACGCACTTCCTCGGCCGCCTGATCAACTGCATGTCGCACGCGACGGACGTCATCTACCAGACGCTCAATTCGACCCTCACCCGGTCCTACACCGACTTCTGGCCGCGCGACCCCAAGTCGCACGGCCTCCACCAGTACGCCAACGCCCAGAACAGCCTGTGGCTGAGCGAGTTCATCCACCCGGACTGGGACATGTTCCAGTCGGACCACCCGATGGCGCCGCTGCACGCGGCCGCCCGCGCGGTCAGCGGCGGCCCGGTCTACGTCTCGGACAAGCCCGGCGTCCACAATGTCGAGCTGCTGCGCAAGTTGGTGCTCTCCGACGGCACGATCCTCCGTGCCCGCGGCTGCGGGCGGCCGACGCGCGACTGCCTCTTCCACGACACGACCAAGGAGGACGTGTTGCTCAAGGTCTTCAACCGCAACGGGTTCGGCGGTGTGATCGGCGTGTTCCAGACGCAGTACCACGAGGCCGAGGCGGAGCGCAAGGTGGTGTCGGGGACGGTCGGCCCGGCCGACGTCGAGGGGCTGGAGGGGGAGGCGTTTGCGGTCTACGCGCACAACGCCGGTGCCTTGGCCCCGTGCCGGCGTGGTCAGCGGCTGGCGGTGTCGTTGCGCGAGGGCGGTTTCGAGGTGTTCACGGTCATGCCGGTGCGGCAGGGTTTTGCGCCGATTGGCCTGGCCGACAAGTTCAACAGCGGCGCCGCGATCACCGAGTGGATTCCGGCGGAGGGCGGCGGCTGGCAGGTCGGGTTGCGCGACGGCGGCCGTTTCGTCGCCTGGTGTGAACGCGCGCCGGCCAAGGTTCTCGCCGACGGCCGGCCGCACGGCTTCGCCTATGACGCCGAAACCGGCGCCCTCAGTGTCAGCATGGACGGGCACGGCCCGTGGAGCTTGGTGGTCGTTCTGTAGCCTGGATTCTTCACAAAGAGGAAACGGAGGCAACGAAGGGTTTGCGCTGCAGGGGGTCACCGCCCCACGTGCGGTTGGGCGGCGTGGAAAACGATGGCTCCCTCGGTGGTTCGCAGCCTGTTGCGAACCCATGAGATATACCTCCGCTATCTCCGTTGCCTCTTTGTTCATGAATGGCTCAGGCTTGCCTGCATCATTCACAACGAGGGACTGAAAGTCACTGGTGGCGTGTGAGTAGCAGCTCTCCGCAGGCGCCGGGCATCCGCCGGACGAGCTGGAATCCGCCGCCGGTCGAGCCGCCCCAAACCGCAGATCGCCAAGCCGTTGGAGTGATTCGAGTCTTTGAGCCTTTGTGGTTGACGAGTAGACCACACTAGCCGGACCGTCGAGGCCCGACCCGGCCGCGGCTGTCCGACACGTTGCAGGAGATACCTGCCGTTGCGTTCGCGAACTTCAGACCCAGGAAATGGAGCCAGACATGCCCGCGACCGTGCTTGACCGAATCCGCTCCCGCGCCCGCGAACTCCGCCGTCGCATCGTGCTCACCGAGAGCGACGACGTGCGCAACCTCCAGGCTGCCGCCAAGTTGGCGGCCACCGGCCGGGCCGTCCCCGTGCTGGTCGGCGACGGTGCCGCCATCCGCCGGCTGGCGGCGGAGGCCAAGGTGGGGCTGGACGGCGTCGAGGTTGTGGATGTCCCGACCTGCCCGCGCTTCGAGGCCTACGTGGCCGCCGTGGTCGAGCGCCGCCGGCACAAGGGGCTGACCCCGGAGCAGGCGCGCACGTGGATCCTCGACACCTGCGTCTTCGCCGCCGCCATGGTGACGGCGGGCGACGCGCACGGCTACGTCTCCGGCGGCGGCAACCCCAAGGGCTACAACCACGACACCGCCAGCAAGACGCGGCCGGCGCTGCAGCTGTTCGGCACCGCGCCCGGAATCCGCACCGCCTCGGCCTACTTCATCATGCAGCTGGCCGATCCCCGGTGGGGCTACAACGGCGCGCTGTTCTACGCCGACTGCGGTCTCAACATCAACCCCAACGTCCAGCAGCTTGCCGAGATCGCGGTCACCACGGGCCGCACCTTCCACACGCTCACCGGCGACGAGCCGCGCATCGGCATGATCAGCTGCTCGACCAAGGGGTCGGCCAAGGATCCCAGCGTTGACAAGGTGATCGAGGCCACCGCCCTGGCCCAGAAGCTGGCCCCCGACCTGCTGATTGACGGCGAGTTCCAGTTCGATGCCGCGATGGTGCCGGAGATCGGCGCGCGCAAGGCGCCCGGCTCGAAGATCGCCGGCCGCTGCAATGTGCTCATCTTCCCCGACCTGAACTGCGGCAACACGATGTACAAGGCCACCGAGCGGCTGGCCGGTGCCACCGCCATCGGCCCCCTCGTGCAGGGACTGCGCCGGCCCTTCAACGACGTCTCGCGCGGGTGTTCGGCCGACGACATCGTGGACTGCGCCTGCATGGCCGCCATCACCGAGTGGACGGAGTAGGCCGCGGCGCCTTCGACGCGACGGCCCCACCTCCGAGAGCCGCTGGCAGGACCGAAGCGTGAGTGGCTGGGTCGAACCCCCAGCCTCCATCGGCCTCGACTGGGATTGCCGTCCTCCGGGCTGGAGGGACGACCTCCGTGTCGTCCGGGTTCGTCCGCGGCAGACCGGGCCTTCGCGCAGGACCTGGCGGACACGGAGGTCCGCCCTCCATCGCACGAGGACGTTGTCGTCCGCGGGGGTTCTGCAAGCGCCTCCCGAGCATGAACGCGCCGACCTGTCGCGCCGAAGCGTACTCGCGAAGGCGGAGGTCGCCCGCCCTACTCGGGCAGCGCGACGCCCTCGATCCGCGGCGAGAACTCGCGTGTCCACACCGCGGGGTAGACGCAGTCGCGGATCTCCAGCTCGTGCTTGCCGTCGGGCACGGTGACCGCGATGAGCGCGGTGTTGGCGTAGCGTCCCCAGCCGCTGGCCGGGTAGTCCGTCCAGCAGGCCATGTGCTCGGCGCCATCAACCCAGTAGCGCACCCACCGCATCCACGCCGGCTTGGTCACGAACAGCTCGCGTGCCCGGCCCTCGACGCTGACGCGGATGACCTTTCCGTCCAGCCGCGCGGTGAACGGCCCCTCGCCGCGCACCGTCAGCCCCTCGCCGATCTCCACGCTCCGCCATGCCTTCTCGTAGGTGTCTGTGACCTTCGTCTCGCCGGGCTTGAGTTCGCCAGGCTTGAGCACCCGCTCGAACGGCCCCGCCCCGGCGAAGGCGCAGCCCTTGTACCCGAGGCTGCCGGTGCCGGCGTTCAGGCACAGCGCGATCCGATCGCCGAGCACCCGCACCGCCCCGGCCTTGCCGCTGAACGTCACGTCGTCGGCCTTCACCTCGGCCGGCGCGTCGTTGAGGAACACATAGTCGGTTCCCTCGGGGGTGACGACCTTCAGGCAGCCGGGGGCCGGCGAGGTGACCGTCGGCGCCGGCTCACCGTTGCGGCGCGGATAGATGACGTAGAAGTACTCCTGCCCCGGCTTGCCGACCGATTCGATGATGGTCTTGGTCTCCTTGCCGGGCAGTCTCGGGAGAAACTCGGGCGCGAAGCCCAGGCGCGATGAGTTGCCGACGTCGTAGTCGAACGTCATGCGCACGCGGAAAGCCTGCGGCTCGGAGAACGCCATCCACGTCGCCGCCCCGTAATCCGTGCCCAGTTCGAGGACGCGCCCGGTCCTGGCCTCCATCTCGGTCTCCGGCGCGCGCCGATTGTAGGGGGCCTTGTCCTTCTCGAAGGCGACCCCATCGGCGCGGATGCGGTCGGCGCCCTCGAGGTTCATCCACGTCCACCAGCTCGGCCGCGGGGTGGCGGCGGTGAAGGTGTCGCGCACCACAAAGTAGTTGGCGCCGTCGGGCCGCGGACTCTTGAGGAACATCACGTGCCGGTTCCACCAGGCCTCGCCGCCCGCGTCGGGGAAGACCTCGGGCGGGAAGTAGCGCGAGCCGGCGGCGTAGTCGGCGTACGGGCCGAAGCCGTAGTCGCGCAACTCGTTGTCGACGCGGCCGAAGACCTCCTGCAGGTCGGGCTGCCCGAGTTTGACGCGGTTGTGGTAGATGGCGTTGCCCTCGGTGGCGGGGCCGTAGTAGTACTGGTATCCGGTGCCGGGCGAGAGGGGGGCGCCCTTGCCGTAGAGCACGAGGTTGAGCGCATCGGTGTCCCAGTGCCCCCAGTTGGCGCCGATGCGGAAGAGCATGGCGGTCTCGCCGGGGGTGTCGTAGTGGGCGCGGAACATGACGCCGTACGTCGGGAAGACAGTGGTCGTCAGCGGGGCGCGGCTCTCGGGGACATCGGGCAGGTAGCGGAAGGCCATGCCCATGTGGTTGCCCCAGCGGCTGCCGAGGGGCTCGGTCGGCCAGGCCCGGCGGTAGACGGCCTGCAGCAGCCCGGCCGTGTCCTTGTCGAGGCGGTCGGCGTCGGCGATCAGGAAGCCGTAGCAGCTGTCCAGGAAGTTGCCGGAGTTTCCCATGCCGGGGAGGATGCGGCGGCCGTCGAAGCGGGCGTCGGGCATGGTCATGGTGGCGAGGTAGCGCCCGTTGTCGAGGAGCTTGCGCGCGAGGTCGGGGCCGCCGGTGTTGTGGATGACGGTCACGGCATCCGAGAGGAAGCGCAGCGGGCCGTAAAGCTGGTACATGGGCGGCTCGTTGGGCGCACCGTCGGGGGCGATGTAGGTGCCGAGTTTGAACTGGATGAACTCGGTGCCCTTCTGCATCCAGTACCCGTACAAGGGATGGTCGGGGAGCAGGCCGGCGAAGTACAGCAGCGTCGAGGTGCGGTTGATCGGCATGTTGTTGTTGCCCAGATGCACCCCGGCGCCGCGCGGGTTCAGGTCCGGGTTGCTGATCAGATAGGCGCCGACCGCCAGCGCGCGCCGCAGCTCGCGCCGCAGCTCGGCCGGCAGCTCCGGGCAGGCCAGGGCGTCGTCGGCCAGCGCGGCGGGGGCCGCCAGCGACTGCGCCTGACGGTAATGCGACAGCCCGCCGACGTTCCAGTCGCCCAGGTAGCCGAACTGGGCGAGCATGCCCTCGGCGGCCTGACGGCCATGCTCGATGGCGTCCTCGGTCCTGCCGCTGAATACGTAGTAGCGTCCGAAGGCCTCGCGGTCGGGATGCCGGTCCAGGGACTGCTTCAGCCGCGCCACCCCTTCCCTCGTGTACCAGGCGCGCGGGTAGTCGCCGGCCTTGGCGGTCTCCGGCCAGTCGAGAATCCATTCCTTGAACGTGTCCAGGCCGATGTAGCCGACCGTGGACTGCACGACCTCGGGCGTCGCCCCGAAGTACAGCGCCCACTCGCGCCGGCCGTAGCTCTCCTTCAGCCCGGAGTCGTGCTCGTGGGTCGAGAACGGCGAGATGTCGTCGGTGACCTCGCTGTACCAGGTCACCGGCCGCACGCTGATCGGCAGTGCCACCACCACGCCGGCCTTCTCCTGGTGCCAGACGGTGAGGGCCACGGCGCGGCGCCACGAGCCCACGTGCAACGGCACCACCGCGACCCGCCCCGGCGGCGGCTGGTCGCCCTCGCCGGCCCCGCGCAGTTCGATCCCGCCCCTGAGATCCCCCCAGCGGCCGCCGGCGGCGATCTTTTCGAGCAGAACCATTCCCGCCTGCGGCCGCGGCGGCATCGGCGTCGCGCCCTGCCCGCCTACCGGCGCCGGCGGATTGGCCCCGTCCTTCAACTTGGGCGCCAGATACTCGGCCAGCGGCTGGCGTCGCGTCTGCCCGCCGGTGTCACCCGCCGCCACCACGACGCCGATCCTCTCGGCCGCCAGCCCGCTCTGCACGTCCAGCAGCAGGAAGTCCTGCCCCGCGGTGATCGCCCCGAAGTCGAACTCCTCGGCGATCTCGGCGCGGTCGAGTCCGGCGGCGACCGTCGCCCGCCAGACGTATTCGCCCGCCGGCACGAAGCGATAGCGCGCCTCGTAGATGATGCAGGCCGGCCCCTGGCTCACCAGCCTGAATGTCGCCGCGGCCACCCGGCGTTCCGTCACGAAGCGCGCCCCGCCAAACCACGGGCCGCCGGCCGCCTGCCACGCCAGAACCGGCGGCGGAACGTCGCCCGCCGCGACCGGCGTCGCATAGCTCTTCTCCCCCGGCGACGGTGCCCTCAGAGCGAAATGCTCGTTGCCGATCTCGATGTGACCGTCGGCTTGGCTGAGGCGGATCGGCGAGGCGGCGCCCGGCCCCGCCGTGAGCCGGTACTCGGCCGTCTTGCCCTTGCCCAGGCTGGCGACAAAGGTCAGGATGCCGTCGTCCACCTGACAAGGAATCTGCTTCCCGTCGGCGTCGTTGAGCCCGCAGGCGCCGGTTGCGAACTTCGCAGGGTCAACGGTGTAATGCACCAGCTCCGGCCCCCAGTCCCGGTAGCCGTAGTCGCGGATCACGATCCGCCCGTCGGCGGGCACGGCCATTGGTGCGGCCACCGCGGCACCGATGCCAACCACGCCCACCAATGCCGCCGTCCATGCCAGCAACACGATTCTCTTCATGGCTGTGTCCTTTGCGTCTTCGCGCCTTTGCGGTGAATCCTCAACTTGCCAACGTCTCGCGGGTCTGTTCTTCACACGCCGCCGGTGTCGGCGTCCGGCAGGAAGCCGCCTTCCTCGACGAGACGGCGGCAGAGGCGGCGGGTGTCCACGGCGTGCACGTCGCCGTCGCCGCGCACGGCCAGGGCCGCGGCCAGGCCGGCC
>MVZH01000196.1 GCA_002068325.1 Lentisphaerae bacterium ADurb.BinA184 | reverse complement strand
CCCCCGCCCCGGACAGTGTCCTGGTTGATGTGGATGGCACGGCCTATACGGCGAAGGAAGCCGACGTCGAAGTCGAGCGCCGCCTGGCCCAGTTTGGCGGCCGCTTGCCGCCCGAGCAGATGCAGCAGTTCCTTCCCCGGATGAGGCAGCAGGTCATTGACGAGTTTGTCGTCCGAACCCTGCTCGTCAACCAGGTGGCCAAGGACAAGATCACGGTCGAGGACACGGAGGTCGCCGCCGCCGTTGACAAGATGAAGGGGCGTCTGCCGGAGGGGGTGACCTTCGAGGAGGCGCTGAAGCGGGAGAACATGACGGAGGCGGATCTGCGCGGCCTGGTCGCGCGCGACATGAAGATCCAGAAGCTCATCGAACAGAAGGTCGCCGGCCCGTTCACCGCGTCGGACGAGGAGATCGCCGCGTTCTACAAGGAGAACGAGGCGCAGATGAAGAAGCCGGAGACCGTGCATGCCCGCCACGTGCTGCTCAAGGTTGACGAAGGTGCCACGCCCGAGGACAAGGCGGCCAAGAAGAAGCAGGCCGACGAGATCCGCAAGCAGCTGGTGGACGGGGCGGACTTTGCCAAGGTCGCGGGCGAGAAGTCCGACTGCCCGAGCAAGAGCCAGGGCGGGGATTTGGGCACGTTTGGCCGCGGCCAGATGGTGAAGCCTTTCGAGGAGGCGGCCTTTGCGCAGAAGGTCAACGAGGTCGGGGAGGTCGTCGAGACCCAGTTTGGCTACCACATCATCCAAGTCACCGAGCACAATCAGCCCGGCGTCACCACACTCGATGAGGCCCGGGAGCGCATTGCCGGACACCTCGAACAGCAGAAGCGGGGCATGGCCTTCAAGGACTACGTGGAAGGCTTGAAGGCCGGCGCCAAGATCACCTACGCCACCCCGCCGCCCGCCCCGGCCCAGCCGTAGGGGCCGGCCTTTGCCACGTCCGGTCGAAGTCCATGGCGGCGGCAGTCTGTTGCGTGCAGGCTGGCCGCCGCCCGCTTTTCCGCGCAGCGGTCAACGCGCCGCCGGGGCCGGCGAGGGGAACACCAGCTCGCAGACTTCGCGGAAGTCCTCGACGAAGTGGACGGTGAGTCCGCGCCGCACCGCCTCGGGGATCTCGGCAAAGTCCCTCTCGTTGGCCTTGGGCAGGATCACGGTGCGGACCTTCGAGCGGCGCGCCGCGATGATCTTCTCCTTGATGCCGCCGACCGGCAGCACGCGCCCGGTCAGGGTCAGCTCCCCCGTCATCGCCATGCCGGCGGGGACTTTGCGGTTCGAGGCCAGCGAGATCAGCGCCGTGGCCATGGTGATGCCGGCCGACGGGCCGTCCTTCGGGGTGGCGCCGGCCGGCACGTGCAGATGCACGGTGGCGTCCTGGAAGAAGTCCTTGGCGATGCCGAAGGATTCGGCGCCGGCGGTCACCATCGAGTAGGCGATGTGGGTGCTCTCGGCCATCACTTCGCCGAGCTGGCCGGTGAGCTTGATCGGGTGTTCGCGGCGCGGCACGCGGATGGCTTCGACGTACAGCGTGCTGCCGCCGAACGGCGTCCACGCCAGCCCCATCACCACCCCGGCGCGCCGCCGTTTCATCAGCGGATCGTCTAGGAACACTGGCTTGCCCAGGTATTCGGCCACGTTGGCCGGCGTGACGACCACCGGGTCGCTGACGATCCCCTCGGCCCGGCCGGCGGCCACCTTGCGCGCCACCGAACTGAGCGCCTTCTCCAGGTTCCGCACCCCGGCCTCGCGGGCGTACCCTTCGATGATCGCGCGCAGGGCCGGCGTCGTGAAGTGCAGCAGCTCCGGGTTCAGCGCCGCCCGTTCGAGAACCCGCGGCACCAGATGGCGCTCGGCGATCGCCAGCTTCTCCTCGACGATGTAGCCGGACAGGCGGATGACCTCCATGCGGTCGAGCAGCGGCCCGGGGATGGTGTCGGGCAGGTTGGCGGTGGCGATGAAGAGCACCTTGGAGAGGTCGAAGGGCACGTCCAGGTAGTGGTCGCGGAAGCTGCAGTTCTGCTCGGGGTCGAGGACTTCGAGCAGGGCGGAGGCGGGGTCGCCCTGATACGAGGCGCCGACCTTGTCGATTTCGTCGAGCATGATCACCGGGTTGGCGGTGCCGACCGTCTTGATGGCTTGGATGACCTTGCCCGGCAGGGCCCCGATGTAGGTGCGGCGGTGCCCCTTGATCTCCGCCTCGTCGCGCATGCCGCCGAGGGAGAAGCGGTAGAACTGGCGCCCGAGGGCCTCGGCCACGGCGCGCCCGAGCGAGGTCTTGCCGACCCCCGGCGGCCCGATCAGGCAGAGGATGCTGCCCTCGACCCGGCCGCGCAGCTTGGCCACGCCGATGAATTCGAGGATGCGCTTCTTGACGTCCTCCAGCCCGTAGTGGTCGCGGTCCAGGATGCCGCGCCCGCGGGCGACATCGAGCACGTCCTCGGAGTACTTCCCCCAGGGCAGCCCGGTCAGCCAGTCCAGGTAGGTGCGCGAGACGGAGTACTCCGGCGACTGGGGGGAGAGCACCTTGAGCCGGTCGATCTCCTCGCGGATCCGCGTGCGCGCCTCTTCGCCGAGGGTCAGTTCGGCGAGGCGCGCCTCGTAGCGTTCGATCTCCTCGGTCTTCTCGTCCTTCTCCAGGCCCAGCTCCTGCTTGATGGCCTTGAGCTGTTCGCGGAGGAAGAACTCGCGTTGCTGGGCGGTGATCTTCTCCTCGATCTGATGGGTGATCTTCTCCTTGAGCTGGTTGAGGTCGAGTTCCTTGCGCAGCAGGAAGAGGACCTTTTCGAGGCGCCGGCGCACGTCGAGGCATTCGAGCACGTCCTGGGCCTCCTCGCGGGTCGCGGAGGTCATCTGGGTTGCGAAGTCCGCAAGCCGTCCGGGTTCGCCCCAGTCGGTGCGCACGAGGAAGCTCTTGATCTCCTCGGAGAACAGCGGGTTGTGCTTGATCAGCTCGCGCAGGCTGGCGACGATGGCCTGGGCCATGGCGCGGACGGCGTCGCCGGCGCCGGCGACGTCCTCGACGTACGCCACCTGGCCGACCAGGCGGCCGTCGCGGCGGACGGCCTTGAGGAGGTGGAACCGGCGTTCGCCGCGCAGGAGGGCCTGGACGCTGCCGTCGGGGGTCTCCTGCAGGCGCAGGATGCGGGCCGCGGTCCCCACCAAGTAGAGGTCGGCCTGCTCCAGCTTCTCCAAGTCGCCGGGTTCTTCCTGCCGGGTGAGGACGAAGCCCACGACGCGCTCGGGGACTTCCGCCGCCACGGCCTTCAGCAGGTCCCCGACCGGCCCTTGGGGAACCATGATGGGGAACACCAGCCCGGGGAAGACCGGCTTCGAGGGGGTCGGCAAGAGATGGATGCGGTCGGGCAGTTCCTTGGCGGCCAGGACCAGGGTTTCCGCGGCGGGGGTTCCGCGATGGTCGTCCGCCGCCTCGCGAGGCGCCTCGACGATCTCGGGGTGGAGAATCGAGCTGTCGTTCTCATTGGCCATGTTTGCCGTGGCTCCCTTGTGCTTGAACAACGCCGTTGTACTCTACGCCGGTTCGGCGTCCGGTCAAGTCGCGGTTCCGGCCGGCGGCCGCCCCGGCTAGTCGGTGGAGTAGGGTCTGCCGGGTATGCCGCGGACGCCACGGAGGGCGTCCCTCCACGGCACGTCCCGGCGGCCAGGCCCCCCGTCCAGCGGCCGCCCGGTTGCATCTTCATCGCCGCCCCTTATAGTCCCCGGCTCTCCACCGTCTTCCGCGGGGCCGCCCGCGTGCTGCGCAAGGAGCTCCCATGAGTCGCCAGCTTGCCTTGGACACGGTGAACCTGAAGCCGACGCCGCGCCTTGCCCATACCGAGTACAGCATGGAGTACCACACGGACTACGTCAGCCGGGTGGCCGGCGTGCCGCCGGGGCATCCCGAGCGCAGCCGCCGGTTCTATGCGGCCTGGGACTTCGACATGCTGTGGTCGTCCAACGACGGTCTGCGCGGCAACTGGGGCCAGTACGGCCGGGTCACCGACATGGGGCATGCCGAGTATGCCGCCGACGGCAGCGACCTGCGCGCCATGCACGAGTCGCCGTTCCGCCGCGCCGAGGACGTGTGGGCGTTCGACGCGGTCAAGGAGTATGGCCTGCCGGACATGGCCGAGCAGGTCGCCGCCTACCAGGCCGGCCACACGAACGCGCTCACCAGCTTCCCCGACCAACTCGTCACGGGCGGCTACTACAAGACGATCGTCTCCGGGGCCATCCAGGCCTTCGGCTGGGACATGTTCCTGACCGCCGCCGCCGACCCGGCCAAGATCGAGAAGGTGCTGGACAGCTTCTTCCGCTACACCCTTTTCCACATGCAGGCCTGGGCGCGCACGGACGTCGAGGTGGTGATCCAGCACGACGACTTCGTCTGGTCCGAGGGCTGCTTCATGAGCCCGGACTTCTACCGCCGCGCGATCATCGCCCGTTTCGCCGAGCTATGGAAACCCCTCCATGCCGCCGGCAAGAAGGTGCTCTTCTGTTCCGACGGCACGTTCACCGAGCTGGCCGAGGATCTCGCCGCCGCCGGCGCCGACGGCTTCATCTTCGAACCCTCGAACGATTTCGGCTTCATGGTGGACCGTTTCGGCGGCTCGCACTGCTTGGTGGGCAGCTGCGTGGATTGCCGCACCATGACGTTTGGAGCCTGGGCGGACGTCAAGGCCCAGATTGACCGCACGCTCGAGCTGGCGCCGCGCTGCCGCGGGCTGATGTTCGCCGTCGGCAACCACATGCCGGCGAACATCTCCGACGAGATGGTGGACCGGTTCATCACCTACCTGCGCGCCCACTGGGCCCGGCACGACGCCTGAGGGGCCGGCGAGGGCGAGCCAGAGGAGGGGCGGTTGGCGGCGATCTCCGCGGTGTCGCCGTCGTCTCTGCGGCAGACTCTTGGAGTTGCGCGGGGAGTCAGGCCGGCTGGCCGGAGCGCGCGGCGAGGAACTGCTGGGCGACGCGCAGTTTGCGCTCGAAGTGCCTGACCCCGCCGCCCTCGTGCCCGTTGAACCAGTAGATCTCCATGTCCTTGGGCGCACGGATGCGGTTGTAGGTGGCGAAGAAACACTTGGCCGGGCACACGGGGTCGCGCCCGCCCACCGAGACGTAGAGCCGGGCCCGGATGCCCTCGGCCATGTTCATGGTGTCAAAGTAGCTCAACGTGCGCAGGCAGGTCTCCGTCCGCTCAGGGTGGCGCTTGAGGTATTCGGCGAGGGTGCCGTAGACGCCGTTGCCGTTGAGGACTCGGCTGGCGAGGTCGCTGTTCGAGGGCACGTCGGGCAGGGCGAGGACAGGGCGTGGGTCAAGCGCGGCCGCCGTGACCGTGAGGGCGCCGCCCTGGCTGCCGCCTTCCACGACGATGCCGTCCGGGGCGACTTCCGGCTGTGCGCAGGCGACATCGAGCGCCCGCAGCGCGTCCAGGCAAAGGCAACGGACATAGGACTCGGCGGGGTCGAGGATGCCCCGCAGGAAATGGTTGCCGAGGCTGCCGCCCGACCAGGCGGCGGCGTTGCCGGTCTCCCCGGACTGGTCGCGGCAGTCCACGGAGAGTACGGCCATGCCCAAGGTGAGCCAGGCCAGGAAGTCCACGGGGCGGCCGCGGTCGCCGCCATAGCCATGGTAGTGCACGAGGCAGGGCAGCCGTTGCCCCGCCCGCGCGGCCGGGGTGAGGAACCATCCGTGGATGCGCGTACCGTCGGTGCCGCGGTACGTCACGTCGGAGACGGCGACCCCGCCCAGCGGGTAGTCGAGGGCGGTCCGGGTCACCTGCAGCGGGGCGCGTTGCGATTCGGCGCGGGCCTCCGCCCAGAAGCGGTCGAAATCGGGCTCGCGGGTCAGCGGCGGCAGGTAGGCGGACCACTCCTTGAGCAGAGCGGCGAACTGGGCAATCATCAGGGACTCCCGGGTTGCAGGCTCAGTGTCGGCGTACGTCCTTGAGCACGGGCCGCGACAGACGGGGCTGAGCGCGGATAACGTACCGCGCGCCCGCGCCGCGGCAATCCGGCGGACAGCACGTGGCCGTCGCCCGCTCCACTGCGACGGGCGGGCCGGAGAGGGACGGCCTGTCTGATGCAACTGGCAGAACATCAACAGGTTAGCCTGAGCGGTTCGTGAACAAAGAGGCAACGGAGAGAACGGAGGTCTATCTCACAGGTTCGCCATAGCCTACGAACCACTGGGAGAGCCGTCGGTTTCCGCGCCGCCCAACCGCAGGTGGGGTGGTAACCGCCTGCAATGCAGACCCTTCGTTGCCTCTGTTTCCTCTTTGTGAGGAATCCCGGCTGTATCCCTCTGAGTCCTGAGGTCTGTGCGGTTGATGAACAAACCAAGTTGGGTTTCCCCTCTTGTGCGCTACGTTCTGCGGAATCCGCAAACTGCCCCCTGGGAGCCGCCGCATGACACCGAACATCCTTTTCTTCTTCACCGACCAGCAGCGCTGGGACACCTGCGGGTGCTACGGCCAGCGGCTGCCCGTCACCCCGAACCTCGACCGCATGGCGGCCGAGGGTATCCGCTTTGAGAACACGTTCACCTGCCAGCCGGTGTGCGGTCCGGCCCGCGCCTGCCTGCAGACTGGCAAGTGGGCGACCGAGACCGGCGTCTTCCGCAATGGCATCGCCCTGCCGCCGGGCGAAACGACGATCGCCCACCGGCTCGCCGCGGCCGGCTACGAGGTCGGGTACCTCGGCAAGTGGCATCTGGCCTCGAACCGCTTCGGCCCGCACGACAACCCCGAGGAGAACTTCGAGAGGCGCCCGGTGCCCTCCGGGCGCCGTGGCGGCTACCGGGATTTCTGGCTGGCCTCCGACGTGCTTGAATTCACCTCGCACAGCTACGACGGGCACCTGTTCGACAGCGACGGCAACCCCCGCGAGTTCCCGCCGGGGCGGTACCGCGCCGACGCGCTCGGCGACTGGACGCTGGAATATTTGGAGACGCGCGACCGCCGCCGCCCATTCTTCCTCTTCGTCTCGTTCATCGAACCCCACCACCAGAACGACCACCATTGCTACGAGGGGCCGCACGGCTCGAAGCAACGCTGGGCGGAGTACGACGTGCCCGGCGACCTCGCGGGAACCGCCGGCGACTGGCGCGAGAGCTTCCCCGACTACCTCGGCTGCTGCCACAGCCTCGACGCCAACCTCGGGCGGGTGCGTGCCAAGCTCGACGAACTCGACCTGGCCGACAACACCCTGGTCATCTTCACCAGCGACCACGGGTCGCACTTCTGCACCCGCAACAGCGAGTACAAGCGCGCCTGCCACGACGGCTGCATCCGCGTGCCGCTGGTCGTCACGGGGCCGGGCTTCCGCGGCGGCCGCGTCATCGAGGACTTGGTCAGCCTGATCGACCTGCCGCCGACCGTGCTGGCGGCGGGCGGAGTTGCGGAGTCCGCAAACCTGGCGGGGCGGCCGCTGCAGGACCTGGTCGCGGGACGCGCCCTCGACTGGCCCGACGACGTGTTCCTGCAGATCAGCGAGGATCATATCGGCCGCGCCGTCCGCACGCGCCGCTGGAAGTACGAGGTCTGGGTGCCGTCGGCCGAGAAGTGGAGCGGCTCGCGCGTCGCGGGCGCCACCGTCTACCACGAGTGCCACCTGTACGACCTGGCCAGCGATGCGCACGAACGCAGCAACCTGGTGCGCGACCCGGCCTTTGCCGCCGTTCGCGCCGAGATGGCCGCGCGCCTCCGGCGCCGCATGGCCCTGGCGCACGAGCCGGTCCCCGAGATCCGCCCGGCGGAGTGAGAGGGCGCAACCGCCCGCCCCGTTGCGCCGCCGTCCCGTCGTCGGCCGGTCGCGAGGCGTGGCCAGACGGGTCTGGCGAGGTTACAGTCACGGCCATCACGCACACGGAACGGATCACCAGCCGGAGGCACCGAACATGCTGCGACACCTGCTGCCCGCCTTGACCGCCGCCCTCGTCGCCGGACTGCCCTGCACGGTTCCCGCCGCCCGCGCCGGCACCTCCATCGGCGACGCCGGGCACTACATCATGGGAAAGCCGAGGGTTTTCCTGCACAACCCCGAGGGGCGCGCGTTCACCGTCACCGTCCACCGCTTCGAGTGGTGGATCGGCGGGGG
>MVZH01000195.1 GCA_002068325.1 Lentisphaerae bacterium ADurb.BinA184 | reverse complement strand
CGGGCGTTCCACTTCATCCACACGGGGCTGGCGGGCGCGAGCCGCTGCATGCAGGAGCTGCGGGTCCAGTTGTGGAACAACGTTTTCACGCACGATTTCCTGACCTACGAGCGGCTGCTGTGGAACCGGCTGGAGGACTTTTCGACGCTGCTGCTCGGGGAGACGGGGACCGGCAAGGGCACCGCGGCCGCCGCCATCGGCCGCTCCGGCTACATCCCGTTCGACGCGCGGGGCGGGCGTTTCGCCCAGAGCTTCACCGAGATCTTCATTGCGGCCAACCTCTCGCAGTTCGCCGAGTCGCTGATCGAGTCCGAGCTGTTCGGGCATCGCAAGGGGGCCTTCACCGGGGCGGTGGAGACGCACGAGGGGGTGTTTGGCCGCTGCCTGCCCAACGGCGCGATCTTCCTGGATGAGATCGGCGAGGTCAGCGTGCCGGTTCAGATCAAGCTGCTGCGGGTCATTCACGAGCGGGTGTTCAGCCCTGTCGGCAGCCACGAGGGGCGGCGGTTTGCGGGGCGGGTGATTGCCGCCACCAACCGGCCGCTGGAGACCTTGCGTGCCTCGGGGCGGTTCCGCGACGACTTCTACTACCGGCTGTGTTCCGACCAGATTGTGGTGCCGCCGCTACGGCAGCGGCTGGGCGAGGACGCCGGTGAGCTCGGGCTGCTGGTCGGGCACATCCTGCGGCGGCTGTGCGGCAAGGATGGGGTGCCGAAGACCGGGGAGGTGGTGGGCTGCCTGGAGGCGCAGGTCGGGGCGGGCTATGCCTGGCCCGGCAACGTGCGGGAACTCGAACAGGCCGTGCGCCGGATCCTGCTCAAGGGCCGGTACGACGGGCAGGCGGAATCCGGCGCGCCGCCGGGCGCGGTGCCGGGGCTGGCCGGCGAGATCGAGGCCGGACGCCTTGACGCGCGCGCCCTGGTGGCCCGCTACTGCCAGTTGCTCTACGAGCGCTCAGGCAACTACGGCGAGGTGGCCCGCCGCACCGGGCTGGACCGCCGCACCGTGCGCAAGTACGTCCTCGGCTGAGCGGCGGCAAGGCGGGCGGGGCCGCGTGGGAGACGGACTTGGCGCCGCCGCGGGGAGTGCGGCGGCCGCTTGACAAGGCGTGGCGCGTCCGGTACGGTATGGGTGCAGTCACGTGTGCGGAGTGCGCAACCGCCAGTCCGAGGTGAGTCATGCACAGCGCGGGGCGAGGGCAGGCGAGGAGGCGATTTACCCTCATCGAGCTGCTGGTGGTGATTGCGATCATCGCCATCCTGGCGGCGCTGCTGCTGCCGGCGTTGCGGGAGGCGCGCGACCGCGCCAAGGCGATCAGTTGCGAGACCAACCTGCGCACCTTGGGCCAGGCCCTGTATTTCTACGCCGCGGACTACAACGACAAGATCCCCTTCGCGTGGTGCAGCCCGTACGACACGGTGATCTACGGCGACACCTGGTGGCCGTACGGCGGCGGCAACCCCTGCACGTTCATTTACCCCTACGTCGAGGTGGCGCGCACCTATGCCTGCCCCGGATTCCAGTTCCTTCCCGGCATCACTGACGCGGCGTATCCCTACACGCTCTCGGTGAACGGCGTGCTGGCGCTGAAGAACTCGCACTACAAGTCCAACCCCTACCTGGGCTGCCAAGGCTACGGCCCCGGCTCATACCCCAACTGGAATCTCGGTGTGGCCGGGCCGCCCGTGCCGCAGTGGAGCATCAGCAGCCTCGACAATACCAGCGCCAAGGTCTTCCTCTTCGACGGCCTGCGGCCGACCTCCCCGTACGGTTCGTCGCCGCGGCGGGCCGCCGAGGCCGACGCCTGGCTGAACTCGACCGGCGACGACGACCGCAGCAACCCTTACAACTATGCCCCGGCAGGCGGATTCTGGTATTCCCCCAACATGGGCCGCTGGCACGGCAACGGCACGAACGTCGTCTTCCTCGACGGCCATGCGCGGCTGTGCGCCGCCAAGGGGCCGTTTACATTCTACGACCTGACCGACTCCTACTGGAAGCTGCCTTGAGCCGGGGCCGTGGCGCCGGCCAGGGGCGACAGCCCGCTGCCGGAGGAGGCGCCGAGCGGCGCGCCCCATGCGAGCCGTGCCAACAGGGGTGCCTGGCACCCGCGGGGAACCAACGTCGTCTTCCTTGACGGCCACGGCGCGCACTGCCCGTGGAACTGCGCCAGGACGTTCGACGACGTGGAAGACTTGCCCTGGCGGCCGTAGCGGGCGCCGGCTCCCCCGGTTTGCGCTATCCCTGCCGGTCGCCCTTCCCGTCCCTCACGCCTGGCCGGCGGCGATCGCCATCTGGCGCTTGAACGCCTCCAGTCGGGTCTCGCCGCGGTGTCCGCCGCGTCCGGGGCGGCCGGGGCGTCCAGGACGGCCGGACGGACCGGGATAGCCGGCGTGGCCGGCGTGCGTGGGATGGCCGGAACCGGACATCCCGTCCCGGGGCTGTCCGGAACGGTGGCCTTGGGGATGGCTGGACCGCGAAGGGTACGCATTCCCCGACAGCGCTCCGGAACGGTGGCCCTGGGGATGGCCTGACTGGGCGGGGTACGGGTTCCCCGACAGCGCCCCGGCGCGCTGCCGGTTGTCGGGCCGGCCGTGGCGGGACGGCGGCCCCGAGTGGGGACGGGGCGCGGGAGGGCGCCCGTATTGGCGATGCGCCGACGGCGGCGGGGCGGCGGGGGCCGGCGCCTGGTAGTCGAAGCCCTCGATCTGCCGTCGCTCGATCGCACTGCCCAGCACCCGCTCGATCTGCCGCACCAAGTCGGCGTCCTGCGGGGTGACGAGGGTGAACGCGTCGCCGGTCCTGGCCGCCCGTCCGGCGCGGCCGATGCGGTGGGTGTAGGCGTCGACGGTGTCCGGCATGTCGAAGTTGATGACGTGGGAGATGGTGGCGACGTCGAGTCCGCGCGCCGCGATGTCTGTGGCCACCAGGATCTGGTGGCGTCCCTCGCGGAATCCGTCCATGGCGGCCTGGCGGTGTTTCTGCGACATGTCGCCCTGCAGCGAGGCGACCCGGAAGCCGGCCTTGCGCAACTGGTCGGCGGTGCGCCGGGCGCGGTGCCGGGTGCGGGCGAAGACGAGCACCGAGTCGGTGTCGGTGCGGCGGAGCAGTTCCTGCAGCAGCTTCGCCTTCAGATGCGCCGGCACGGGGTAGAGGGCGTGCGAGACCGTCTCCGCCGGGGCGATGAAGCCGGCCTGCGCGGTCACCGGCGCGTGCAGCACCCCGGCGGCGAGGGCGCGCACGTCGTCGGGCATGGTGGCCGCGAACAGCAGGTTCTGACGTTGCGGCGGCAGGTGTCCGAGGATCTCGCGGACGGCCGGCAGGAATCCCATGTCGAACATGCGGTCGGCCTCATCGAGGACGAGCACCTCGACGTGCCGCAGGTCAACCGTGTGCTGGCGGATGTGGTCGAGCAGCCGTCCCGGGCAGGCGATCACGATCTCGGCCCGGCCGCGCAGGCTGTCGACCTGCGGCTTCATGCCGACGCCGCCGTAGACGGTGGCCGACCTCCAGCCGGTCTGCCGGCCGAGGTCGCCGAAGACGTTGTGCGTCTGTTCGGCCAGCTCGCGGGTCGGGCTGATGACGAGGGCGCGCACGACTCCCTTGGGGCCGCCTTCGAGGCGGTGGAGGATGGGCAGGGCGAAGGCCGCCGTCTTGCCGGTGCCGGTCTGGGCCAGCCCCATCACGTCGCGTCCGGCGAGGGCGTGCGGGATGGCCTGGGCCTGGATCGGCGTGGGTTCCTGGTAGCCGAGGGCCTCGATGTTGCGGTTCAGTTGCGGATGCAGATGGAACGACTCGAAACTCATGGATGCTCCTGCACGTTCTTCAGCCGTGCGTGCTGGGCCGGCGCAAGCGGCCTCCGGCCGCCTTTGACGGGCCAGGGATGGGACGGTGGTCCCGATGCACTGTGGAGGTCGCGACCCCGGCGGTTGCCCGGCGCGGGCGCCGGCATGCCCTGGCCGGCGACGGCCGCGAACCTGCCTGGAAACAACGGACTTCCCAACGGCGTGAAATCAATGACGCCCTGCCCGCCCGTGTTCGGGCGGCTGGCTTGAGAGCCGGCTCCGGCAGGGACTTGGACTCGCGAGTGCCGCGTCCAACGGACTCCCCCGGTGGCGAGGACGCGGCCGTCACAGCGGCCCGGCGCCCCGCCTCCAGCAACACAGAAACGGTGCCTAGTATAGCACGCCCTTGCCGGGCTGCAAGCCGCCCCTCTTGCTTTCTTCGGGCCGTCCTCTATCGTAACCGGACGTTGGGTTCGGGCCGGCCCGGAGGCTCCGGCCGGCCACGGGGATCGCCGCGGTGCGGGACGGGCCGGGCGGTGGAGCCGCAGAGGCCAGGAGCACAGGAGACCACGGAGATGCGTACGAGATTGCGGGCGTGCAGATGTGGGCGGGAAGGGTTTGCGTCCGGTCGCAGGGGCCCTCTGCGGGCGGTGTCCGTGCTGTTGGTGGCGGTCCTGTTGGCGGGCCTGCCGGCGACGGCGGCGGGCTGGAGTCCGTTCCAGCTCAGCCTGTCGCCGCAGGTGCAAGTCGTCGGGCCTGACACGGCGGTGCACGGCCTGCGCCTGTCGTTGCCGTGGGGGGACAACGCCGAGGTCAACGGGCTGGAACTGGGTTTCTACAAGACTCCGGCCGACGGGGTGACGGTTCAGTGCGCGGGGGTGAGTGCCCAGGGCGAGGCCGCCGGCGGCCTTGGTGTGTCGGCCTTCGGCAACGTGGGCGGCTTCAGCGGAATCCAGGTCAGCGGCGTGTTCGCGGTGAGCGGGTGGGCGCTGGACGAGGCGGCCAGCATCGAAGGGGTTCAGCTGGCCGGCGTGTTCACCGAGACGGGCGCGGTCTCCGGGGCGCAGATCGGGGGCCTGGTGGCCTGTGCCAGCCGCGTGGCGGGCCTCCAGTTCGGCGGCTGGACGGTGGCTGCCGACGAGGTTCGCGGCGGTCAGCTGGGGGGGTTGACCAGCGGGGCGGCGCGGGTGGACGGCCTGCAGCTGTCCGCCGCGGTGGATCTGGCGCGCTCGTTGCGGGGGGTGCAACTGTCGGGCCTGACCAACGTGGCCGGCGACATGGCGGGCGGCGGGATGCAGGTCAGTGCGGTCAATGTCGTCGAGAGGGGACGCGGCTTTCAGCTCGGGGTGGTCAACGCCGGCAGGGACTTCAACGGTCTGCAGATCGGCGTGCTGAACATCATCCGGAACGGCCCGATCCCGGTCATGCCGATCGTGAACTTCGGCTGGGGAGGGGACGTTGACTCCGGCCCGGCCGGCGAGGCGGGTTCGATTGACAAGCAGGAGTTCATCGGCGCCAGCATCATCGCGCCGGTTGCCGCCGCGGTCGTCAGCCTGTACGCCCTGCTGATCGCCTACGGAGTGTCGGAGACAGGTTCGTGCATGGTTGACGACTGGTTCTGATGGTTTTGACCCGCGCGCGCGATGCGGCCGGGGCGAGGCGTCGGCCCGCCGGCGGCGGGGTGCGCCGCCCGGGCAGGCGGAAAGTCTTTGGAGAGG
This sequence comes from Lentisphaerae bacterium ADurb.BinA184, assembly GCA_002068325.1. Lineage (GTDB taxonomy): Bacteria > Verrucomicrobiota > Lentisphaeria > Oligosphaerales > MVZH01 > MVZH01. The sequence goes on along the minus strand of MVZH01000195.1, from coordinate 2,682 downwards.
CCTTGAGCCATGCTGGATGACATTTCTGACAGGGCCGCGCCCGGCGCGTCGCGGCGTCGGTTTGCGAAATCCGCAATCCTGACGCTGGCCGGCGTGCTGATCCTGGCGTCGGCGGGCCGGGGCGCGCCGGCGGGGGCTCCGGCGCCCACGGGCGTGCGGGGCGACGCCCTGCGGCTTGTCGAGGACATCGAGCGGGCGCGGATGCTCCTCGGCTGCACCCTGTGGCTGGTCCACGACCTGCGCAACTTCGCGCTGTCGGGGGCCGGCGAGCTGGCCGCCGTCGAGGCCTTCGACCGCGCCAACCTCGACCTCTATGAGACTCTCAAGCCCCTGGACCATGCCGGGACCTCGCTGTTCGCGGCGCTGGACCTGGGCGACGACGCCACCGTGGCGGCCGACGTGAGCTTCCTTCGGGATGAGCTTGGACGGGTGGCACCGGACGTGCTGGCCCAGTACCGGGCAGTGGCGGCGGAGCACGAGTCCCGTCGGGCCGCGCTGCAGGCGGAGTTCGGCCGGGCGGGCCTTGAGCTGAAGGTCATCAAGGGCAGGCGCTGGCGGGATCCGGTGCGCGAACGGCAGCGGCGCGCCGGCGTGCAGTTCGGCTGGCGCACCAACATCGAACCGCCCGACGGTTTTCGCGAACACTTCTGGAATGACCTGCAGGGGCTGGACATCGAGTACCAGCTCGGCAAGGGCCGGATGCTGGGCGTTGATTTCCTCGTGCCCAAGGATCCGCTCCTGCGCTGGGATCGGGTTGAACCCGCGAAGGACGCCTACGACTTCCGGGCCCTCGACCACCTGCTCGAGTTGGCGGCGCGGTACGACTTCCGCGTGAAGCTGGTGCTGCCGACGCTGACTGGGCGCGTTCCCGACTGGTGGCTCGAGGAACGCCCCGAGTCGGTGGTGCGCGACGCCGAGGGCAAGGCCGACTTCATCCTGCGCGGCCACACCTTCGCCGAAGTGTTCATGGGGCCGCTCAAGAACCAGGACGGGTCTTGGTTTGAGGCGCGCGCGGTCAATCTTGCGGACGAGCCGACGCGCCGGCGTTTCGCCCGGTTCGTCGCCGCAGTCGGCCGGCATGTGCGCCGTTCCCCGCACCGCGGGCGTGTGCTGTGCGTGGGCGCGGATTTGTTCCACCCCTACGGCAACTGGCGATGGCCGGCGGACGCCGACGAGAGCGGGTTCGTGCGGCGCCACTACGCCCTCGCGGCTGGTCTCATCCGCGATGCGTTCGGTGACCTCCCCGTCGAACTCGAAGGGGTCAACGGCGAGTCGCACCACATTGACGCGGATTTGAGCGCCGTCGCCTGGCGCAGCCTCGGGCTGACCGCCCTGGTGGATGTTCCGTCGGTCAGCAGCGAGACGCCGTTTTTCGAGGACCTGATGCGCGCCGGGGCGCACGCCGCGGCCGCCGGGCGCCGGCGCGGGGTCGAAGCCGGGCCGTTTTTCCTCCAGAACTGCGAGTACGGTTTCGGCACGATGCTGTCGGTGAACTTCTTCACCTCGCTGTTGCGTGACGGGTTGTGGTCGGACATGTGGTTTGGCCCGGAGGGTCCGCTGCGCTGGGGCTACTTCCCGCCGGTGATGCTGTGGAACGACCGTCAGCTGCAGTGGTCGGGCATTCTCAACCAGTACTTGGCGCTGCGGCAGGCGCACCAGTTGAGCGCGACGCTGGCCAACACGCGTGTCACGCCGGCCGACGTGTTGCTGCTGCTGCCCAGCGCGAGCCTCGAGGTGGCGGGCTCGCAGACGCACCGCGAGTTGGTCGGCTGGGGCTGGGTCCTGACCGCGCTGAAGGTTCAGTACGACGTGCTGACCGAGGGCGAGCTGGGCCGCGGGGTGCCCGCGCGGGCGCGTCTCCTGATCCTCCCGCAGGCGGTCGTGCTCGGCGCATTGGAGGCGGAGGCGGTGCGGGCCTACGTGGCCGGCGGCGGCCTGCTGCTGTCCACGTTGGTGCCCGGCGTCGTCGCCGGCGGCGGCTTGTCCGGAACGCCGCCCGTGTATGTGGACAGCCCGCTGGCCGACGTGCTCGGCTGCGATCTCCGCAAGGACGGCGGCGCGCCGGTCACGGTGACGCAGACGGGCGTGGAGGGCACCTGGCTTCAGACGACAGTCAACCGCGGGCTGCACAGCGGCCGCTACACGCCGGTCCCGCCGCCGGACACCGGGTATCCCCGCCCGGTCGAAGGGCGGCGCGTGCAGAATGGCCAGCCCTACCAGGTGCTGGTCCCCGGCGGCGCCGCCGACGTGGTGGCGCGCTACGGCAGCGGCCAGCCGGCGATCGTCGAACACCGCTTCGGCCGCGGACGCGCCCTCACCCTCGGCTACCCGTACGGCAACGAGATCCTGTTCGCCGACTGGACCAGCATCGCCTTCGGCAAGATCTACAACGGCTGGGCGCGGGATCCGCAGATGCTGGAGATGGTGCGCTGGCTGCGGGACACGCTCGAACGGCTCGGCTACGTGCGCCGCACCACCGTCCCCGAGGGCTGGCGGCACCGGCTGCAGGGCTTCGAGGCGGCGGTCAGCAGCCTCTCCTACCCGAAGGGCCCGCCGTCGGTGCCCGGCAACGAGTTTGGCCTCATGCACACCTACCTCGACCCCCGCCCGGACCACCGCATCGAGGCCGACCACGATGACCTGGACTACGCGGCGGAGCTGACTTGGCGGGACCGCCCCGGC
>MVZH01000194.1 GCA_002068325.1 Lentisphaerae bacterium ADurb.BinA184 | reverse complement strand
CCCGCCCGCCGCCACGCCGATCCCGGCCATCACCAACGCCATCTCGCCGCGCGGCATCATGCCAGCGCCGACCCGCCAGGCGCCACGCAGGCTGAACCCGAACAGCCAGGCCGGAACCGCGGCGCCGACCAGCTTGGCCAGCAACGCCGCCGCCGTGTAGGCCAGGGCCAGGACCACCATCGGGCGGGCCGCCGCCGCGCGCCAGTCCACCATCATCCCCATGACGCCGAAGAAGACCGGCACGAGGAAGAGATAGACCGGGCTGAGGCGCTCGCGCACGACGTAGGCCAGGTCGGAGTGCGAGAGGGCCAGCCCCGTCACGTAGGCGCCGATCATGACGGCCAGCCCGGCCCGTTCGAGCAGCCCGGCCAGGATCAGGGCCAGGCCGAGGGCCACGACGGCAATCGAGGCGTGGTCCGGGAAGCGCTTCAGGAGCCGTCCCGCGTACCGGGCCCCGAACAGGCCCAGCCCCACCGCCACCAGCCAGATGCCGAACGTCTTGGCCGCCACCATGCCGACGCGCGCGCCTGCCGCCTCGGCGCCGGCCACCACCGCCCCGCACAGGCCGATGACGACCGCGACCAGGAAGATCCCCAGCACGTCGTCCACCGTCGCCCCCGACAGGATCGTCATGCCCTCCGGCGAGTCCAGGCGACGCCGGGCCGCCAGCACCCGCGCCGAGATGCCGACCGAGGTGACGGTGGCGACGGCGCCGAGGAACAGGCATGAGGGATGGAGGAACCCGCGCGACTCGCCGAACAGGCGCGGCCACAACACGGCGGCGACCACATCGCCCGCCACAAACGCCAACAGGGCGCCGACAAGCCCGACGGCCAGGCCGGCCCCCGAGTGGCGCAGGAGCATGTGCACATCGGTCTCCAACCCGGTGACGAAGAGCAGCAGCACCGCCGCCACCGAACAGAAGCCGTACAGCTCCATCGAGACGGGAATCCCCTCGTGCAACGGGAACAGCCCCGCCGGAAAGCCGGGCAGCGCCAGCCCGCCCAGGACGAACGGGCCGATCAGCATCCCCGCCGCCAACTCCCCGAGGACCCCCGGCAGACGCACCGCCTCCGAGACCATGCTGCCCAGCTTGGTGGCAACCAGGATCAGCCCCAGCTGCACGAGCAGCAGCACCGTGCGCGAGGCCGGCCCCGCCTCGGCGACAGGCACGGCCGCCTGCGCCGCCCAGCCGCTCAGGGCCGCCAGCGATATCGCGCCGCCCACAACCAGGGTCTTGCGCATACTCGCTCTCCGGTGGTAGCCAAGTGGGACATGACCGAATCGGGACAGAGGCAAGGCACGAGCCGTGCCGCCCCTGACGGCGTGCCGCACGAGTGCCTTTCCTGCCCCGCGGAAAGAGTGTTTGGAAATATACATCCGCAACCGGCAACGGCAAGGGCGCCGCCGGGCCGCGGACGCCGGGTGGACGGAAGGTGCGGTCCGCGTGGCGGCCGAGCGCCTGGGCCGGCGGGTGCGTATGCGCCCGGCCGGTCGCGCGCAGGAGGGTCAGGACTGCACGATGAAGGCGAGGATGACCAGCGGCACCGTGCCGACCGCCTCGATGGCGTGGCCGGCGCCGTCGCCGGTCAGGACGGTATCCCCGCCCCGCACGAGGGTCTCGACCCCGCCGTCGAGGCACTTCCCTTCGCCGGATAGGATGACGAAGACCTCGGCCTCGTTGAGGTGTTCATGGAACCCGATGCTGCTGCCCGGTTCGAGGGTGAGGCGGGCGCACAGGCGGGTGCGGCCCTTGAGCTCATCCTTCTTCCACAGGTGCTCGACCCGCACCGTGCCTTTGCCGCCGCGCATCTTCTCGCGGACCTCGCCTTCGTACGAGCCGTTGCGTCGGATCATGGCTGCTCCTTTCGCGCTGACCGGGCCGGGCCGGGGCGCCGCCGCCCTGCCCTCCGGCCGGCCGCCCTGACGGACGGGAGACGGCGCTGAACATAGTGCACGCCTCGTCTGGCGCCACCGCGCCGGCCAGCGTCTGCAAGTCGGTTGTCCAGTTGGATGGCCAATGGGGGGACGGCCTCCGTGCCGTCCGGGTCAAGCCAAGCCAACCTGGTATGCGGGGACGCCCCGGCGGACACAGAGGTCCGCCCTCCACGTTAGCCCATCATGCCCACGGGTCGAACCGAGTGCCCCGTCCGCGCGGCCTTGTCCGCGGGCCCCCTGACCTTCCGGCGCACCCCCGCCATCGTCCCCTCCCCTCGCCGGCCGCCGATGCCTGCGCCGCCAGGGTGACACCGTTTTTACATCTTCTTGCCTCCCGCTTTACACGTCGGGCCGCGCGCCGCCGTCTATTAGGGTGGAAACACGAACGGGCTGGCCGCAAGTCCCGGCCCCAACCGAAAGGAGCGTGAACCATGAAGTGCCTGACACGGATTCTCGGGAGCGTGTGCGGTGTGCTGGGTGCAGGGCTGCTGGCCGGGCTGGCGTGCCTGCCGGCCCGCGCGGGCGTGGGCTGCCGGGCCGAGCTGGACCGCGGCGTCCTGCCGGCCGGCCGGGAGGAGACCGCGGTCATCAAGATCACCATGGAACCCGGCCATTCGCGGCACAGCCGCCGCCGCCCGCCGGTCAACTTGGCGATCGTCCTGGACCGCTCGGGTTCGATGAGCGGCGAGAAGCTGGAGAAGGCCAAGGAGGCGGCGATCGAGGCGTTGCGCCGGCTGGACGGCGACGACCTCTTCTCGCTGGTCATGTACGACCACAACGTCGAGACCGTCGTGCCGGCCCAGAGCGCCCGCAACTCGGAGTGGATCGAGTGCCGCATCCGGGACATCCGCGCCGGCGGCAACACGGCGCTGTTCGGCGGGGTCAGCCAGGGCGCGGCGGAGGTGCGCAAACACCTCGGCGACGACTATGTCCAGCGCATCATCCTGCTCTCCGACGGCCTGGCCAACGTCGGCCCCAGCTCGCCGGACGACCTCGAACGGCTCGGCGCCTCCCTGATCAAGGAGGGCATCTCGGTCAGCACCGTCGGCGTCGGGCTGGACTACAACGAAGACCTCATGACCCGCCTGGCCCAGCGCAGCGACGGCAACTCGTACTTCGTGCGCGACAGCCGCGACCTGCCGCGCATCTTCGCCGCCGAGCTGGGGGACGTGCTCAACGTCGTCGCCCGCAAGGTCATCCTGACCATTGAGTTCAAGGACGGCGTGCGCCCGCTGCGCATCATCGGCCGCGACGGCCGGGTCGGCGCCGACTCGGTCGAGATCGCCCTCAACCAGCTCTACGGAGGGCAGGAGAAGTACGCCCTGATCGAGGTGGCGGTGCCGCCGGCCCCGGCGAAGAGCGAGCGGCGGGTCGCAGTGGCGCGCCTGGCCTACGAGGACGCCGTCACCCAGGAGGCCGGCCGGAGCGAGGCCACCGCGCTGGTGCGTTTCAGCGAGCGCGAGGAGGACGTGGTGCAGTCGGTGAATGCGGCGGTGCAGGACGACTATGCGCGCAACGTGATCGCCGTCACCAAGGACGAAGTGGTCGAGCTGATGGATCAGGGCAAGAAGGATCTGGCGGTGCGGAAGCTCAGTGAGGTGAACGCCAGCCTCCAGAAGCAGCGCGCCAAGTACAACCTGCCGGCCCAGAACAGGGAGATGGAGGAGCTCGAAGCCGAGGCCAGCGCCCTCGACGCCAAGGGCATGGACCGCGACATGCGCAAGAGCTACCGCAACGACAGCTACATCATCCGCTCGCAGCAGGCGGCGGAGTAGGCCGCCTCCCGGCCCGGCGTTTCACGGCCCGCGGGCCGCCGGCGCGCACCGAGGCGGACAGCCTCTAGGCCCGGCGGCCGCGGCGCTTCAGCCCCAGCAGCCCGGCCAAGCCCAGCACCGCCGCCGTGGCCGGCTCGGGGATCACGTTCATCTGGATCCACAGCTGCGGGCGCAGGACAATGGTGGCGTTTTCCGAGGTGCCAACTTGGGAAACGATGTTCTGCGTGGCCGAGACGGCATCAACGATCCAGCCGTTGTTGAGGGCGGGGTTGCCCAGCCACGAGGCCACGGAACTGGTCACGTCCAGGTAGATCATGCCCCACTGACTGTCGGCCAGGCTGGTCGAGGAGAGCACGGCCGACTGATCGCCAGCCCCGGCGGCGCCGGCCAGATCCCAGAGGTTGACGCCATCGTAGGTGGTCCAGGTGGCATTCTCGGTCCACGCCTTCTGCAACTCGCGGACTTGGACGGGGATCGAAGTCATCGTCTGGAAGTCGGAGGGCATCAACAGCAGTGTCGCGCTGGTGACCGTGGCCCAGGCCGGGTTGACGCCGATCGAACTCAAGTCGAACTTGACCAGGCCCCGGCTGGTGTCGCTGCCCCAGACGTTCTCCATGTTGAAAGAGGCGTCGGCGCCGTGAACCAGGCTGTTACGGGTGGTGAGCATGGTGTCGCTGGTGCCGGCGTACCCGCTCAGACCTTCCTGCAGCCGGGCAACGAGGTTCGATCCTTTCATCCCCGGCGTGTAAAGCCGGCTCGCAGGCACCCACTCGACCGTCAGTTCCGGCGCCACGCCCGCGCCGGCCTCCCGGCTGCTAAAGACCGTCGTGTGCCCGTTGTCTTCACCGCCGCCGCTGAGGCGGTAGGACGCGGTGCCGCTGCCGGTGCGCCGGACCGAGTCCACGTAGGTGGTCACGTCCAGGACGGTCGTCCCCGCCCCGGTGCCCAGGGGGCCGCCGTAGCGGGTCGCTGCGGTGCCCGGAGCGCTGTTGTAGACGATGGTACCCTCGTTCCAGGCGGCCGAGACATGACCGACGCGCGCCTCCGAGTCTCCGGTCGCCGAGACACGGTCGAGTGCCAGCTGGGCGCGGTAGACGGCGGCGCCGGCAGGAACCGTGGCCAGCAGGTTGGCCGCGCCGAAATCTACGTACGGGAACTTCTGCGTCGATGACGACGGCGTCGATGACCACCCGGCCTTCCGTTCGAGGGTCGTCGTCGAGCCGTAGTTGGTGGTGGGATTGGCCTGGTCAACCCAGGCGTCCTGGATGGCGGACAGGCTGGCGCTGTCAACCAGGATCGCGCCCCTGGCTGTGCCCGGGCCAAGCAGAACCGCCGCCGCCATCGCCCCGATCGTCAGAGTCGCAAGCATCGTCTTCACTGGGACCTCCTGTTTTCGCTGCCGTTGGGGACTGACGCCACGCAACGTGGCTTGGGGAAGCTGCCCTTGTACGGACTCCCATTGTCGGCTCGGGGGACACCCATTCGCCGGCGGCTGTCGCGCCAGGAAACCGTCCGCCTCGCGTGCCGCGCGGGCACCGGACAGAACGCCGCGGCATGACCGGAAACACGGCTGCCGCCCCCCCGGCGACAACCATCCTGAAGGCTTTCAGGCTGCGTACAGACCGTTCCGGCTAGTGCGAGAAGCGGCTCAGCATTCCGGTGGGATCGCCGGAGAAGTAGCTCTCGGTGGCGGCCATGTCATGTTGCCGGTTGTAGTAGTCCGAGGTTCTCTCGACGTAGGCGCCGTGGCCGTCGAGGAAGGTCATGGTCATGCCGGTTCCGGCCACGTCAAGCCGTTCGCTGGGGGCGGGGCCGGGATGCACTTCCTGCCAGTAGCCGTAGCAGAACCCGAACATGAACTGCTGGTACCAGCGGGCTTCGATCATCACCGGCAGCTCGCTGGCGGGGCCCAAGCCGTCAAGGTACGAGGCGGGCGAGCGCTTGCCGGTTCCGTAGTCGGGATTGGCGACGCGGGTGCGCGCGAAGTGGTAGTTGACCAGATAGCTCTGCCAGCCGAAGATGTCCCTGCGGTACGTCCAGGCGTTGGGCGCCGGCGGCAGGCGGGTGTCGCTGGGACAACGGAAGACGTTGGTGTTGCCGACAAAGTACCCGCTCCGCATCAGGAACCACGAGTAGAACACGCCGACGTTGTTGGGCGGCGCAAACGAGGCGTCCGGCGCAAACCCCTCGATGCCGAAGTCGGTGACGTTGTGCGGGGCGGCCTTGAGGACGCCGACCGAGGAGATGTTGGGCAGATAGCCGTAGTCGTTCTCGCTGGCATCCATGGCCAACGCCATGACCTGGCTCTTCTGGTTGGTCAGACACGAGATGAGCCGCGCCTTCTCACGCGCCTTGGAGAGGGCCGGCAGCAACAGCGAGGCCAGCAGGGCGATGATGGCAATGACCACCAGAAGCTCGATGAGCGTGAACACGGACTGGACTGGACTCACGCCTGCCGGAATGCCCGTCGCGCCTCGGTCGCGTCCCGCGCCGGTGACCACGGGCCGCGGCGGCGGCTGACGGCTGGCGCACACGTTCCGGCTTGCCTGGCGCTTGTTGACCACGCTGAACCTCCGCAAGGCCTGCAGCCATTTCGCCCGGTGCTCTGGCGGCAGACCCGCATGCCATCGCTTGGACATCGAATCCCAACGACCGCCATGGCTGACAACACCTTACCGTACCCTGCGGCACCCATCCCGTCAATCCGCCGGCGACGCGAGGGTAATCGTCCACCCAGTCACGAGAGGCGCCGGAGCGCTTGCCAAACGGCCGCACGGCGTGTACCATTACCGATGTTGCAGGTACCGAGGCGCCTTGCGGAGTGCACGCCTTCGCTGACGGGAGACGGACAGCCATGCCGCACACGCGTTCGCTCTACCTCAGACTCAGAATCGCAGCCTGCTTCGCGGGCGTGGCCATGACGGCCGTCGCCACGCCCTATGTCGAGCACTGGGACACCAGCCCGCCGGCCAACAACGGGTGGTTCTACTTCGACCCCGACGGCGGCGGCGACGGCGACATCGCCCCGACCTGGAAGGCGACCGGCGGGTGGCTCGATTCCGGCTATCTTGAGACGGATCTCGGCGAGCTGGGGCCGTGGACTCCGACCGGAGGCCTCTTTTACCCGCTCTACACATACGGCAGCCACGGTAGCTACATCGTCCACCCCATCGCCCTCACCGAGACGCCCAAGATCTCCCTCGCCATCAACGACTTGACCGTGGGCGGCAACGCCAACCTCCAAGGCGGACAGCTGCGCTTCTGGATCGGCGAGTGGAGCGACCCTGACGGCGAGGGGCCGCTGGGTCCGCTCTACTCGTTCTACTACTACAACGCCAAGGCGCTGGCCGTGGCCGACGGCTGGAACCTGCGCTCGGTGAAGGTGACGCCGGATGACGGCGCATGGACGGAGATCAGCGATAACCAGGACAAGAGCGCCGCCGACCTGTTCGTGAATCCGCAGCAGTGGGGAATCGGCCTGGTCGGCGCCACGGCCGCGCCGACCGGCCTGCTGGGCTTCGATGAGTTCGCCACCATCGTCCCGGAACCGGGGACACTCGCGCTCGCCGCCCTGGCCGCCTTGGCCTGGCTGCAACGGCCACGGCCCGGCAGGCGGCCGCGCCGCTGAACCCGCGCCCAACCCGTACGCAGTCCCTCCTCCAGGCGGTGCACGGCCAGGGACAGCCGGGTGAGGCCGGGACTGCATTCGGCGGTGTGTGGAGCCCCGCACGTAGTCCCGCCCTCGGGCGGCCGCGGGGGACTTCAGAATCCCCCCCAAAAAAAGACAGGCGCTGCGGGATCCGCAACGCCTGTCATCCGACCGGTCCTTCGGATGCTCTCTGCCGCCGGCGCTGTTACTTCGCCGGCTCTTCGACCGTCTTGCCGGCCGCAGCCCAACCCGCGATTCCGCCGGGATAGACGATCACGTTGGTGTAGCCAAGCCCCTTCAGGTGCGCCGCCAGCTTGCCCGCCGCCGGGCACTTGGGGCCGCCGCAGTAGGCCACGACCAGGCTGTTCTTGGCGGGGATCAACGTGGCCGCCTCCTCGGCGGTGGCGGCATCGGTCAGGCTCTTCGCGCCGGGGATGCGGCGCCCGTCGTCGAACTTCCCGGAACGGGCGTCGAGGACGACGGCGACGGCCTTGCTTTCGATGAGGGCGGCGAGCCCTTGCGTGTTCACCACCGCGAGATCCTTGCACTTGGCATCGCACGCCATGGCACAGGGCGCGCCCTCGGCCTTGTCCATGCAGCCGGCTTTTGCCATGCATCCGGCCTTGGCCTCGCCGGCCGCGGCCGCACACTCCGCTTTCACCTCGCCCGCCTTGGCGATCGCCGCCCCGGCCTCGGCTTTCGCCGCGTCGCCAGGACACTTGCCACAGCCCGCCCACGCGTAGCCGGCCAACGCCATCGAACTCACGGCCGCGATTGTCAGGATCTTGATGTTCATGTGTGTGCCTCCAAGTTGCTGCCGCCCAAGTGTGACCGGGTACGGAACCACGCACTCACCAGTCGGTTTCGGAAAACGTGTGGCGTATGAGACACCCGGGGCACAGGCGG
>MVZH01000193.1 GCA_002068325.1 Lentisphaerae bacterium ADurb.BinA184 | reverse complement strand
CCGCCAAGCCGGGCTGCGGCGGTTCTTTGCGCCGGTGGCCACGGTGCGCGACCCCATGCCGGCGGTGCGCGGGCTCGGCATTGATGCCCGTGTCGAGCCGGCCTGCGAGGTGGCGCGAACCCTCTGCCTGACGCTTGACGGCCATGGCGGACGGGTCTCGTTCGACATGCCGGCCTTCGAGAGTCTCGGCCGCCTCGCCCCCAAGCGCGAGTTCGCGGCCACGGCCTGGCCCACTGCTGACCAGTTGCGCGCCGCCGTCCCCGAACCGGTTCTGCCGGAAAATATTGCGCACTTCGCAAAGCTCTACTATGCGACCTGGGACATGTTGCTCGGGCTGACCCGCACTCCCGACGCGACCAGCGGCCTGCCGGGTTCCTATGTCGCCACGGGGGCCGGTTTCGTGTACCACCAGTTCGTCTGGGATTCATCCTTCACCGCGATCAGCACCGGGTATGGGCACCGTGTCTTCGACCCGTTCGCCTCGCTGAACCTCTTGTACTCGCGGCAGTTCGACGGCGGCTACATCCACCGTGAGCATGACGTGCGCGATGGCCTGCCGGCCCTCTACGAGCCGGACTTCAGTCCCAACCCGCCCATCATGACGATCGCCGAGTGGGCCGTCGCCCGGCTGACCGGCAACCGCGAACGGCTGCGGCAGGTGTTCCCCGTGCTCGAAGGCAACCATGCCTGGCTGCGGCACAACCGCCGCCTGCCCGACGGCACCTACTGGACGACCGGGCTGGCCAACGGACTCGACAACTTCCCTTCCCTCGGCGACGGCTACCCGTGCCTGACCGCCCAAATGGCACACGAGGCCGAGACCCTGGCCCGGATCGCCCAGGCGCTTGAGATGCCCGAGAAGGCGGACGAATACCGCGCGGAGCACGAGGCCGTCGCCCGCGCCGCCAACCGCTTCCTGTGGAGCCGCGAACAAGGCCTGTACGCAACCTCGCTGCCCGGCGGCGGGCACAACCCGAACAAGGTCGTCACGACATTCTGGCCGCTGTGGGCCGGCATCGTGCCGCCGGAACGGGTCGAGGCGCTGGCGCAGCACCTGAAAGATCCGAAGAGCTTCTGGCGTCATCATCCGATTCCCAGCCTGGCGGCGGACTCGCCGCACTTCAGCCCCGAGGGCAGCTACTGGCGCGGCTCGACTTGGGCGCCGACCAATTTTGCCGCCATCAAGGGGTTCGACCGCGCCGGGCAGCATGCCTTGGCGGTGGAGACGGCGACGCGCCACATCCAGTGCATGCTCGAGGTCTTCGAGGAGACCGGCAAGATCTGGGAGAACTACTGTTCGGAGGCCTCGCGGCGCGGCAACTGGTCCGGGCCGAACTACTGCTGGTCGTCCCTGGGGCCGGTTGCGCTCCTGCTCGAGGTGATCCTCGGTTTCGAGCCTGACGCCCTCAACCGGCGGCTGCTGTGGAATCCGCCGTCGCGGCAGACGGCCGGGGTGCGGCGTCTGCCGCTGGGCCCGGCCACGGTCAGCGTGGTGCAGCAGAAGGACTGGCAGGGCAAGTGGGGCATCGAGATTGACACCGACCGCCCCTTCACGCTGGCGCTTCACGAGGGCGAGTGCACGCGCGAGATTGCCTGCCCGGTCGGCCGCAGCCGGGTGACACCGGCGTAGGCGCCCGGCGCTCCCGCCAAGCCGCATCCCGCAGTTTGCGCAGAGGGGGTATTGGACACACTTTGCGAAGTGTGGCACAGCCTCTGCGTCGTTGTCGCAGCCGTCCCTGCACCGTGTCGGCGGGTGGGGGTGGTGGTGATCCGCCGGGCCGGGGGGTTGCCGGGCGGGGCGGCGGCGGCTACGGCCTGCGCCGGTTGCGTTGCCCCTGCCAGCCCGGGAGGCGGAGGCGGAAGCTCAAGTTGCCGAGACGCCCGAACTGACGGACCGGCACCAGGAAGACCGCCTGGAGGTTGGAGAAGACATCGGCCTTGACGTAGCGCAGGGCGTCCCGCGCGGCGTACTCGTGGGTCTCGCGCAAGCCGAGCAGCCAGGCCAGAGCAGCCAGGCGCAGGACGGCCGAGATCACGAAGAGGACGGCGTGGAAGGTGAGGGTGAGCCCGAGGAAGCTGCGCTGCCAGTCGCCCAGCAGCTCCGCCATGGTCCCGCCGAACACGCCGCTGAGGGTTCCGGCGATGCAGGTGACCAGGCTGTTGATGGCCGCGGTGGCGCTGCCGGCGCGCACCGCCCCGCGTGAGTCGCTGGTGCGCAGAAGCAGGTTGAAGCTGGCCAGCTCCATGGCCGGCCAGGACACTGAGGAGAGGAGCACGGTCAGGTAGCCGTAGTACCAGTACCGGCCCTGCACGAGGATCCAGGCGCTGGCGCCGTTGACGACCAGGAGCCCGGCCAGCATCAGCGCCGGCTTCGAGCCGAAGCGGTCAACGACGCGGCCCCACACCGGGTAGCAGAGGACGGCCATGACAAGGGGGACGGTGATCAGGAGGAGGTTGGCGCGCGTGTTGCTCATGTGGACGACATCGAGGATGTAGAGCCAGATGAACTGGGTGACGAAGCCGGTGGCGAAGGTCATGGTGGCGGTGTAGCCGAGGAAGTGGCGGAAGTTGCGGTCGGCCAGGGGGCGGCGGACGAGTTCGCGCAGGCCCAGTCCGGGGCGGGGCGCGTGCCCCCGCGGGTCGGGCACCTTGAAGAAGAAGAGGATGTCGGCGATCCCGGAGACTCCGCCGAGGATGAGGGCGAGGCTGATGCAGGTCCGCAGGTACAGCGTGCCCTTGCCCTGCCAGCGGTCCAGGAGCAGCCCCATGAGGACGGTCACGACCAGGCCGACGATCTGGCCGAACTGCACGCGGCGCGAGAAGTAGCGTGCGCGCAGGCGGGGCGGGACGAGGTCGGCCATCCAGGACATCCAGGCGGGGGTCGCGGCGTGGGCGCACATCGAGGAGAGTAGCATCAGCCCGATCAGCCCGGCCCACCACCATGTCATCGGCAGCAGCCACGGCATGGCGCCGATGACGATCCACAGGAACCGGTGGACGAGGTTGGCCCACAGGAAGATGGGCTTGCGCCAGCCGTAACGCTCCATCACCAGGCTGGCCGGCAACTGCGTGAGGGCGCCGAGGAAGGGAAGGGCGGCCAGCAGGCCGAAACCGAAGGGGGTGACGTGCAGCAGCTTGGCGTACTGGGTGAGGGTGGCCCCGGTTGTGATGTAGAGCCAGACCGCGCCGAACCCCCAGGCAGTCATCACCCGGCTCAGAGTCGGACGCAGGCTGTATGGCGGCGGCTCGGGGGCCGGGGCGGCGGCGGATTCAGGCAAGGCTGTCATAGACTCCCGCAGTCGTGGAGCGTGCCGCAATATAGCGTGCCGGCCGGCGGGCGGCGTTGCGCGATGGGCGCCGCAGGCTAGATTGCAGGGCCCGTGAGGACACTGCCATGTGGACGGCCCTCAACTTGGACACGCTGCCCTCGCCGTGCTTTGTCGTGGACGAGGCCCGGCTGCGGGCCAACCTCGAACTGCTCGACGACGTGCAGCGCCGCGGCGGCTGCCGCATCCTGCTGGCGCTGAAGGGTTTTGCGATGTTCAGCCTGTTCCCGCTGTGCCGGCGTCACCTGGCCGGCGCCTGCGCCAGCGGGCCGCTCGAAGCGCGCCTGGCCCGCGAGGAGTTCGGCGGCGAGGTGCATACATTCGCGCCCGCCTACAGCGCGGCCGACTTCGCCGAGGTACTGGCGCTCTCCGACTACGTGATCTTCAACTCCTTTGCGTCGTGGCGGCGTTTTCAGGACCGGGTACTGCGGGCGCCGCGGCGGGTGAGCTGCGGCCTGCGCATCAACCCCGAGTACTCCGAGGTCGGGGTGGCGCTGTACAATCCATGCGCCCCCAACTCGCGGCTGGGGATCACACGGGCCGCCTTCGAGCCGGAGCATCTGGGCGGCATCGAGGGCCTGCACTTCCACTGCCTGTGCGAGCAGAACGCCGACGCCCTCGAACGCACGCTCGAGGCCGTCGAGGCGAAGTTCGGCGCCTTCATCCCGCGCATGAAATGGATGAACTTCGGCGGCGGGCATCATATCACCCGCGCGGACTACGACGTCGAGCGCCTGGTCCGCCTGCTGTGCGGATTCCGCAAACGCTGGCCGCACCTGGAGGCGGTCTACCTCGAACCGGGCGAGGCGGTGGCGCTGAACACCGGCGTCCTTGCGGCCACCGTGCTGGACATCGTGCGCAACGGCCTCGAAATTGCGATCCTGGACACCTCGGCCGAGGCCCACATGCCCGACGTGCTGGCCATGCCCTACCGGCCGGAGATCGTCGGCGCCGGCCGGCCCGGCGAGCACCCCCACACCTACCGGCTGGGCGGGCTGACCTGCCTGGCCGGCGATGTCATCGGCGACTACTCGTTCCCGCGCCCCCTGCGGCCCGGCGACCGGCTGCTGTTCCTCGACATGGCCCACTACTCGATGGTGAAGACCACCACGTTCAACGGCATGCGGCTGCCCGCCATCGCCATCTGGAACTCCGAGACCGGGGCCGTCCGGCTGGTGCGCCAGTTCGGCTATCAAGACTACCGCGGGCGGCTGTCGTGAGGCCTTGACGCCTGACCGGGCCGCGCCGGCGCATCGAGGGCGCGCCCTCCCTGGCCCGAGTTGTTCACCGCCAAGTCGCCAAGACGCAAAGCCCATTGATGGTGAATGCGTTACGATGACTGCATGATTTCCGCGAATGTGAAACATGGCTGGCCACAACACGTGCGTGAGGAACGATACAACGCCGACTTGAGGAAACCGTTGCAGGCACTTGGCGCCTTGGCGTCTTAGCGTTCCATGGATGGACGAGGCCAGGAGAGCACGACATGAAGACAAAGGGCACCGCCGGCGGGAAGGCCGGCGCGGCCGGCGGACGGCCGAAGGCATCGCCGTTGGCCTTCACCTGGCTGGGCAAACGGGGGCGGCGCGGCGGCGCGGGCCGCGGGTACCGCCACTTCCTCGAGGACGACGTGCCGCCGTCGCCGCCGGCGAAGGCGCGGTTTCACATCATCCCGGTTCCGTACGAGCATTCGGTTTCGTACGGCGGGGGGACGGCCGACGGGCCGCGCGCCATCCTCGAAGCGTCCGTACAGCTGGAGGCGTTTGACGGGACGGATGTGCCCGGCCGGGCGGGGCTCTACACCGCGCCGCCGGTGGCCTGCGCCAAGCTCTCGCCCGAGCGCATGATCAAGACGGTGGCGCGGGCGGTGCATGGCGCGCTGGCGCATCGGGCTGTCCCCGTGGTGCTCGGCGGCGAGCACACGGTGACGTTGGGGCCGGTGGCCGCCCTCATGGCCGTGGGGCAGCCCTTCGGCGTCGTTCAGTTTGACGCGCACGCCGACCTGCGCGAGGCCTACGGCGGCACCCCCTACAGCCACGCCTGCGTCATGCGCCGGATCGTCGAGAAAGGGATTCCGGTCTGCCAGATCGGGGTGCGCAGCTGCTCGGCGGCCGAGCACGAGTTCCGCACCCGGCGGCGGCTGCCGCGGCTGGACGCGGTGGAGATCGCCCGCCACGGCGTCCCCGCCCAGGTGCTGCCCAAGGGGTTCCCGCGGAACCTGTACATCACGTTCGACATTGATGCCTTCGACTCCTCGCTGATGCCGGCCACCGGCACCCCCGAGCCGGGGGGGCTGTTCTGGTTCGAGGCGATCTTCCTGCTCGAACGCGTCATCCGGGGACGGAACGTGCTGGGGTTCGACGTGGTGGAGCTTGCCCCCATGCCCGGCCTGGCCGCCTGCGACTTCGCCGCGGCCAAGCTCGCCTACGCCATCATGGGCATGGTCAACCGCCTGGGCATGCGTGAGGCTTGAAACCAGGGGCCGCCCCGGTATGGTACCCGGCACCTGTTCACTGACGGCGAACGATGAGCCAAGACCCACGATTCACGACCCTTACCACCCGCGCCCGCCTTGGGGCGCTCCGCATGGGGTGGTTGGCCGGTACCCCCGGCTGCGCCGGGGGCTACACACCCCGGCCCCTTCGGGGCCTGCACGACCCACGACATCACCGGCGGAATCCGCCGGCTCCACGACCCACGACCCACGACCCACGACATCTAAGGAGTCTGTCCCATGAAACTGGTTGCCGGTGTCATCGGCTGCGGCGGCATCTCGCGGTTCCACTTCGCGGGCTTTGAGAAGGCCGGGGTGCGGGTGAAGTGGGTGTGCGACCTGGATGAGGCGCGGGCGCGGCCGTGGGCCGAGCGCTGCGGCGCGCGCTACTCGGCCGACTGGGAACCGGTGGTCGCCGACCCCGAGGTCAGGATCGTGGACGTGCTGACCCCGTCGCGCCTGCACAAGCCCGTCTGCCTGGCGGCGATTGCCGCGGGCAAGGCGGTGATCTGCGAGAAGACGCTGGCCGAGAACGCCGACGACGCGCTGGCGATCGTGCGGGCGGCGGAGAAGGCGGGGACGGTGTTCTACACCTCGTACATGAAGCGCTTCATCCCGGCGGTCGAGCAGGCGAAGGCGCTGCTGCCACGGCTCGGCCGGATCATCAGCACGCACATCCGCATCTACCAGAACTGGGGCGAGGTGTGGGACGGCAATCCGGCCTCGGGGTTCTGCCACACCCCGCCGGGCGGCGTCTCGCCGGTGGTGAGCAACTACGGCGGCGGCATCCTGGTGTGCGGCGGCAGCCACATGCTGGACCTGCTCAACTTCTTCCTCGGCCGGCCCACCCGCCTGAGCGCCAGCATGGTCAGACCCGCCGACCGCGACTACGACCTGCAGGCCACCGCGCTGATGGAGACTGCCCACGGGCCGGTGCTCTACGAGGCGGTCATGCATACCCTCGAACGCATCGGCTTCCTGCGCGACGGCTGGCAGGAGGAGCTCGAATTCACCGGGACCCAAGGCCGCCTGAACCTCTACAGCGCCCAGTGGGATCAGAATGACCGCAAGGCCTCGCTGCTGGTGCACTACGACCGGGCCAGCCAGCAGGCGGCCGAGTACCGCTACGGCCTGGAGCCGGCTTTCGAGCGGGCGCTGGCGTTCTTCTGCGCCAACATCGCCAAGGGCGTGCAGGGCGCGCAGTCCCGCCTGACCGGCTACGAAGTTGACGAGCTGATCCAGGCGATCAAGGACAGCGCCACCCGGCGCCAGGCCATTGACGTGAACTGGCGCATCTGACGCCGGCCCCGCCCCGTGCACAGCTGGGCGCCGAGTCTGGCGCCGAACGCCCTCACCGGCGGCGCCGCAGCCCGACCGCCGCCAGCCCCCCGAGCAGAGCCAGCGTGCCCGGCTCGGGGATCAGCATGTAGTAGCCGACGTAGAGGGTATTGTTGCCGCGGTTGAAGGCGTAGACGCGCGACAGCAGGTTCACCCCGTTGAAGTCCACCCCCAGGCTGGCCGAGCGGGCCCCGCTGGAGGTGCCGAAGTTGGTGAAGACGTCCGCCCAGGTCTGCGTCTCGGGGTCCCAGTACGAGATGTAGTCGCGGTCGTAGAGGGCGAAGAGGCCGTCCTGCGGGGTGCCGTCGCTGGCGAAGTCCGCCGCCACCCAGTCGCTGCCCGCGCCGTAGGCGGTGGGCATGTAGCGCATATCACCGACGAAGGCCGGCTGCCAGGCGCCCCAGCCGCCGCTGCCGCGGACGCGCTGGAAGTTGGCGTACGGCGCGCCGCCGTCGCGGTTGCCCGCGCCCCACACAAGGGCGACCGGGGTACCGTCGGCCGTCACCCCGACCCCGCCGTTGGTCTCAACCTGGGCCGGCGGATTGGGGTTGATCAGCAGTTCGCGCGCCGACCAGGTTCCCGCCACCGGGTTGAGGGGATCGCTGGACTGGGCATACTGGATGCCGCGCTGGCCGCCGCGCTCGGCGCTGTACAACGACATGTGCAGCACGCCGCCGGCCACCGTGATGTTCGGGGCGCGCAAGCACCCGTAATCGTAACCCACCGGGACGCCTGCGAGCACAACCCCCAGGGAGGTCCAGGTGTACCCGCTGCCGTTCCAGACGCCCTTCTCGATCGTGATGTCGCTGTCGCCGTCGGAATCGCCGTCACGGTACTGGGCCAGCAGGATCGTGTCGGAGCTGACCGTGGCCACCGAGCCGGGGCCGCCCGCGGGAACCCCCAGCGCGGCGGGGGCGCTCCAGTTTGCGGCATTCAGGGGGTCGCTCCCCGAGGCGTTGGCGCACCAGCGCTGGTACCAGGTGCGAGTGAGGTCTGACCGCTCCTGGTAGATGATTGATACGCGGTCACCGCCGTCCACGGTGATGAACGGATTGATGAAGCCGACAGAGCCTGAAGGGGTTACGATGTCCCCCAGCCTGACGACACTCCCGGCCCAGTCGCCCGACATCCCGGCCGCCGGATCCCAGCGGCGGTATTCG
>MVZH01000192.1 GCA_002068325.1 Lentisphaerae bacterium ADurb.BinA184 | reverse complement strand
TCTCTGTGCTCTCTGTGGTTGACGGCGACAATGAAGGCGCCGGGGCAGGCCCCGGCGGAACAAAGCGGTCGCAGGCGACCGCACTCCAGAGCGGCTCCGCCGCAGTCTGCACTGGCAACCGGTCTCTGACCACTTGCCGACGCGAAGCGTCTCTGGAGTGTCTGCGGCCTGCCGCAGCTCTCATACGGGCCGGCATGACGGCCCGCCACCCCGCCGGGGCAAGCCCCCGCCGCTGAAAGCGGTCTCCCGGCGTCGCACTTGCCCGGCCCAAGTCTCGCAGTAACGTATCCGTCGTTCATCCGAACGCAGGAGGGATCCCTACGGAAGTGACATGCGCCCGGCCGTCGGCCATCCCTTGCGGGGAACCAGTTCCAGCACTATAGTTTGTGGGAAAGGGAAACGACATGGATGTGCTCGAACAAGTGGCCGACCTGGTGGAGGAGTGCCGGGATCGTTGCCTGTGGTTTCTGCGGCCCGACTATGTGCCGACCACGGACGGCGAGATCCATGATGTCCTCGACTTGATCGAGCGCTACGGTGACCGTGCGGCCTACGTGCGAGCCGAGGAGATCAGGGCATGGCTGTCACAGGCTTCCAAGCCGATGTCCTGAGGCTGTTGGCAGCGGCGCGGCGCGCCCGCGGCGAGAGCTATGTCGCCGGCGGGGTGGCCCTCAACCGGCTGCTGTCAACCCCGCGACGTTCCCGCGACATTGACCTCTTCCACGACACCCAGGAGGCCCTGGCGGCCAGTTGGGAGGCGGACTGCCAGCTTCTCCGGACGAGCCACTGCGAGGTCCGGGTGCTGCGCGAAGCTCCGTCGTTCGTGGAGGCTATGCTGGTGCGGGGGGAGGAGCGCACCGTGATGCAATGGGCGCGGGACAGCGCCTTCCGGTTCTTCCCCCTCATCGAAGATGAGCTCATGGGGCTGGCGCTCCATCCGTTTGACTTGGCGACCAACAAGGTGCTGGCGGCGGCCGGACGGCTCGAGGTCCGCGACTGGGTGGACGTGCTCAACTGCGACGAGCGCCTTCAGCCGTTCGGCTATCTGGTGTGGGCCGCGTGCGGAAAGGATCCCGGCTACAACCCGCAGTCCCTCTTGGCGGCGGCGCGCCGCCTGCACTACAGCCAGATGGAAGTCGAGGCCCTCGACTTCGAGGGGACGCCTCCCGCGGCAGCCGATCTCGGCCAACGCTGGCATGCCGCGCTGGACGGGGCGGCCGAGGCGTGCAAGTTGTTGCCGGCCCGGGAGGTGGGGCGATGCGTGCTGGCGCGCAGTGCGGAGCTGTTCCGAGGAGGCACCGCTGCGCTGGCGGCCGCCCTTGCCGGTGGCGACATCCGGTTCCACGCCGGCCGCATCGGCGGTTTGTGGCCTCGCGTGGTCGCGTAAGGTGCCGCCACGGCTGTCCCGACACGGCGGACTCCGCGGACGGCGTGCGGCCCGCGGGCACTATCCCCGTCGCCCTCGCCCGGCGCGTCCGTCCTCGGCGGGCAGCTCGATGCCGAGGGCCTTGATCTTGCGGAAGAGGGTGCTCTTGTGGATGCCGAGCTCGCGGGCCGCCGCCAGGCGGTTGTAGCGGTGACGGCGGAGGGCTTCGCGGATCGTCTGGGCTTCGACGGCGTGGACGGCCCCGCGCATGTTGCCGGCTGGCACCGCGCCCGGCGGCCGGCCCATGAACTCCTCCGGGAGGTGACGCGCCTCGATGGGGCCTTCTCCACACAGGACGAAGGCGTGTTCGATCAGGTTCTCCAGTTCGCGCACGTTGCCCGGGTAGTCGTGCGCCATCAGCAGGGCCATGACCTCGGGGGAAACCCCGGCGACCGTCTTGCTCTGGAGGCGGTTGAAGCGCGCGACGAAGTGCTCGACCAGCAGGGGGATGTCCTCCTTGCGCCGGCGCAGGGGAGGCAACTCCAGGCGGATCACGTTGATGCGGTAGAAGAGATCCTCGCGGAAGGCGCCTTTCCTGACGAAGGCGGCGAGGTCGCAGTGAGTGGCGGCGATCACCCGGACGTTGGCCTCGACGGCGCGGGTTCCGCCGAGCGGCTCATAGCGGTGGTCCTGGAGGACGCGCAGGAGCCGGACCTGCAGCGCCGGGCTGACCTCGCCGATCTCGTCGAGCATCAGGGTTCCGCCCTCGGCCAGGGCGAACCGACCCGGCTTGTCTTTGGCGGCCCCCGTGAACGCCCCCGCCTTGTAGCCGAACAGCTCGGACTCCAGGAGCGTGTCGGGCAGGGCCCCGCAGTTTACGGCCACGAAGGGCCGACGGTGCCGGGGACTCTGCGCATGGATGGCGCGGGCGACGACTTCCTTGCCGGTGCCGGTCTCGCCTTGGATGAGGACGGTGCTGTCGCTGGCGGCGATCTGCGGCAGGATATCGAAGAGGCGGCGCATGCTGTCGCTGCGCGAAACCAGGTCGCCGACCGCGAAGCGGCCCGCCAGTTCCCTGCGCAGTTCCTCGACCAGGCTGAGGTCGCGGAAGGTCTCGGCGCCGCCGACGACGCGGCCCCTGGGGTCACGCAGCACGGCGGTGGAGACGCTGATCGGCACCCGCCGGCCCTGGGCGCTGACGATGAAGGCGGGCTTGTTGATGATCGGGAGCCGGGTCGCCAGGGTCTTGCGCAGGGCGCAGTCGGCCTCGCACATGCTGGCGCGGAAAACCTCGGCGCAGGGCCGGCCGATGGCGTCGGCGCGGAGAACCCCGGTGATCTCCTCCGCGGCACGGTTGAAGGAGGTGATCCGCCACTCGCGGTCAACCGTGAACACGCCGTCCGAGAGGCTCTCGATGATCGCCTCGGTTCCGGCCGAGCCATGGGGGAACGAGTTGCGGGTGAGGCGTTTCATCGTGCTGCAATGAATATGCCCCACCAAGGGATTCCTGCCAGGGGGGACGCCTCCCGCGGCAGCCGATCTCGGTCAACGCTGGCATGCCGCGCTGGACGGGGCGGCCGAGGCATGCAAGTTGTTGCCGGCCCGGGAGGTGGGGCGATGCGTCGTGACGCACAGGGCGGAGCTATTTCAAGGAGACGCGGCCGCGCTGGCGGCAGCCCTTGCCCGCGGCGACATCCGATTCCACGCCGGCCGCATCGGCGGTTCGTGGCCTCGCGTGGTTGCGTAAGGCGCCGCCACGGCTGTCCCGACACGGCGGACTGCGCGGAGGTCGTGCGTCCCGCCCTGTCGCGCCCGGGCGGGCATCGGCGACCCGCAGGGCTGGTGGGCGGTGCTGGACTCGAACCAGCGACCTCCTGGGTGTAAGCCAGATGTTCTGACCAACTGAACTAACCGCCCGCGTGAGAGGGACGCACCCGGCAAGATGTACTATAGAGCCGCGTGGGGCGTTGGCAACCCGCCCGCGTCCCCGCCACGGCCCATGCGTCAGGCCTTGCCCAGGTAGGCGGCGAGGGCGCGGGCGAGGTCGGGGCCGAAGGCGCGGGCCGTCTTCTGATCCACCGTGGCGCCGGCGACGTTGGCGTAGGGCAGTTCGATCCCGGTGGCGAGGCGCACGCCAAGGGTCTGCGCGGACCAGCGGCTCAGGGTGTCGCCGGCAGCGTAGTTGGCGTCCGTGTTCCACTCGGCGCCGAACGGCAGGAAATCGTCGGCCCGGAAGGGCAACGGCCCGCGGCAGACCTGTTCGAGGAGACGCGAGAACCGCTGCTGCTCGGCGGCGACGCCCGGACTGTCGGTCCCCACCAGGTAGACCACCTCGTTGTGCAGCCCGTGAATCCACGGACAGTGCAGGTCAACGGTGGCGGCCAGCCGTCCCTGCGACCACTCGGACAGGAGCCGGCGCAGGGCGCGCGGGGCCGCGTAGAGGCTGTCGCCGGCGTAGTCACGGCCGTGGTCGCGCGGACGGCGGTTCTTGCCCTGGTCTCCGTCCTCGACGCCGTCCTTGTCTATGAACGGCACCGCCAGGAACTCGACGTTGTCGCGCAGCCACGCCGCCGCCGGCGAGGGGTCGGCCAGCACGAAGTCAACGACCCCCTCGAGGGCGTAGTCGGCCATCATTTCGCAGCAGTGGTGGCGGCAGGCCAGGGCGACCTGGTGTGCAGGCGGGCGGGCGAGGCAGCCGAAACGGGCCATTTCGACCGGCCGGCCTTTGGGCGTGCGGCACAGCTCGCCGGTGGCCAGCAGGGGATTGCCGGTGCGGGCCGCGATGAAGGCCTCCCAGCGGGCCGCCTGGTAGGGCATGCCAAAGCTGAAACGCACCTCGTCTGCGGAGTCCGCAAACTCATACGAGAAGGCGTTGGGCTCGGTGTCGTGCCCGAGCCAGCCCCAAGTCTCGCCGGCGTCGAGGGAGACAGCGGGGCCGCGCACGCCGATGGCCAGGCTGGCGGTGAAGCGGAAGCGCAGGCGCCGGCCACGGGCGCCGCGCACGCGGAAACACCAGTAGAACCAGTCCCCCTCGGTGTCGCGCAGATCCTGGTGGACGAAGACCTCGTCGCCCACGATGCGGTCGACCACGATGTTGCCGCCGGGGAAGTCGCCGTCAATGCAGATGGGTGCGGATTTCATGGCGCAATATACACGGCCCGGCGCGCGCCGGACGACGCCGCGTTGCGCGATCCGCCCCGGCGTGGTACCTTTGCCGGCGGCAGGCGCCCGCGTGGTGACGGCGCCCGCCCAGGCAGAAACTCGGGAAGCAGGCCGATGAGCAGTGCGACGGCTCGGCAAGACCAGACCGTGTTCCATCGGCAGTCGGTCGAGGAGATCCTCGCGGCACTGGGCACGGACGAGCGGAACGGCCTCAGCGCTGAGGAGGCGCGGGCCCGGCTGAAGACGTACGGCCCGAACGAGCTGTCGGCCGAGAAGCCCGTCCCGTGGTGGCGCAAGTTCCTCGCCCAGTTCGAGGATGTGCTCGTCGTCCTGCTGCTGGTCGCCGCGCTGATTTCCGCCGTTCTCTGGCTCTACGAGCGCGAGTCGGCGCTGCCATACGAGGCGATGGCGATCTTCGCCGTGGTGCTGCTCAATGCCATCATGGGCTACCTGCAGCAGGCGCGGGCCGAGCAGGCGGTGCTGGCGCTGCGGAAGATGTCGGCGACGCGCGCCGGCGTCATCCGCGACGGCCTTCCCCAGAGCATCCCGGCCGCGGCCGTCGTGCCCGGCGACCTGCTGGTCATCGAGGACGGCGACACCATTGCGGCCGACGCGCGGCTGATCCAGTCGACCGCCCTGCAGACGGCGGAGGCGGTGCTGACCGGGGAGAGCCTCCCGGTTCCGAAGCAGACGGCGCCGGTGGCCGGGGAGGCCGGGCTGGGCGACCGCCGCAACATGGCCTTCAGCGGCACGGCCGCCACCTACGGCCGCGGGCGCGGGGTGGTGGTGGCCACGGGGATGCAGACCCAGATGGGGCGCATCGCCGCCATGCTCAAGGGGGCACCGCCGGAGAGCACGCCGCTGCAGCGGGAGCTGAGCCGCGTCGGCCGGCTGCTCGGGCTGATCGTCGTCATCATCGCGGCGGTGATGATCGGCACCATCATCCTGGTCGAGGAGGTTCGGGGCTTTGCCGCCCTGTTTGATGTGCTCATCCTCGGGGTGGCGCTGGCGGTTGCGGCGGTGCCCGAAGGCCTGCCGGCGGTGGTCACCACCGTGCTCTCGCTGGGCGTGCAGCGGATGGCGAAGCGGAACGCCATCGTGCGCCACCTGGCGGCCGTCGAGACGCTCGGCTCGGCCACGGTCATCGCCTCCGACAAGACGGGCACGCTGACCCGGAATGAGATGACGGTGCGCGTGGTCGTCACCGCCAGCGGCCGCGTGGATTTGGGCGGCACGGGCTACCGGCCCGAGGGCGAGATCCGGCGCGCCGGCGGAGGCGCACTCGACGGGGCGCAACGGGCCGAGCTGGAGCAGGCGCTGACGGCGGCCGACCGCGCCAACAACGCCCTCCTCCATGAGCAGGACGGGCGGTGGACCGTGCAGGGCGACCCGACCGAGGGCGCCCTGATCGTCGCCGCCCGCAAGGCCGGGCTGGGGGCCGAGGCGCTCGACGCCCGCCTGCAGCGGGTCGGGGAAGTCCCCTTCTCCTCCGAGCGCAAACTGATGAGCACCATTCACGCCGACACGCAGCGGCCGGAGCGCCGGCTGGTCTTCACCAAGGGCGCGCCCGACATCCTGCTGGCGCGCTGTTCGCAGGAGATGGTGGGCGAAACGCCACGGCCCCTGACCGCCGGACGCCGCGCCGAGATTGCGCGGGCGAACGACGAGCTGACCGGCAACGCCCTGCGCACACTCGGCGTCGCCCTCCGCAGCCTGCCGGCCGACGGCTTCCGGCCCGAGGAGGCCGGTGAGGACATCGCCCGCCGCGCCGGCATCCGGCCGATGATGATCACCGGCGACCATCCCCGGACGGCCGCGATCCTGGCCGCCGAGCTGGGCATTGCCGCGGACGGGCGTGCCCTCACCGGCGCCGAGCTGGAACGGCAGTCCGACGAAGAGCTCGTGCAGACCGTCCGCGAGGTCTCGGTCTACGCGCGGGTCAACCCCGAGCACAAGTTGCGGATCGTGAAGGCGCTACAGCATGACGGCGCGATTGTGGCGATGACGGGGGACGGGGTCAACGATGCGCCGGCCCTCAAGACCGCCGACATCGGCGTGGCGATGGGGATCACCGGCACCGACGTCTCGCGGGAGGCCGCCGACATGGTCCTGGCCGACGACAACTTCGCCACGATCGTCGCCGCCGTCGAGGAGGGGCGCGCCATCTTCGCCAACATCCGCAAGTTCCTGCGCTACCTGCTCTCGTCCAACATCGGCGAAGTCATGACCATGTTCTTCGGCGTGCTGCTGGCCCGCGTGATGGGGCTGACGGCCGGGGGGGGCGGCGTGGTGCTGCCGCTGCTGGCCACGCAGATTTTGTGGATCAACCTGGTGACCGACGGCGCCCCCGCGCTGGCGCTGGGGATCGACCCGGCGGACGCGGGGATCATGCGCCAGGCGCCGCGGCGGCGGGACGAGGGGGTGATCACGCGGCGCATGTGGGCGGGCATCTTCTTCGTCGGCCCGATCATGGCGGCGGGCACGCTGCTGATCCTCGACGCCAGCCTGCCCGGCGGCCTCATCCCCGGCGAGGGCACGTTGCGCTACGCGCAGACGATGGCTTTCACCACCCTGGTCTTCTTCTCCCTGTTCAACGTCTTCAACGCGCGTTCGGACGAGCGCAGCGCCTTCCACCGGCTGTTCGCCAACCCGTTCCTGTGGGGGGCGGTTCTGCTGTCGGTCCTGCTACAGGCCGCCGTGATCTACGTGCCCTTCCTGCAGCACGCCTTCTCGACCGTGAGCCTTGGCGCCGCCGACTGGCTGCGCTGCGCGGCGGTGGCCAGTTCGGTGCTCTGGCTGCGTGAACTCAGCAAGCTCGCGCGGCGCACCGCCGCCGGCCGCGGGTAGGCGCGACCGCCGCGGTCACGCCCCCTCCCCCCGCCGTCCGCCACGCGCGGCGCCGGCCGGCCGCCAGGGTCACGGCAACAGGCCGTGCAGTTCGGCGAGGAACTCACGCAGCATCTCGGACTCGGGCACGGTGCGGACGATCTCGCCGTGCCTGAAGATCTCCGCCTCGACCGCCGCGACCAGGCCGACCAGGTCTATCTGGGTGCGCCCGCAGGTCGGGCAGGAGACGATCTCCGGGCGGGCCGGCCGCAGGCCGGCGGCCTCGAGGATGCCGATGCCGGCCAGGATCTCTTCGCGCGGCGGGGCGGTGAGACTGACGCGCAGGGTGTCGCCGATGCCGTCGAGCAGGAGGGCGCCGAGGGCGACGGCGGACTTCACGATCCCGCTGCGCAGCGTCCCGGCCTCGGTGACGCCGAGGTGCAGCGGCAGGTCGCTCTGCCCGGCGAAGAGGCGGCAGGCGGCGACGGTGGCGGCGACGCGCGAGCTCTTGAGGCTGACCTTGAGCGCCGCGCACCCCTCGTCCTCGAAGAAGCGGCAGTGGCGCAGGGCGCTCTCGACAAGGGCGGCGGGGGTGGGGGCGCCATGGCGTTCGAGCAGATCCTTCTCCAGGCTGCCGCCGTTGACGCCGATGCGCACCGGCGTCCCGCAGGCGGCGGCGCGACGGGCGATGGCGCGCAGGTGCTCGCGCCGCGCGATGTTGCCGGGGTTGACGCGCACGCACGCGGCGCCGGCGTCCAGCGCCGCCAGGGCCAGCCGGTAGTCAAAATGCACGTCCGCGACCACCGGCAGCGGGCTGCCGGCGACGATGCGGCCGAACGGCGCCACGGCGGCGCGATCCGGCACCGCCACCCGGATGATCTCGCAGCCCAGCTCGGCGAGTTCCGCAATCTGCGTCAGGGTGGCGGCGGCCTCGCGGGTGGGGGTGCAGGTCATGGACTGCACGGACACGGGGGCGCCGCCGCCGATCGGAACCGTGCCGACGCGGACCGCCCGCGTCGGGCGCCGCGGAGCGGTCAGGGGCGCGTCGGCCGCCGCCGGGGCGGCG
>MVZH01000191.1 GCA_002068325.1 Lentisphaerae bacterium ADurb.BinA184 | reverse complement strand
TCGCGCCGTACCGAAGGCAGAAACAGCATTTCGGCGAGTGGATTGCCCTTGATGCGCGGATGGCGGCCGGTGAGCAGGTTGTCGACCACGCTCATCTGCGGAAACAATTCGCCGTGCTGGAAGGTGCGGGCGAGGCCGAGCGCCGCGATATCGTGCGGCTTCCTGCCGGCGATGTCCGCGCCACGAAAGCGGATCGCGCCTTCGCCCGGATAGATGCCGCTGATGCAGTTGAACACCGAGGTCTTGCCGGCGCCGTTCGGCCCGATCAGCGCCAGCAATTCGCCGCGCTCGACGGCGAGCGACACGCCATCCAGCACCACAAGTCCGCCGAAACGCAGCGTGATCCGCGATCCCTGCCGCACCGGCGCCGCCACGGACAACTCGATGTCGTTGTTGTTGTACTTCGCCACAAGGAGGCCGTGCCCGCCTGCCCACCAGGCCCAGGCTTCGGAACGCAACCGGCCTTCCTCCACGAGAGCCGGTTCCGGCCGGGTCGGATCCCGGTAGACGGCGTTGCGGAAACGGCCCTCGATCAGGTCGCCCGCCGAGTAGTCGTGACGGCTCCCGTCCAGTTGCACGCGAAACGGAATGGCGCACAGACGCCAGTCCAGTCGCCCGCCCAGCTCCGCGGAAAAGCCCAGTCCGATGTCCCCCAGCCTGACGGCTTCATCTCCGAGGTTCAGGAAGGCGAGGGTCTCCATCACGCGCCCCGGCCCCAGACGGAACCGCTGTACCATCTCGACGCCCAGCCCCTCGAACAGCCCCCGCACGATGATCCCGTCGCCAGTCGTGGTGACCGTTCTGGCCCCCAGCTCGCCCACGGTGACCTCGCGGCCGCCCACCCGACCGCGCAACGAGTACACGTAGGGGCCGTCGGCGAAGACCGTGCCGCGGCCGGACCACATCCGCCCCGTTGTCATGTCAAGCTTCAGCATGTGGAGGGTGTCCTTTGCCGTCCGATGACTGGCATGAACGGTCCGCTCCGCGCTCTCTGGCGTCAACGACGGCCCTCTCACCCGGCCGCCGGCACCGCGGCCGCGCCCCGGCCGGCCGCCACAAACCAGTGGGCGATGAGCGCGGTGTCGTCACGGCTCAGCGGCCGGTTGCACGCCGCCAGGCAGTCGCCCAGCTGCAACTCCCCGCCGGGCCCCCGGCCGACCAGGATGGTCCCCACCCCTTGGCCCGACAGGGTCTCGAGCCGGTAGAGCTGCACGTGCCCTGCGTGAACCTGCGGCGTCAAATCGAAGGCGCAGTTGCGCTGCTCGCCCCGCGCATGCTGCCACAGCCGGCCCGGCGTGTCCAGATAGACGATGCGCCGGGTGTCCCCGGTCCATGACGCGGGCATCCACGGCGGCGGGAAGGCACGGGTCAGCATGCCGTCCTGCATCGCGAAGCGGCGGCAGTCGGCCGCCATCGCCCACGCCTCCCAACGCCGCTGCAACGAGGCGAGCGTCGACTGCCGGTCGCACACATGCCCGAAGCGGCGCACGTACCCGTAGATGCGCCCCAGGGCCTCGGATGCCCCGGCCTCGCGCCAGTGCCTGGCCACAAACAGGAAGAACCCCTCGCGGACCCGCGCCTGCCGCACAAACGGCAGGTAGAAACGGAAGCGGTCCAGAAACCGCGTCACCCGCAAGCCCTCAAGCTCCGCCGGAGTCGCGCCCAGCGACAGCAACACCCCCCGCATGACGCGCTCCCGTGCCTCGCCGTAGCGCCGGCAAGGCGCGCACGCCGCCGCACGCAACGCCGGACTCCAGTACGGAACCGCCGCCCGCAACGGCAGCCCCGGCGCGATCACCCGACTCAGGAACCCCGCCGGCACGATGCGGAACAGCGACGGGAAGGCCGCCGCAAACTCCGCCACCCGGCCGGCGGCCCGGCTCTCCCGCCCGCGCTGCCGGAGTATCCCGTAGATCTCCCAGGCAATGGCCGGCCGCCGCGACAGCGACCGGGCCCGCCGCAGATCCACCGGATCGCAGAGCGAGAGAAGATGCTCCGACAGAAACCGCGCCGCCCGCTGCCGCCAGCGCATCCAGGCCGCGCACGGCGCCACCCGACGACACCCGCCGGGGATGGCCGCCACGCTCTCGAAAAAGGCGCCCACGACGTCCAGGTTGCCGCGCCGCCGCACCCACTGCCGCCCGTCGCCAAACCGCGCCAGCGCAACGTGCCGGGGCCGCCCCTCGGCGGCGACGCCGGCGGCCAGCACCACCCCCCTCTGCATATCGATCAGGTGCCATGTCGGTTCGCCCGCGCCGGCCTGCCGGGGCAAGGCTGCCTGCAGGAGCACCGCGGCGCCGCGGTCCGTCAGCTCCACCCTGTCCAAGGCCGGCGCGACGGACGGGCAGCCGCCCTGCGCGGCCGACGCCTTGCACGGGTTCTGCAGCCGCCGGGCGAGCTGGGTCTGGAGACGGCTCGCCTCGAACCACTCCGCCAGCAGCCTGTCCGTCCTCCCCAGGAACGGGCGGAAGGCGGCCACGCCCCCCCGGCCCCCGGGAACCCGGTTGAGAGCCGCCAGAACCACCGTGAGCTGCTCGGCCGTCAGGGACTTCAGCACCAGCTTGGCGGCCTGGCCTCGGATCCCAGGGTCCACCGCCAGCTGCATCAGCTCGCTCTCGCCCCACGACAGCCCGTCGTCCGCACCGGTCCCGTCCACCGCCGGCTCGGCTCGATCGTCCTCGTCCCACGGGAACCGTGCCTCCTCCAGTCCCTCGTCCGCCCAGGCATCGGCAACCCTGTCCGCCCCGTTCCCCGGGGCACCGCCCGCCGCAGACGGGCCCAGCGCACAGTACAGAAACGCCTCGCCGACCTCGCCGACGCCCAGGCCGCGGGACAGCAGACAAGCCGCCTCCTGCGCAAGAAGCACGTCCGCACGCGCAACGAAACGCCGGATGAACCACGCCGCCAGGGCCTCTGACGCGGCGCTCAGGTGAACCGTGCGGGACCGGGCCAGGAAATCGGACGCCGCCCCCGCCGGCGCCAGCCTTGCCGCCTCGAGCATCGTCCCGTACAGGGACATGAAGGCCAGGGCCTCGGCCGCGTTCTGGAACGCCTCGTTCCCGAAAAGATACTGCCGTGCCTTCGTGCCGAGCCTCGCCCCGTACCAATGCCGGAAGGGCTCCGGCATCCCCGTCCCCCCGTCGTCGCTGGCGACGGCGTTCAGGGCCAGCAGACGCCACATGCCGTCGGCGATGACCGCTGTGTCCATGATCTGTCAGGCTCCCCCGGTGTGGCAAGGCGTGGCGCGTCCTCAACCGTCGGCCGACGTGCCCCGCCGTCCAGGCTGCGCGGCACCCTCGGTTCCACACCGCGACCGCTAGATTAGCCGTCCCCAACCCCCGCGCAAGGGGAGATGGCCCGCCGGCACAAGAAAATCTTCAGGAACCGCCTGCGGAACCTGATCCGGCGAGCGCACCGCGCCGGTTCCGCCGATCCCATGCCCATGCCCATCCGCGGGCGGGCTTGCATTGCGCACGGGCCCCCAGTATGTTACACGCTGTTCCTTGGAGGCGCGCTTAGTTCAGCTGGCTAGAACGCTGCTTTCACACGGCAGAGGTCGTTGGTTCGAGTCCAACAGCGCGCACCACCCTCTCGACCCCGACGGGAACCCGCACCGCCCGCGCCTGGGACGCGGGCGCGACCCCCGCTCGAAACGGCCGCCGATGCGCGGCTGACCTTGCGCAAAACCCCGGAGCACCCCGAAGGGAC
The DNA here is from genome assembly GCA_002068325.1 of Lentisphaerae bacterium ADurb.BinA184. Classification (GTDB taxonomy): domain Bacteria; phylum Verrucomicrobiota; class Lentisphaeria; order Oligosphaerales; family MVZH01; genus MVZH01. The sequence continues at coordinate 4,750 of MVZH01000191.1, read as the reverse complement.
ACCGACGGAATCTCGGCACGCCGCGTCCCCGGCTCCCCAATCTCCCCGCGCGGCGCGGCCTCGCCCGGCCCTACGCACCACCGGACTCCCCAGCGGGGGCGCGCATCACACGGGTTCCGGGCGGCAGACACCCATGGGCCAGAACCCCGGCGACAACTCGAATGCCAACCGCCGGACCCGACGCGCGACGCGGCCGGCGTGCCTCGGCGGCCTGGCGTTGCTTGCCGTCCTGACCCTGCCTCTCACCCCAGGCTGCAGCAGAGACCCCGCCCCGCCGACCCCCGCGCCGGATGTGACCGCCCCTGAGGAATGGCTCAGAGCCGTCGCGGCCGGACGCGCCGACGACGCCGTCCGCCTGGCGACCGCCATCCTCGGCGACAACGGCGCCGTCAACGACATCCCGTCCGTCTACGCGGAACTCTTCCGGGCCAACGGCCTGTCACCGGCCTTCATCGGGGCGGCCTTCGAGCCGCGCGACGCCGCCGTCTGGGCCGACGCCCTGTTCTTCCTGGACCTGGCGGGCCGGCCGTCCTCCGGCCCGGAGGAGGCCGAGTCCCTGTTCTCGCGGGTCACCGGGCGCCTGCAGCCCGCCGCCCCGGCCAACGACCGCAACCTGCCATGGCCCCGGCAGACCTGGCAGGAGGCGGCGGGCTACTGTGACCGCCAGGCCTGGGTCCTCTGCGAACTGGCCTGGCAGGCCGGATTCGAAACCATGATCTACTACCTCATGGACCCCGCCACGCGGAAATCCCCCCACACCATCTGCGAACTCCGCAAAGACGGACGGGTCTGGACCGCCGACCCGTTCTCCCGCCGCATGCTGGCGGACGTGTCCATCGCGCAACTGGCCGACGACGACGGGCGGCTCGAAGCGTTCTGGCCCGAGCGCGCCGACTGGCGCCAGGCCATCCGCCACGGCGTCTACCTCACGCCTGCCCTCGCCCAAGACTACTGTCCGCGCAACCAACGCCTCCACGCGGCGCTGAGACCGGCCCTGCGCGGACGCTGCCCGCGCTTCGGCGAGGCGCCGGCCGGGCGGGCGCGCCGCTACGCCGACCTCATGCGGGCCGCCGAACCGCAGCGCTGGCATGACACCGACCCCCCGATCCGGCTCTGGGACTTCCCGCTGCGTCTCCTCGTCGCCGCAGACGCCCGCGCGGCGCAACCTGTACCCCCCCCCGCCGCCAGCCGGTAGACGGCGAGACGCGCGCGGCCGGCGGGCCCCGGGGGAAGACCGGGAGGCAGGGCAGCCAAGCCTGTCCTCTCCTTTCTTTAGCTCAGGGTCGGGGACGCGGAAGCCGCTCTTCAAGGTTGAGAGCGTGATCGTCACGTCCCCCGTCGCGAAGCACCTCGTTTGGAGGGTGAAGGGTCGGCCGGCCAGCCAGCCAGACTCAGGGATACTTGGGATGGATTCCAGCCGCATCACCCTATACGCGGGACAGACATATTTCCCTCCCACCTTGAAAACCCTTCTTCCTCTCGCGTATACGCCAAGCCAGGAAAACTTATCCCTAACATCCCTGGAACGTGAAGGGACAGGGCCAAGCCGGTTCATGACCGGCAAGCGGCCCGTATAGGCAGGCATGCGGAGGGCCTGGGCAGGCACTGGAAGGAGACGAGTGCCAGGCCTGACACAAGGCGTGGGCCGGCACGATCTGCAGATGGGCAGGGCGACGACTGGACGTCTGGCTAGTCCCGATTCACGCGTCGGCGGAGAAGCAGACCGCCAAGCCCCAGCACCAGGACCGTACTCGGTTCAGGCACTGCCGTCAGCACGAGAATCTGTAGCGTCCGGATGTCGTACCTGCCGATGTTGGCGGTGTTGAATGTCCAGTCGGTGTTGGTGCCGGCCCCTCCGGGCTGATTGCCAATGCCCAGCTCGCTGGTGCGCGCCGCCCCCCATGCATTGTATGCGAACAGCGTCTGCTGCGCCCCGTAGTTGTGGATCTGCATCGCCCCATGGCCGGCGCTGGTCCCCGCGCCGCCATCTGCGAAATCGAACGCGCCGCCATTTCCGCCCGGGACGCCATAGTCATTGCTCTGCCCGTAGTTGCTGGGCCAGAACTCTAGATTGACGGTCCCGATGCCGGTGCCGGTCACCACACCGGGGACGTTTGAGAAGATGTTTGCATCCGCATGGCCGTCCCAGCCGGCCGGCATGTTGCCGCCAACGCCATAGTGGTAGAATTCCCCTGAGGAAACGTTCGGCAACCCAATCTTGCCCGCGTCACCGGTGAACGCATCCATTGACACGTACACCCAGTCGGTCGTCTGGCCAGCCAGCTCCAAGTAGTATGCCACACGGCTGAACGCCCCGTTGCCGATCAGCGCATGGTTGTCAATGGAGTATGCCACAGGCACCGTGTTCCAGCCTGGGGAGTTGACCGGAACCGGGAACTCGTAGACGAGCGTGTAGCTGCCGGCTTCCGGCACGTTGGCCAAGAGAGATGTGCCCCTGGCCTCGTTGACTGTCGTGACCGCCAGCATGCCCAGGACAGCCAGGGCCCGCATCGAGAGGTTTCCCATTGGTCGCTCCCTTACTGGCTCACGGGATACACTTACCAGAACCTCACCAGTATACCCGTCGGGGGAGCCTGCGGCAAAGCAGGCAGCCCGGAAAAAAAGCGGGAGGGCCATACACCTGGCTGATGCCCCCGGTTGCCCCGCCCCTCTGGCGTCCCCATCGCCATGGTGCCCCGGCAGGCGTACGAAACCCATTCCCCCGACTTCCTCCACGCCTGCGGACTCCGCAAAGCGCCCGCCCGTCTCTTGATATTCGCCTGCACCCGGCCATGCTGTGTGCAGGACAGCCACCGGCGTGGCCCATGCCCTGAGCGCCTGCCAGCCACGCATGGCGCGTCGTCCGCCAAGGGGTGCCGCCTTGATCAAGATGCAGCAGATCGAAGAGGTCGGCCGGCAGATTGGCCAGCGCTTCAACCCGGAACGGGTCATCCTGTTCGGTTCCTACGCCGAGGGCAAACCGACCGAGGACTCCGACGTGGACATCCTCGTGGTCATGCCCACTCCGGGGTCGCCGGTGGATCAGTCCGTGGAAATCCGCATGACTGTGCGGCCCCCCTTCCCGGTTGACCTGCTGGTGCGCACCCCTGAGAGGGTCCAGGAGCGCCTCCGCCTGGGCGACCCGTTCATGCGCCGGATCCTGGAGAAGGGGAAGTTGCTCTATGAAGCCCATCACGGCTGAGTGGCCGCTGCCGTTCCTTCCGCAAGGCCGCCAGGCAGGCCCTACGCCTCGCCTAGCCTCACGCGTCCTGTCCTGACCCATCCCTCCGCCCAAGGCCCCATCCTGCCCCGTCCCCAGCCTTCCTGGGGCCAAGGCGAAGGGGGGGCACCGGCCTCTTCCCCACCGGCGCCCCCGACCCGTCCCGCAGCCAAGGGCTGGGCTGCAGGCTCGGGACACATCAGCGGGCAGAACGATTGCCAAGGCGGATCCCCGAACCCCGGAAGAGAAGTGGCGTCTCACCACGCGTCGCGTCTGTCCGGGGGGGGGCGTAAGAGGGCGGCGGGAAGGTTTCCCATTGGGCACGGCCGCCGTCGTGGGGAAACCTGGCGGGACGGGGCTTGAAACGTGCCGTCCGGGCCCTATCTTCCCGAAGGCTGTCAGGGCCTCGAATCAGAGAGGACAGGAAACCCGTCGCCCATGGCCACCGCCAACCTGACCTGGATTGTCAACTTCATCTGGGGCATTGCCGACGACGTGCTCCGGGACGTCTACGTGCGCGGCAAATACCGCGACGTGATCCTGCCCATGACCGTGATCCGGCGGCTGGATGCTGTTCTGGAGCCGACCAAGCCCGCTGTCCTGACCATGAGGAAGCACCTGGACGGCCGCAATCTGGTCCATCAGGACATGGCCCTGCGCACCGCGGCCGGCCAGGCTTTCTACAACGCCTCCCCCTTCACGCTGCGCGATCTCCGGGCCCGCGCCAAGGCCCACCAGCTCCGGGCGGACTTCGAGGCCTATCTCGACGGGTTCTCGCCGAACGTCCAGGACATCCTCGACAAGTTCAAGTTCCGCAACCAGATCCCGACCCTGGTCGAGGCCGACATCCTCGGCAGCCTCATCGAGAAGTTCCTCGACCCTGACATCAACCTGGCCCCCGAGCCGGTGCTCGACAGCGACGGCACGGAACGCCTTCCCGGTCTCGACAACCATGCCATGGGGACCATCTTCGAGGAGCTTATCCGGCGGTTCAGCGAGGAGAACAACGAGGAGGCCGGTGAACACCTCACCCCGCGCGACGTGGTGCGGCTCATGGCCGACCTGATCTTCCTCCCCGTGGCCGACCGCATCGAGTCGCGGACCTACCTGGTCTACGACGACGCCTGCGGCACCGGCGGCATGCTGACCGTGTCCGAGGAACGCCTGACCAGCCTGGCCCGCGAACACGGCCTGGACGTCTCCATCCATCTCTACGGCCAGGAAGTCAACCCCGAGACGTATGCCATCACCAAGGCGGACCTTCTGCTCAAGGGCGAGGGCGCCCAAGTCGAGAACTTCGCCCTCGGCTCTACCCTCTCCCAGGACGGATTCCCGAGCCGGCGATTCGACTTCATGCTCTCGAACCCGCCCTACGGCAAGAGCTGGAAGACGGACCTCGAACGCATGGGCGGCAAGAGCGCCGTCAGCGACCCGCGCTTCAGCATCACGCACCGCGGCGAGGAGCTTTCCCTGCTCACCCGTTCCAGCGACGGCCAGCTCATGTTCCTGGTCAACAACCTGGCGAAGATG
>MVZH01000190.1 GCA_002068325.1 Lentisphaerae bacterium ADurb.BinA184 | reverse complement strand
GGCAATCCCGCCGGCGGCATCGGCCCGGACGGCGATACGGACTCTGCCAGCGAGATCGAGGCGCTGGCCGGAATCAGCGGCTACCAAGGCCCCAACGGCGCGCTGGTCGGCGTGTTCTATTACAACGCCAATCCTCTCTGGGCCAGTCCACCTCCGACACTGGATTTCACGGCCGGCGGCAGCCTCGGAACGAACTTCGACCGTCTCACGCCAGCCCTTGGCCAGGTCTTCTTCATCGGCGACGGCATGGCCCAGACTGGCGGGCGTGAGGCCGTCGTGCAGGAGTTCGTCGCGCCGGCCAACGCCACCCATCTCTACATCGGCATCGCCGACGCGCAGGGCTTCAGTGGCGCCCCCGGCTGGTACGACGACAACCTCGGCGACTTCTACGTCACCGTCAGCCGCCAGCTCCATCCCACCTACACGATCGGCGGCCAGATCACCTACGCGGGGCCCCGGACCGGCGCCGTCTATGTTGACCTGCTAGAGGAAACCTTCACCACGGGGTTCGTGCCGCGAATCACGGCGACCGGCACCGGGCCGTGGATCTACTCGTTCGCCAACCTCGACCCCGGCACCGGCCCCGGCTACCTGCGCGCCTTCATGGACGTTGATGGGGATGGGCATCCCGGTGCCGACGAGCCCGTGGGCGTCTATGCCGGCAACCCCCTCGCGCCCCTTGCCGCAGACGTCCCCGCAGCCGACATCACCCTCACCGACCCTCCCACCGGCCAGGTCGTGATCACCAACATGTGGCCGCGCGAAGGCCCCGTCCTCGGCGGCAACACCCCGACGGCGCACGTCGAGCAGGCATCGGTCGTTGCGGAGGGCGCCGCCGTGGACCTCAGGGTGACCGCCGCCCTCGGCGCCCCGCCTTACCACTATGCCTGGAAGTGGGTGCGCGGCGCTGACCAGACCACCCTCGGCGGCGACGAGAACCCGCTGGCTTTCCAGCCGGGATTCGATACGGTCGCCCACCCCCTCGCCGAGGAGAACACCTCCGTCGTCTGCACAGTCACCGACTCCGCCGGACGCTCGGTCGCCACCGCCACCTGGAACGTCGTCCGTATCGCAGACACCGACCGCGACGCCAGCGCGCCGGTCATCTGCACCACCCCGGACACCCCCCGCACCAACGATGACCTGCTCATCGAGGTGACGACTGACGCCACCGACCCCGACGGCGACGCCATCGCCGGCTATGCCTTCGACTGGCGGCGGCTGAACGACAATTGGACGTACGGCGCCGCCACCCTCCCGGCCGAACACACCCGCAAGGGCGAGGCCTGGGAGGCCCGCGCCCGCGCCAAGACCTATCCGTACGGCGCGGCCGACTTCTACTCCCTGAACGCCGCCACCCTCCAAGTCATCATCGGCAACACGACGCCGGCCGCCGTTGTCCCCACCAACCTGGCCGTCAAGAAGAACGGCGAGCTGGCGGTGACGCTGGGGGCGCAGGATCCCGACCGCGACGACGGCATTGACGTCTTGACCTACGCCATTGACGCCATGCCTCTTCACGGGCAGATCGAGGGGTTCGACGGCGCCGCCGGCACCTTCACCTACCGGCCCAACGCCGACTACGTCGGCACGGACACTCTCTGGTACTCCGTCTCCGACGGTACGGCGTCGTCCGCCACCGCCCGTGTCGATGTTCTCGTCTACGGCGGCTGGCTGGTTGACATCGCCGTGCAGAATGCCGCCCTCGGCCGCGTCTCGTTCGGCGTCGAGGAAGGCGCCATGGACGGGCTGGACGAGGGGGTTGACGAGCTTTGCCCGCCGCCGCCCCCGCTGGACGTCGGCTCAATCTGCTTCCTGGCGGTTGACCAGGCGGGGGTGCTCGGTCTGGCCCGCGACATCCGCGGACAGGCCGGCCCGCGCTGGCTGCTCGAAGTGGCGGCCGCCGACAATCCGGTCGGCCTCTCCTGGGAAGGGCAGGCGCTGCCGCCCGGCGACCTCCGCATCTGGGAGACCGACGCCCAGGGACAACGCCTCCCTGGCGGCGCCGCCCTCGCCATGGCGGCGACCCGCACCCTCGAAGTGCCTGCCGGCCAGACGCGCTACTTCGCCATCGGCTTCGCGGAGACCTTCACCCTCACGCTCTACCGTGGCTGGAACCTGGTCTCCCTACCGGTCGATCCCATCGATCCCGATGTGGCGGACGTCTTCAACGACCACCTTGGCCGTGACGCCGAAGCCACGTTGCGCGACGGCGACCGAGGGGTGATCTACAGCGGGTCGGTCTACGCTTGGAACACCCCGGGCGCGACCGGTTACGTGCAGGTGACGACCGTCCGCGCCCTGCAGGGCTACTGGGTCTATGCCGCCGTGCAGGTGGATCTCGATGTGGTCGGCATACCCCCCGGGGCCACGCAACTTGCCCTGGCCGCGGGCTGGAACCTGCTGGGTGTCCCGCAGGACATGGATCTGCCGGCCGGGCTGCCCAATCTTGTGTTGCCGGTCTGGCAGTGGAACGGCTCGGTCTACGAGGTGGCCGGGGAACTGACCCGCGGCTTCGGCTACTGGTTCTACGCCCGCGAGGCCGCACTGATCCCGCTCACCCGGTAGAGGCGCGTGCAGAATTCCCGCGGACGACAAGTGCCTCGTGCGATGGAGGGCGGACCGCCGTGTCCGCCAAGTCCTACGCGAAGACCCGGTCTGCCGCGGAGGAACCCGGACGACACGGAGGTCGTCCCTCCAGTGTGTCAGGCAGCAGTTCCTGTCGCCACCGATGGAAGGCCGGGCTCCGTCGCGGCCACATGACGGGAGGTTCTGCAAGAGCCTCGGCAGCCCCGGCCGGGAACGGCCAGGCTCAAGCGGGGCCGCGGTGGCGGCCGGCATGAAGGAGTCGTCTGTGCCATGTGGAAAACGCTTTTCGGCATCCTCGCGGCGGTCGCCCTCGTCGCCATCGCCGTGCGCTTCCTGGTCAATACGGCGACCGGGCTGGGCAAGGACGTGGTCGAGCTGAACAGCGGGCTGGCCGTGCGCTGCGAGGTCCTCGACTACCGGAACGGAGTCTTCACCATGAAGACGGCCGACGGCATGGACACCCAGTCCCGCCCCCTGGCTGAAATCATCCGCATCTCCTTCAACAAGGCGCGCAAACAGGACTTGACTCTGCACGCGGTGGTCTTCAAGGGAGGCACCGCCTCCCGTTGCCGGGTCTTGGAATACGGCGCCGGGAAGGTTACCCTCTTGACCCCGAAGGGCGTGAGCAAGACTGGTGCGATCGAGCAGATCGAGAGCATGACCTTCCGATGAACTCCGCCCCCAGGGTTGCCAGGGAAGAGACGCCGGCCCGCCGGGGCGATGCGAGCGCCGCGCGCCCCGCGCCGCCGCCGGCTCCGGCCGGGTTCACCCTCATCGAGCTGCTGGTGGTCGTCGCCATCATCGCGCTGCTGGCCAGCCTGCTGCTGCCGGCGCTGCGCCAGGCCCGCGGCACCGCCGAGGCCGCCGTCTGCATGAGCAATCTGCGCCAGCTCGGCCAGGGCTCCGCCCTCTACCAGGATGACTTCGGCGGCTGGATTCCCCACGGCCTGCAACCCAGCCACTACTACGGCTCGACACCGGCCACCTTCGGGTTCGGCCGGCAGATCCTCCCCTACACCGGAGAGGCTTCGTTCAAGTGCCCGACCACACGCTTCCAAAGCTCCGGCTACGCACGCTACAAGTGGGGCTACGGCGTGATGTACTGGGTGCCGGCGCCTACCCGCGCCCCGGTCGGATACAACAACTCCCAGGAGATCCTGCCGTCCTACCTGGCCGAACCCGTTGACACCGTCTACCTGATTGACACCTCCTCGGGAACCGTCCCCGGCCTCGAATGGGCCAGCGTCAACCACGTGCATACCTGGGGCGGCGGACCGCGCATGACCTCGAACACCGACGCCAACCACGAGAAGCACGCCTCCGACCGCCACGTCGGCGGCAGCACCAACATCCTCTTCTTCGACGGCCGCGTCCTGCGCATGAACGGCGTCGAACTGACCCGGCAGCCGTACGGGGCGGCCGGAACCATCTGGGACGCGGAGTAGCCCACGTCCGGCCCCCAAACCCGCGCAGGGGTGAATCCCGCGGGCACAACACCCTCCAGGCCAGGGCCGCGCGCCGCTGTCCCAAGGCGGGATCCCTAGCCGCCACAGGGCGGCCTCAGGCGTCTCGTCCTGGCAGGACGGGCAGGGGGGGGAGTCAGGGGATGTCGGCGCGGCCGGCAGCGTGGAGGTACTCGACGTGGCCGTCGCCGTACAGGTAGTTGCGGTCGTAGTGCAGTTGGTTGTAGTTGCTCCAACCCCAGTCGTCCTGGCCGTTGCCGTACCCCTTGTCGGCATAGCTCAGCACGGACTGGAAGCCGTGCGGTTCCCGCACCAGCCTGTCGGTCGTCTGGTACATGGATGCGCACCCCATGAAGGCGATGTCGCTGGGCGTGTGGCGGGTCGGCTCATGGCGTACGCTGCACCCCCATTCCTCCCCGTCGTGGTGACGGCCGAGGCGGCGCAGGCCGCTCAAGGCGCTGTTGTTGCCGATCGTATTCTCCCGGGAGTGGGGCCCGTTATAGACGAACACGCCGTCCGTGTACCCGGCCCACGTCCAGCCGGTCGGCAGCAGGCCCGTGCACATGAAGACCGGCGAGGGCCACGGTTGCACCGGCGCGGCGTACGGTGACTGGCCCCGCGGCAACGCGTCAGGCAGGTATTCACCGGCCAGCAGCCGATGGGCGGCGCCGCAGGCCCAGCTCGGCCAGGCGGCAAAGTCCCGTGATCCGTTGGGGTAGAAGTAGGGCGGCACGCCATAGGACCAGGAGGTCTGGCCGGGCGGGTTGCCGAACATGCGTCCGGCGCATTCGTCGCCCCAGTTCCACGAGGGCGCCATGTCACGGGTGTAGTTGGTGGGATAGTCGCCGAAATCAACCGCGTAGGTGGAGAATCCAGCCATCATCTGCCGCTGGTTGGCTGAACAGCCGAGGAGGCGCGCCTTCTCCCTGGCCTGGTTCAGCGCCGGCAGCAGCAACGCCGCCAGAATCGCGATGATCGCAATGACGACCAGCAGCTCGATCAAGGTAAACCCGCACCGGCCCCGCCGGATGCGCGGCCCCCGCAGCCCCCTCGGCGCGGGCGGCCGGACATGTTGCGCTCTGTGCATCCCGCATCTCCTGCCATGGGAGCCACCGTGCGTCTACGTCCGGTGGCAGACAAGCATAGCACCAAACCGCCACAATGCCCAACCGGGGACGCGATGCCGTGAGGCCTGAACACGTTGTCACTCCGGGGTTCCGGCGCTAAAGTTACACCCTTTGCCAAGGGTTACCCGCCCCCGCCACCGCGCGGACGGGGACGGCGACGACAGCGCGAAGGACACGCTCCACATGGCGGACCAGGTCGGCGGCGACAAGGGCTTCGGGGACTACTTCGACCTCAAGGGCGGCGCCCTGCGCCACGACTTCGAGGTCGGCGAGAAGGTGACCGCGGTCGTCACCTCAACCGACCGCAACTGCGTCTTCATAGATGTCGGCGCGCGCAGCGAGGGGATCATTGACCGGCAGGAACTGCTCGATGCCGACGGCCAGCTGAAGGTCAAGCCGGGCGACTCGCTCGACGTCTACTTCCTCGGCGGCGACGAGGACGACCTGCGCTTCGGCATGAGCTTGGGCGCCGAAGGCCGCGACGCCTCGCTCTGGGAGGCGTTCCAGAAGGGGGCGCCTGTCGAGGGCAGGGTGGTGTCCGAGCGCACCGGCGGGTTCGAAGTCGAGGTCGGCAAGAACCGCGGCTTCTGCCCCTATTCGCAGATTGATCTGCACCGCCAGGAACCCGGCGTCCACATCGGACAGAAATACCTCTTCAAGATCCTCGAATACGAGGAGTTCGGGGACAACTTGGTGCTCAGCCGCCGCCCCATCCTCGAAGCCGAGAGGGAACGGCTCCGGGAGGAGCTGAAGGCGCGCCTCAACGTCGGCGACCTCGTTGAGGGAAGGGTGACCAAGACGATGCCGTTCGGCGCCTTCGTCGCCCTCGGCGGCGCCGAGGGGCTCATCCCGATCAGCGAGCTGGCCTGGGGCCGCACGGAGAATGTCGAGGACGTGGTACAGGCCGGCCAGACGGTGCGGGTGGTGGTGCGCGACATTGATTGGGAGCGCGGCCGCATCTCGCTGAGCCTGCGCCAGGCCCTGGGCGACCCGTGGGACGGGGTCGAGGAGAGGTACCCGGTCGGGACCCGGCTGGCCGGCAAGGTGCGCAAACTGATGCCGTTCGGCGCCTTCGTCGAGGTCGAGCCTGGCGTTGATGGCCTCGTCCACATCTCGAAACTCGGGGCCCGCCGCCGCATCCAGCACCCCAGCGAGGTCGTCAAGGAGGGCGACACCGTCGAGGTCGAGATCGAGTCCATTGACCTTGAGCGGAAGCGGATCGCGCTGAGCATGGAATCGAGCTTCGGCGGGCCACTCGAGGAATCCCCGGCGGCGGCCGGCGAGGAGCCCGCCCCGGCGGCGGGCGGGGCCGGGGCTGGCACCGAGGCCGGTGGGGCGGCGGCGGTGACCCCGGCCGCGGCCAGGCCGGTCCCCGAAGGCGAAGTCAAGGTCGGCGCCACCGTGAAGGGAGTGGTCGAGGGGATCAAGCAGTTCGGGGTCTTCGTCCGCCTGCCTGGAGAGCGCACCGGCCTGCTGCACATCAGCCAGATTGACCTGAAAGGCGGCCGCGACAAGGCCGGTGCCCTCTCGTACAAGTACCCCATCGGCACGGCCATCGAGGTGATCATCCGCGAGATCAGCGGCGACCGCATCTCCCTCTCCGTGCCGGAGAAGTACGACGCCGAAGACGACGAGGCTGACCTGCGCCGGCACCTCAGCGACGCCGGCGGCAGCGAGCTCGGCAATCTCGGCGACGCCTTTGCCAAGCTGAAGCTCTGAGCGTCCTCACCCCTCAGCTTTCCCCCCTCAGCCCTCAGCCCTCATGCCCCAACCGCGTGCGGCGGGGGACAGACCCCGCCCTGTGCGGAGTTCGCGAAAACGCCGCCGTTTTCACGCACTGGCCCGGCCTTGGGGAGTCGGCTGGACGCCGCCGGGGGGGGACAGACCCCGCAAGGGGGCGCGGCGCCGCAGGGATGGGGGCGGGGGGACAGACCCCGCACTGTGCGGAGTTCGCGAAAACGCCGTGTTTTCACGAACTGGCCCGGCCTTGGGGAGTGGCCGGACGCCGCCGGGGGGCAGGCTATGGAAGGGGGGCTGCGTGAGTCGGGGGACAGACCCCGCACTGTGCGGAGTTCGCGAAAACGCCGCCGTTTTCACGAACTGGCCCGGCCCCGACGTCGCGGTCTGCGGGCATGCCCCGCGCACCTTGCTGTCCGCCCCTCATCCCTCAACTTTCGTCCCTCATCCCTCGCGTCCAAGCCGCGTGAGTCGGGGGACAGACCCCGCCCTGTGCGGAGTTCGCGAAAACGCCGCCGTTTTCACGAACTGGCCCGGCCTTGGAAAGTCGCCGTGACGCGGCCGGGGGGGGGCAGGCTCCAGGAGGGGTGCCGCGTGAGGCGGGGGACAGACCCCGCGAGGCCGGGTGCCACGGTGCCCGGCAGCCGTCGCGCGCTTCCTACGCTTCCGCCAGGCTGGCCAAGGCGGCCAGGGCCCTTTCGGGTGAAATCCGCGTGAGGCAGCGGTAGTCCTGCTCGCGGCGGCGGCAGGTGTGCGCGAAGCACGGTGCACAGTCGGTCGGTTCCGCGAGCACGATCCAGCGGGCGCCGAGCGGCCCGGTGGCCTCCGGGTTGGTGGAGCCGAAGAGGGCGACGCCGGGGGTACCGAGGGCCGCGGCGAGATGCATGGCGCCGCTGTCATTGGCGACGCAGGCGCGCGCCGCGCTCAGCACGGCCATCAGCTCGGCGAGGGTGGTCTTCCCGCACAGGGAGAGGGCGTGGGGGAGACCCTCGGCGATGCGGGCGCCGGCGGCGGCATCGCCCGGCCCGCCCACGATCACCACGCGCCGTCCCGCCCCGGCCCAGGATTCGGCAAGCTTGCGGAAGTTCCCGACGGGCCACTGCTTGGCGGGGCCGTAAGCGGCGCCTGGGGCCAGGGCCAGCCAGGGGGCGGCGGCCGGGGCGATGCCTAGGCGTTCGAGGGCGGCCTCCCGTCCGGGGAGGGTGAAGCGTGGCATGTCGGTGGTTCGCCGGACGGGGCCGAGGAGGGCCGCCACGTCCAGGTAGTGCGTGGCCTGGTGGTACCTGGCCCGGCGCTCGGACCGTCGCCAGGCTGCGGTCGTGCGTGAGAGGAGGAGTGAGCGGCCGCGTCCGCACCGGCCCACGCGCACGGGGATTCCCTTGAAGGTGACGTCGAGGGCTGAGCCGAGGGAGTTTGGGAAGACCACGGCGACGCCGGCGCCGAGGTCGCGGATGCGTCGGGCGACGTCGCCAGTTGCGTGGCGGCCCGCGAGCGGGATCACGGCGGTCACCCCGTGGACGGCCTCCCACAGCGGGGCGAGGCTGGCCGGGCAGAGGATCCACAGCGCGGTGTCGGCGGGCCGTAGC
>MVZH01000189.1 GCA_002068325.1 Lentisphaerae bacterium ADurb.BinA184 | reverse complement strand
GGGCTCGCCGCCTTCGTCTCGCGCGCGGATGACTTCGACCGCCAGGCCCAGGCCTTCCGCCGCAAGTTGACCCGCCCCGTGGCCACGGCGCCCGAGCTGACGATCAGCGGCGTCGCCGTCTATGACGTCGAACCCGCCGTCCTCCCCAACCTCTACCACGGCGCCCCCATCCGCGTCTACGGCCGCTACAAGGCCGGCGGCAAGGCCCAGATCGCCGTCAAGGCCGACGTGCGCGGCATCCCCTTCCGCCAGGCCGCGGAAATCGAATTCCCCGACCACGACGACGACAACCCCGAGATCGAGCGGATGTGGGCGCTCAAACGCGTCAGCCGACTGCTCAAGGACGCCGACCGCGCCGGCAACCGCGCCGAGGTGACGCCCGCGATCATCGGCCTCGGCGAGGCCTACTCGATCGTCACCGAGTACACCTCCTTCCTCGTGCTGGAGAACGACGCCGAGTACCAGCGCTGGAAGATCGCCCGCCGCAACCTCGACCGCACCGGCCGCGACCGCGCCGCCCAGCAGAAGCGCGACGAGTTCCTGGCCGCCCTGCGGCAACGGGCCGCCGCCGACCTCGGCCCCCAGGCGGTCGCCGCCGACCCCAGCCCCGCGGCCGCCCCGACCCCGGGGCACGGCCCCGGAGCCTCGCCGTCAAACCCGGGCGCCTCGTCGCCGGCCCCCGCCACGCGACCGGGCAACGGGGTGGACTTCGACTTCGGCACCGGGCCGGTGGGCCCGCTCTTCGTCGCGCTCGCCGCCTGGATGAGCCGCCGCCGCAAGCGGAGTCAGGAATGAACCCCTGTGGTCAAGCCCGGGTCGCCGCCTCCGCGGCGGCCACCAACCCGAGGTCCGCGTCAGGAGGCGCGGACCTCCTCCTCCTGGCCGGGGCGTTGCTGCTGGCCAACCTGCCGCTGCTGACCGGCGCGTCGGTCGAACCTCTCGTCTTCCGGCCCGACCGTGTCGCGGCGGGCGAGTGGTGGCGCGCGCTGAGCTTCCCCTTCGTCCACGTCTCGCTCTACCATCTGGCCCTGGATGCCGGTGCCTTCCTGATCCTCCTCCACAGCCTGCGCGGGATCGGCGCCGGCAGCCGCATCCGGATCGCCGCCGGGGCCGCCGCCGGAAGCCTCGCCGCCGCCTTCCTCGACCCCGCGCTGGCCGCGCGCGGCCTCTGCGGACTCTCGGGCCCGGCGCACGGGCTGATGGCCGCCAGCGCCCTCGACATGCTCCGCAACGGCCCCGACCGCACGGTGCGACGAACCGGGTGGGCCGCGCTGATCGTGGTCGCCGCAAAGAGTGTGGTCGAGGCCGTCACCGGCTCGGTCTTCCTCGCCGAGTTGCACTTCGGCAACGTCGGCGCCCCGGTGGCGCTCTGCCACCTCGGCGGCGTCATCGGCGGCGCCGCCGCCTGGGCCGCCGCGCCCAAGTCGCAGAGGCCCTGTCAGTGTGCCGCCCGTCCTTCGCCGTCTAACCTCGAATCCCCATCTGGCCGCCCGCCGCCGCAGGGGAGATAAAGGCAATTATTAGGACTGACCCCGAGGGATCCGCCGCAGGGGAGATAAAGGCAATTATTAGGACTGACCCCGAGGGATCCGGCGCGGCATGGGCGGCGACCGCCTGTCGCGGGAGTATATTCCGGCCGCACTCGCGTTCAGCCGGCCGTCCGGGGAGCTGTCCCTACGGCGGCAGCGGCTGCGACTGCACAAGGAGATCCCGCTCATGCTGACCTTGCGCCAGGCGCGCAGATTGGAGACCGTTCCGGCCGTTGATGTGCTGGTGGCGGGGGGCGGGCCGGCGGGGTTCTCGGCGGGGTTTGCCGCGGCGCGGCTGGGGGCGAAGACGCTGATCGTGGAGCAGTGCAACTGCCTGGGCGGGATCGCCACCGCCGGCGAGCACGCGCACATTTGCCTGTACTCGGCATGGGCAAGCGCGCGGCGGGTGGTCGGCGGGCCGATCTGGGAGGCGGCCGGGCGCGTGGCGGAGACCGGCTACGGCGTCCGCACCAACGGGGACGCCGACTTCGAGATCGAAGGGCTCAAGTTGGCGCTGGACCGCCTGGCGGAGGAGTGCGGCGTGGGCGTGCTCTACTACAGCTTCGTGGCCGACACGGTGGTCGAGGACGGGCGGGTGGTCGGGGTCGTCGTGCAGAGCAAGGACGGCCGGCGTTTCTTCCCGGCCGCGCGGGTGGTGGATGCGACGGGCGACGGCGATGTCTACGCCCGCGGCGGGGCGCCGTTTGACGTGGGCGACGAAGAGACCGGGCTCTGCCAGCCGATGACACTGATGTTCACCGTCGGCGGCGTCAACTACGCCGCGCTCAAGGCCTGGCGCACCAGCTACCAGATGCGCGAGGTATGGGCCGAGGCCCAGCGCAATGGCGACATGCGGCCCTTCCAGGATCAGGTGATGGGGTTCTGGTGGACGCCGACGCGGCCCGACCACCTCGGCATCAACTTCACCCACATCACCCGCGCCGATGCCACCCGGGCGGAGGATCTGACCCGGGCCACGATCGAGGGGCGACGGCAGGCCCAGGAGTGCATCCCCGTCTTCCGCAAGTATGTGCGAGGCATGGAGAAGTGCTTCCTCATCCACACCGCGCCGCTGATCGGCACCCGTGAGGGCCGCCGCCTGCGCGGGGTCTGCCGTCTGTCGCGCGCCGACGTCGTCGGGCAGCGCCGCTTCGCCGACGCGATCGGCTTCGGGTCGTTCTTCATCGATATCCACGCCACTCAAGGGCCGGGGATGGAGGACAAGACGTGGCGGCCCGAGGCCGGGTTCTGCTACCAGATCCCCTACGGCGTCACGGTGCCCGAGTCGCTGGACGGGCTGCTCGCCGCGGGCCGCTGCGTGAGCTGCGACCACGAGGCGCTCGGCAGCCTCCGCGTGATGCCGCAGTGCGGTGTCCTCGGGCATGCGGCCGGGGTCGCCGCCGTGCTCAGCCTGCGCGACGGCGTGCAACCGCGCGCCGTGGACATCGCCGCCCTCCAGGCCGAGCTGCGCCGCCAGGGCGGCATCGTCAGCGACACGGATGTGACCGCGTGACGGCGGGGCCGCGCATGAGCCGGATGCTGGGTCGGATGGTGTTTTCGTGTCTGGCCGGGGTCTGCGCCATGGAGGCCGGGGGCATGCCGTCCGCCGATGCTGTCCGCACCGTGGTGGTGGTCAACGCCGACAGCTGGGCCTCCGTCTGCATTGCCGACGAATACATGCGGCTCCGGGGGATACCGCCGGACCACCGGATTGCACTCTCGGGTATCGGCAGTTTCGAGCGCCTGCCGGTGGCCGACTTCCGCACGCAGATCCTGGGGCCGGTGCTCGAACAGATGGAGGCGCGCGGTCTGGCCGAGACCACTCATGTGATTGCCTACTCCGCCGATCTGCCGACCAGCATTGACGTGTCCGGCGACCTGAAGGGCCGCGAAACGGCCCGCATCCTCGCCCCCCAGGCCTCGATCAACGGCCTCACCTTCTTCGCCGCCGCCGTGATGGCCGGCGAAACCTGGTACCTTGCCCTGGACGCCAATCCGTACGCCGGCAAGTTCCCCGGGCAGCGCCGCGACCGCCGCTGGAAGCCGGAGGAGCAGCAGCAGATGGCGCAGGCGCTCGAATGGCTGAAGAAGCCCTCGCCGGGCGACCCTTCGGAGGGGGAGTTTGCGCAGAAGCTGGCGCAGGCCGCCGCGGTTCTTGACGGGCTGCGCGCGCGGCATGGGCAGTCGCCCGTCCTCCTGTACAACATTGCCTGCTGCCACGCCCTTGCCGGCCGGTCGGCGGACGCCGTGGCCGCGCTCCGCGAGGCGGTGGCAAACGGCTGGCACGACGTGGCGACGACCCGCGCGGACAAGGACTTCGCGGCGATCCATGACACGCCCGAGTTCACGGCGTTGCTTGACGAGATGGGCCGCGCCCGGATCGAGGTTCAGCCCCACGTCCCCTTCGCCGGGGTGTACGACGGGAAACGCTACTGGCTCTCGGCTGTGCTGGCCTGCACGAGCGGGCGCGGCCTGTCCGTCGAGGAGTCCCTGGCCGCCCTGCGGCGCAGCGCGGCCGCCGACGGCACGCGCCCGGCCGGAACCGTCTACTACATGAAGAACGGCGACGTCCGTTCAACGACCCGCGAGTGGGCGTTCGCCGACGCCGCCGGACGCCTCAACGCCCTCGGCGTCAAGGCGGTGGTGCAGGACGGGGTGCTGCCGCAAAAGCAGCCCCCCACCGCCGGCGTCATGGTCGGCGCCGCCGGCTTCAACTGGGGCGAGTGCGGCACCGAAATCCTGCCCGGCGCGATCGGCGAGCACCTGACCAGCTGCGGCGGCATGATGGGCGAGTTTGACGGGCAGACCCCGCTCACCGAGTTCCTGCGCCACGGCGCCGCGGGAGCGGCCGGCACGGTGACCGAGCCCTATGCGTTGCAGGGCAAGTTCCCCAATGCCTACGTCCACTGGTTCTACGCGCAAGGCGCCTCGCTGGCCGAGGCTTTCTACGAATCGGTGACCGGGCCTTACCAGCTGCTCATCGTGGGCGATCCGCTCTGCCGGCCGTGGGGGCCGGCGCCCGAACCGCCGGCCGCCGGGGCCGGCACGCCGCCGCCTGCCCGGACGGTTCCGCCCGCTCCCCGGCCCGCGCTCGCGGCGCCCGAGGGGGTGGCGTTTGCCGACGGCCTGGCCCTGCACATCGCCGGGCAGGCCCCCGTGGCCGTCGCCAAACTCGACGGCGCCCTGTTCGCCGCCTGCGGCGAGACGGAGGCCTGCGCGTTTGAGCTCGAGGGCTGGTTTGACGTCGAGGCCGACGCCGTGCATCAGTTCCAGGTCGGCGGCTCCGCGCGCATCAACGGGTTGGCGGTGGACGGGCAGGTGGTCGTGTGGCGGCGGGGCGAGGCGCCGTGGGCGTTTGTGCCGGTGTCCCTGGCCAAGGGCCTGCACCGGGTCGTCTTCAGCGGCACGGCGCGACGCGGCCAGACGCTGGACATCCGCTTCGGCGGCGCCGGCACGCGCCGCCTGGCCGCCCCCCATTTCCGGCATCTGCCGCCGTAGCCTCCTGGCCCATGCACGCACCAGGAAGACGCCAGGGCTCAGAGCCGTCGGGCCGGCCTTCCGGCCCGGGCTCGCACGTACGGCTGCGACGCGTTACCTTTCGGCCGGACACAGACAAGGAGCGATGACGATGACGGGCAGGCTGTTGGCGGTGGGCGGCGGCATGGGGCTGGGCGTGGTGCACTGCGGGCGGCCCTACGGCTACGAGGGGGCGCTCGTCGAGACCGACCCGGCGGTGCGGAAACGGGCCGCGGAGGCGATGGGCATCCCGGCCTATGCCACCGTGCCCGAGGCGCTGGCCGCCCACTCGGACCTGGTGGGCGCCTACATCGCCACCCCCAACCACACGCACGCCGGGCTCGCCGTCGCCCTGGCCGCGGCCGACATCCCTGTGTTCATGGAAAAACCCCTCGGCATCAGCGACGAGGAGTGCCGCGCGGTCTGCGACGCCTACCGGGGACGGCGCGGCTGGCTGCAGATTGACTTCGAGTACCGCTTCAGCCCGCTGTACGCCGTCGCCAATGATGTCCTGCACTCCGGCGAGGTTGGACAGCTGCGCAGCATCTACGCCGAATACACCGTCGGCAACTACCGGCCCAGCTACACTTGGCGGCTGGACCCCGACCGTGCCGGCGGGCTGTTCTGCGAGAAGCTCTGCCACTTCATGGACCTGTTCCGCTTCTGGTCGCGCAGCGAATACGCCGAGATGCGGGTCACGGCCGGCCCGCGCGGCATGGACTACTACGACCCGCGTTCGACGGACAACCTGACGGCGCAGTTCTGGATGGAGAACGGCGTCTTCGTCAACCTGATCCACACCCACGGTTCGACGGCGCTGCCCCGCGACAGCCGCATCCAGAATGCCGGCTGGACGGACTACGGGCACCGCCTGGCGGTCTCGTTGAACACCACGGCCGGCTGCATCCTCATTGACATCTGGCGGCAGCACATCACGCTGGTCCGCCGCGACCCCGAGGACGACATGGCGCCGCGCGTCCTGCGGCGGATCGATTTCAGCCACATGGATTTCATGGCCAGCCATCATGACATGGCCGGGATGCTGAAGGACTTTGTACGGCGGGTGCACGAGGGGGCCGGCCCGCGGCTGCCCCTTGAAGACTCCAGCCGGACCATGACGGCCGTGTTCGCCTGTGACCGCCAGTTGCGGGCGGCGTGCGCCGAGGCGAATGCGAGAGTGAAGCGAGGTTGAGTGACGCCCGCGTGCGGGCCGCCGCCGTGCGGGGCAATGCGATCGAGGAGTCCGTCCGATGATGGCACACACCTGTCCGGGGCTGGCGATGGTGGCGGGAGTGGTTCTGGCCGTCGCGTCCGTGGCGGCGGCGGCGGAGCCGGGGCTGGCGGAGCGCGACGGGTGGAGTGCCGACACGCGCGGCCGGATCCCGCGGCTGGCGGCGCCGCCGGCGATTGACGGCACGATCGGCGCCGACGAGTGGGCCGGGGCGGCGGTGTTCAACGCGCAGGTCTCGCAGACGGCGCCGGGGCGGTCGTTCTTCCCGCGCGACGTGGCGTGGTTCGTGGGCTGGGACGCCGAGCACCTCTACCTGGCCTCGCGCACACGCCTGTTCCCCAACGAACGCCCCAAACGCGCCGCCCGCCAGCCGGTCGGCTCGACGGTGATGATGGACGACTCGGTCGAGCTGTGGATCGACCCCAAGGGCCGCAACGAGGGGGAGAGGCTGGCCAGCTACTTCCAGAGCATGGTCAACGCCGTCGGCGTGGACTACCACAGCCGGCTCTTCCCCAAGATCGGGGCGCGCAGCGGCGACTGGAACCCGGGCTGGACCACGGCCGCCCGGCTGACGGAGGAGGCGATGGAAGTCGAGGTCGCCATGCCGGTCAAGGGGTTCGAGTGTCTCCAGCCGAACCGTGCCGGCGACACGTGGGGTCTGTTGATGGTGCGCAACTTCATGGCCGGCAACTGGAATCAGTCGCCGGTCGCCTACGTGTTTCCGAACTTCGGCTTCTCGGTGAACAACTTCTACCCGCTGATGACGCTGGGCGAAGGCGTGCCGTTCGTGCGCGCCGGCAACCCGCGCGGCATCATGGACGGGCGGGCGGCGGCGGAGTATGAGCTGGTCAACCCCGGCGCCGGGGACGCGACCTTCGAGGTCTCGGTGCGGGTGGGGACGGCGGCCGGCGACGCGCGGTTCGAGCGGAAGGACTCCGTGGTGGTGCCGGCGGGGGCACGCACGTTGTACAGGCTCGACGAGGCGGTCGCGCCGCCGCTGGCGCTCGAAGCGCCGGCCGACAGCAAGCGGATGGCGCCGCGGTACACGTACCGGGCCACGGTGACGGCGGCGGGGGAGGAAGTCTTCCATGTCCACTTCCCGTTCGACCCGGCGATTGAGAAGGCGTGGCTGAACCGCACCTTCCCCGAGCCGGCGGTTGTGTCCGCGACGGCGGTGCTGAATCCCGTGCGCTCGATGGTCGAGTTCCGCACCGACATCATTGACTTGCCGCGTCGCGACGATGCGGTGGCCGCCCGCCTGGTGGTGAAGGATGCCGGCGGGGCGACGCTCAGCGACACGCGGGCGAGCCGCAAGTACCAGCACATGTTCGTCGAGCTCGTGCAGTTGCCCGAGCTGGTGCCGGGCGAGTACCCGTGGGAGGCGGAGGTTGTGCTCAGGGACGGCACCGCGCTGAAGGCGGGCGAGGGCAAGCTCGTGCGCAAGGACGAAGCCCAGGCCTTCCCGTGGTGGAACACATCGCTGGGCGACGCCGGGAAGGTGCTGTGGCCGTTCACGCCGGTCATGCACAGGGGGAACCGGCTGGCCGCCTGGGGCAAGGACGTGGACCTCAACGGGCTCGGCTTGCCGGAGAGCATCCGCGTCACCGGCAACGCCGAGAAGTGGCCGCGGGGGCGCAGCGGCGAGCCGGAGGTGCTGGCGGGGCCGGTCACCCTCGATCTGAAGGTGGGGGGGAAGACCGTCACGGTCAGGCCCGACCGCGCGCTCCGGCTGGTCGAGGCGCGCGAGCATCGCATCACGATGGCTGGCGGCGGCGACGCCGGGGATGTGCGGTTGACGACGGCGCTGGCCTGGGAGCAGGACGGCTCGCTGTTCATCGAGCTGACCCTGGCCCCGGCCCGCGAGGGGGAGGCGGTGACCGTCGAGCAGATGGTGCTGCGCATTCCGGTGCGTCCCGAGGTGGCGGAGTTCATCGTCGCGCACGGTGTGACCGGGCATGGCGGCGGCTACGTCATCAAGTCCACCGAGGCGCGGGTTTCGCCCAAGGGGCCGGGCACGGCGCACGTGTGGAACCCGCACGACAACGGCAAGTCGGTCATGGCGGCCGGCAACTTCATCCCGCAGGTGTGGCTGGGCAACGAGTTCCGCGGGCTGCTGTGGTATGCCGACAACGACCGCGGCTGGACGCCGGGCGGGGACCGCGCCGACCAGAGCGTGGACCGCGATGCGGACGGGGCGGTGGTGATGTCGCACGCCATCATCGCCGAG
>MVZH01000188.1 GCA_002068325.1 Lentisphaerae bacterium ADurb.BinA184 | reverse complement strand
CAATGCCTGGGCCGTGCTCTCGAAGCACTTCAAGCCCAAGGAGTTGCGTGAGCTGTTTGCCCTGCTGAACGCCGACATCCTCCACCTTCCCATCGGCACGCCAAAGGGCATCGTCGTGGACGACGAGGCGGCGGCCGTCGCCGCCATCCGCCAGTTGCTCGGGGCCATCGAGAAGGGGGTCTTTGCCGGCCCCGGCGTGCGCATCGCCCTCGGCGGGCTCTCCAGCTTCGATGACAAGGCGTTGCGCGACCGCACATTCATCGAGCGCGAACGCGAGGCGGTCGAGAAACAGGCCCGGCAGCTGAAGGCCGACCTCGAAGCCGCCAAGGGACTCGAAAAGCTCGCCGCCCGCAAACAGCAGCTCGACAAGGCCCTGGCCGAGAAGCGCGCCTTCCGCGACCGCTTCGAGCGCCACCTCGCCGACCGCGCCAAGCTCTCCGCCATGCTCACCCACGAGGCTGACCAGCTCGAAGCCCAGCGGGAGCTGGAAGCCGAGATGCTCGGCCTCACCGAGCAGGAACGCGGGCTGGACCGTGAGATCACCGAACTGCGCGCCCGCCTCGCCGGCCGCGAGCGCGAGCGCCAGAACGTGCTCCGCCTCCAAGACGACATCCGCCCGCCGCCGGCCGACGAACCCGCCGGCCTCCCCTTCCCCGGCCCCTTCCCCAGCGAACTCGAGCGCCTGCTCGAAGAGTACCTCTACGACCTGCGCGACAAACGCCAGATTGATGAGGACATCGGGCGCGAACTCGAATTCATCGAGCTGGCCGGCGCCGGCGCCCACCTCTGCGAGACCGAGGACGCCTCAATCGAGTCGCTGGTCGAGAGCCTGGCCTCCATCCCCCAGCGCGAGGAGCTCTACGAAAAGGCCAAACGCACCGCCATCGCCCGGCTCGGCAGCTCCCTCAAAGGCCTGCGCGACAACTACCACCGCCTCGACGCCGAGGTCACGCGCTTCAACCACGCCATCAACCAGCGCACCGTCTCCAACCTGACCATGATCGAGCTGCGGCTCGAACGCAACGCCCGCGTCATGGACGCCATCGAGGAGCTCGTCAAGGCCGACGAGCTGAAGCTGTTCGCCGACGAGCGCCGCGCCTCGGACGCCGCCCGGCTGCTCCACGACTGGGTGGCCAGCGACAGCCGCAAGCTCAACCTCACCCACCTCTTCGAGCTGTGCTTCGTCGCCTTCTCCCACGACGGCAAGCAGATCGTCTACCGCAACCTCGACCGCATCGAGTCCCACGGCACCACCGTCACCATCAAGGCCCTGGTCAACATGCACCTCATGGGCCAGCTCATCGAGGAGTCGCGCCTCGGCGAGGTCCGCATCCCCTACTACCTCGATGAGGCGGCCTCGATCGACCCGCGCAACCAGGAGATCCTGATCGAGCAGGGCCTGGCCATGGGCTTCGTCCCCGTCCTCGCCTCGGTCAAGCCGCAGGCCACCGCGACCTACTGCGTGCGGGTCGCCAACGAATCCGGCCTCGGCCGCCTCGTCATCACCGAGAACGACTGGGTTCAGCTCGAGAAGAAGCCCCGGCCCGGGGGCACGCCAGTGGCATAGGGGGGGGATCTGGCCGTCCGGGATCCGAGCCGCCAGCGGGATGAGTACCGGCGGAGCCCGCCGGATCCAGGGCCTACGGGTTATCGGTTATCGGTGATCGGTGATCAGTGATCGGTCATCGGCATTACCGGCGGAGTCCGCCGGCTCCACGACCCACGACCCACGATCTACGCCCCACGGTCATCACCGGCTGAGACCCCCGGCTCCAGGGGGAAGCCCCGGACAGCTCAGGACTCGCGCCGGCAGACCAAGTCGAGCCACTCCGACAGAAGGGCCCGGTAACGGTTGCCGGGCAGCTCTTCGAGGAAGGCCCTGGCCTCGGCGCTGAGGGACTCGGCGCGGGCGCGGGTGGCGGCCAGGGCGCCGCAGTCGTCGAGGATGGCCTGGACTCGGGTGACATCGGGTGCGGCGACGGCCGGGTTGCCGGCGCAGCGCAGGAGCTCGGCCCGACCGGCGGCATCGGCCCGCGCCAGGCCTTCGAGCAGGAGCACCGTGCGTTTGCCCTCACGCAGGTCGGCCCCGATTGGCTTGCCGAGGCGGGTCTCATCGCCGAACATGCCCAGGATGTCGTCCTGGAGCTGGAAGGCGACGCCGGCCCTGGCGGCGAAGCGGCCGGCCGCGCGCACGGCGGGTGCCTCGACGTCCCCGGTGCCGGCCCCGATCATGGCGCCGGCCTGGGCGGCAAATTCGAGGAGGACGCCGGTCTTGAGGTAGAGCATGTGTTCCACTTCGGCCGCGGTGACTCCGGGCCGGGTGGCGAACTCCACGTCGAGGGCCTCGCCGCTGATCAGCAGCGGGGTGACGTGGCCGCAGAGGCGGGCCACGAGGGCGGCGACCACCGCGGGCGGCGCCCCGTCGGCCGCCGACCGGCCCAGCGCCTCGACCGACCAGCCGTGGAGCACATCGCCGGCGAGGATGGCCAAGTGACGGCCGAACGCGGCCTGGCCGTCCGCCGTGCCGATCCCGGCGTCGCGGGCGTGGGTGGCCAGCAGGCGGTGACAGGTTGGCCGGCCGCGGCGGGTGGCATCGCCGTCAATGATGTCGTCGTGGATCAGCGTCCAGTTGTGGTACAGTTCGACGGCGAGGGCGGCGTGGCGGGCATGGTCGGGATTGCCGCCGACGGCGCCGCACGTCCACAGCACGAGGGCGGGGCGGAGGCGCTTGCCGCCGCGCTCGGGGTAGGCGGTCACCCCTTCCCGCAGGCAGGGCGGCGCCACCCGTTCCGGCAGCGCCTCTTCGCGCAGCAGCCGGTCGATCATGCCGCTGACGGCGGCCAGCTCGGCGGTGAACGGGGGGGGCGCGGGTTCAATCACGATACGTCACCTTGACGGCAAGGTTTTCCTGTCGTGTCGGAAGTCAGCGCAAGATTTCCAGAACCTTGCAGTCGTCGAGGGCACCGTCGCTTTGCCCCAGGCAACGCGGAGTGCGGTGACCGCCGTGCCGCGCCTGAGCCGGCGGCAACGCATCAGGGACCTCACACGGACTTCCTAGGAGAAGAGACGCTCGTGCGCGTCGTGGCCGCCTATCCAGAACCACGTGACGGTGTCGCCGTCAAGGGTTCCAACGGCCCGATAGCCACGGGTGATCCGCACGGACCAGATGTCTTCGGCGCGATGGATGCACTTGAAGTGGAGAGACGGATGAAAGGGTCTCTCGGCCCACAGTTCGTAAGCCTTGCGAGCGGCCGCCCTGACATCGCCATCAAGGGAACGGTAGTGTTCCCAAAAGGACGGGACTGTGGCCGAGTTCACAGAGCGCTCGCATCCATGGGCTTGGCAAGGCCCTGCGCCCTCGCCGCCCTGGCCGTGCGGGCGGCCGCGGCAAGCCCTGTCTGCGAGCGGAGGAACTGCGCGTCCCACTGCAACTCGTCGCGCACGTCCTCGATGTACTCACGCATGTGCTCTGCCACACGGTCCTGCGCGGGGCCGGGCAACGTCTCAAGCATCTTCGTAATGGTTGCGATGGTGGTAGCCGAAGACATCGCACACCTCCTGGTCCAAGGGTCGAGTATCCGCCGTCGAGGCCGGATGCGTTCCGCTGGCATTTCCGTACAGCGGCCAACCGTTACCATAGAGGGCCGGTGAGGGAAAGGCAAACCGGCGGGCGCGCGGGCTGGCTTGCCACGGTTCGGCCCAAGCCTCGGGCCTACAGGCTGAAGTGGCGGATGCCCTTGGCCGTGGCCTGCTCGCGGTCGTAGAGGTTCTTCAGGTCGAACAGAAGCGGGGTCTTCATCAGCTTCGCCAGGCGGCCCAGGGGGACCGACGTGAAGGCCCGGTGGCGGTTGATGATCACCACGGCGTCCACGACGGGCAAGGCATCGAGGTGGGCGGGGGTGACGTGGAACTCGTCGGCCACCGTCGCGTCGTCCAGCAGCGGTTCGCAGCCGTAGACGGTGACGCCGAAGTTGCGGAGGCAGGCGATGACGTCCTCGGCGCGGCTGTTGCGGTAGTCCGGCACGTCCTCCTTGAAGGTCAGCCCCATCAGCAGCACCCGGCATCGCCGCAGCGCCTTGCCGGCCAGCGACAGCTCGCGCAGCACCAGGTTGGCGACGTATTCGCCCATGCTGTCGTTGATCTCGCGGCCGGCGAGGATGACGCGCGGGTTGAGGTCGAGCCTCATCGCCAGGTGCGTCATGTAGTAGGGATCCACGCCGATGCAGTGCCCCCCGACCAGGCCGGGCGTGTAGCGGTGGAAGTTCCACTTGGTGCCGGCGGCGGCGAGCACCTCGTTGGTGTGCAACCCGCAGCGGGAGAAGATTTTGGACAGCTCGTTCATGAGCGCGATGTTGAGGTCGCGCTGGATGTTCTCGATCACCTTGGCGGCCTCGGCCGTCTTGATGCTGGGCGCCTCGTGGACGCCGGCCTTGGCGACCTCGCTGTAGAGGCGGCTGACGCGCTTCAGGCAGGCGGCGTCGTGCCCCGAGACCACCTTGATGACGTTGTCGAGGCGGTGCTCGCGGTCGCCGGGGTTGACGCGCTCGGGGGAGTAGCCGAGGTCGAAGTCGCCCAGTTTCAGCCCCGACCCCTGTTCGAGGATGGGCAGGCAGACGTCCTCGGTGACGCCGGGGTAGACGGTGCTCTCATACACCACCAGCATGCCCGGCTGCAGGATCCCGGCCACGCTGGTCGAGGCGCCGACGAGGGGGTCGAGGTCCGGCTGTTTGGCCTTGTTGACGGGGGTGGGCACGGCGACGATGATGGCGGTGCACGCCTTCAGCGCCTGGGGGTCGGTCGTGCAAGTCAGCCGCGCCCGGCCGAAGGCGGCGGAGTCGGACTCGTGGGTGATGTCAATGCCCGCGTTGAGCGCCTCGACGCGGCGGCGGTTGATGTCAAAGCCAATCACCTCCCCGCGTTGCGCAAAGGCCACCGCCAGCGGCAGCCCCACGTAGCCCAGGCCCACCACGCCCACCTTCTCGGCCCCGCCCGTGGCAGGCCGTGACGCCACCGCCCTGGCAACCCGTTTGACGACCATATTCACCCCGCCGGCAATGAGTTACGAAAAAAATGCGGATGCCACCACATTCAGTGGTTGACACCGCCGCACCCACAAGCTATTGTGTTATTTGTGCCCGTTATGTGGTGGATTGCGCCCGTATGTCCCACGCGACGAGTCAAAGATCGTTGCCGGACGGCGATTTACAAGGGAATGGCCAGGTTTTTGTCAGTCAGAGCGAGGAGGAAAACGCGATGAGTCGGGTGGTGTTTGACGGTTTCCGCAAGCGTGACGGGATGATTGTGCCCTTCCGGCCGGAGAAGATTGAGACGGCGATCCGGCGGGCCGCCGAGGCGGTGGCGCGGCAGGACGGCAGGGATCCCGAACCGGGGCTGGCCGCGCGCGTCGCCGGCCGCGTCCTCACCGAGATGGACAACCCCCTCTGCGAGTACTACGTGCATCCAGACGCCGAGGGCAAGCGCATCCCCCGCATCGAGGACGTGCAGGACTTGGTCGAGATCGTCCTCTCCGAGGAGAAGTTGCCCACGGTGGTCACCGCCTACAAGCGCTACCGCAAGCAGCGCGAGCTGGCGCGGCGGCGCATCCAAGTGCGCACCCAGAACGCCGGCAAGCTCGATGTCACCGACGCCAGCCTGCTGCTGGTCCACTCCCTGGAGCGCAACGAGACCACGCCCTGGGACCGCCACCGCATCACCCAGCAGCTGCTCAAGGAGACCGACCTGTCCGCCGAGGTCGCCTCGGCCGTCGCCAAGGCCGTCGAAAACCAAGTCATCGCCGGCGACCTGCAGAGCCTCGATACCTCGCTGATCCGCGCCATGGTCAACAACGAGCTCGAAGTGCGCGGCCACAGCGCGCAGCTGCGCGACCTGTCCATCTACCGGGTGCCGCGCAACTACGTCGAAAAGCTGATGTTCACCAAGTCCACGGAGAACAGCAACATCGTCAACAACAACCCCGAGGCCGTCAACCTCGGGCTGGCCGAGTACCTGCTCAAGCAGTGGGCGCTGGACACGATCTTCTCGCCGGAGATCAAGCGGGCCCACGAGACCGGGGCCGTCCACCTGCACGACCTCGGCTACCCGCACCGCGTCTACTGCTCGTCCCACTCCATCGAGTACGTCAAGAAATACGGCCTGCAGAACTTGGCCAACCTGAACACCGAGAGCAAGCCGGCGCGCAGCGCCTCGGTGCTGACCGGCCACCTCAACACCTTCCTCGCCTCGATGCAGGCCAACTACGCCGGCGCCCTCGGCATCGCCTACATCAACATTTTCTACGCCCCCTACCTGGTGGGCATGGACGCCCGCCACATGAAACAGGTCGCCCAGGAGCTGATCTTCAACGGCTCGCAGAACGCCTTCTCGCGCGGTGGCCAGACCCTGTTCCTCGACTTCAACGTCCACACCGGCGTGCCCAGCTACCTGAAAACCGTCCCCGCCATCGGCCCCGGCGGCGTCTACACCCTCCGCCGCGCCGACGGCTCACTGACCCCCCTGACCGAGCAGCGCCGCGACGACACCGACGGCGCCGGCAACCCCCTCATGAACCTGTACTGCCACGACGCCGACGGCACCGAACGGCTCGTGCTGCGCGAACTCTACGACCCCAAGAAAGGCCTGCTCTACGACGAGAAGGTGGAGGCCGACCTCGCCGCCCGCGGCGAGGCCATCGTCGTCTACGGCGACTACCAGGCCGAGGCCCGCGCCTTCACCCGCGCCCTCCTCGAAGTCTGGGGCGAGGGCGACCGCCACGGCCGCGTCTTCGAGTTCCCCAAGTGCGACTTCCACGTCAGCGACGAGACGTTCAGCGACCCGGAGCAGTACGCCCTCTTCCAGTACGCCTGCGAGCTGGCCAGCAAGAACGGCTCGACCTACTTCATCTTCGACCGCGACGAGGTCACGCTCTCGGCCTGCTGCCGCCTGCGCACCACCATCACCGACAACCGCATGCTCCGCCACCCCGAGTCCATGCGCTTCTGCGGCTTCCAGAACGTCACCATCAACATCCCCCAGTGTGCCTACCGCGCGGCGCGCCACGGCCGGGCCGGCTTCGAGGGCCTCGTCGAAGAGGTTGACCAGATGATGGAGCTGGTGGCGCAGGCCCACCTGCAGAAGAAGGCCAAGATCGCCGAGATGATGAAGGAACCCGGCCAGCCCCTCTTCCAGATCGGCCGCAACGCCTGCGACGGGCGCCCCTACGTCGAGTTGGAGAAGTGCACCTACATCATCGGCCTGATCGGCGTCAACGACGCCATCAAGTTCCTCATCGGCAAGGAGTTGCATGAGGACGAGGCGGCCATGGACATGGCCCTGCGCCTGACCGCCCACATGTACCTGAAGGCCAAGAAGCTGTCCAAGAAACACGACCTGAAGTTCACGCTCGAGGAGTCCCCGGCCGAGAGCGCCGCCCGCCGCCTGGCCAAGAGCGACCTGCGGTTCTTCGCCGAGGAGGCGCGCGGGGTGGTCAAGGGCGCCAACGACAACGTCGTCTACTACACCAACTCCGTGCATCTCTCGGCCGACGCCCCGGTGCCGCTGGTCGAGCGCATCCGCCTGCAGGCCCGTTTCCACAGCGTCATCGAGTCCGGCGCCATCACCCACGCCTTCATCGGCGAGCAGCGGCCGGGCGCCGAGGCCATCGCCAGCCTCGTCCACGAGACGTTCCACCGCACCCAGACGGCCCAGCTCACCATCTCGCCGGAGTTCACCTACTGCAACAAGTGCAACCACAACGACCGCGGCGTCCACAAGGCCTGCCGCCGCTGCGGCTCGGACAAGGTCGTCAACGAAACCCGCGTGGTCGGCTACTTCAGCCGCATCCAGAACTGGAACCTGTCCAAGCGCGAGGGCGAGCTGCCGGCCCGGCAGCGCGGCAACTATGCCGTCGCCACCGCCGCCGCCCAGGCCGAACCCGCTGCCGCCGCCGAACCCCAGCCCGCCGCCGCCTGCTGACGCCGAGGAAGGAGGAAGAGAAGACCATGCCGCCCAAGTTTCGTGTCATCGTGTTCGGAAAGCCCGACTGCAAGAAGTGCGAGCTCCTCCAGGGCCGGCTCGACGAGCTGCTGGCGAAGCCGGAGTGGCAACAGTTTGAGAAGCGCTACTGCAACCTCGAGACCGAGGACGGCCTGGTCGCCTTCTGCAAGGCGGAATGCGTCAACCCCAGCCGGGTCCCGGCCCTGATGATCACCCGCCTCGACGACGCCAGCGGCCGCTATGAGGCCCTGCCCAATCCCCGGCCGGGCAAGCTCGACCCCGTGCAGGGCCGGAGCCGGCTCTACACCCATCTCGGGCTGCAGACCGATTACAGCGGCAAGGGCGGCGGGGTCATCTCCCCCAAGATGATCACCAGCCTCTTCGCGGAAGCCATGGCCCAGGCCTGACGAGCGCCAGGGCGCGTTGGCAGATGCGGCGCACCGTGGCCCCTCCGGGGCCCCACTCCGCCTGATCCGCCCCACTCCGCCTGATCCGCCTGATCCGCCTGATCCGCCTGATCCGCCTGATCCGCCTGATCCGCCTGATCCGCCTGATCC
>MVZH01000187.1 GCA_002068325.1 Lentisphaerae bacterium ADurb.BinA184 | reverse complement strand
GCTGCACCGCCCGCTCAAAGCCCAGCCGTTCGTTCCGGCCGACCCCGCCTGCCGCCAGGCGGTCTGCGCCGAAATCTTCGCCATCCAGAGCACGGGACTGGCGACGCGGATGAAGCACACGGGTGTGCACCGCCTGGTCATCGGGCTGTCGGGCGGGCTGGACTCGACGCTGGCGCTGCTGGTCGCGGTCGAGGCCTGCGACCGGCTCGGACTCGGGCCGCGGCACGTGTGCGCAGTCACCATGCCGGGGTTCGGCACGTCGGAGCGGACGCTGAAGAATGCCCGGGCGCTGAGCCGGCGCCTGGGTGTGGAACTGCGGACCATCCCCATCCAGGCCAGCTGCGAGCTGCATCTGCGCGACCTCGGGCACGACGGGCGCACGCACGACGTCGTCTTCGAGAACGCCCAGGCGCGCGAGCGCACCCAGATCCTGATGGACCTGGCCAACCAGGTCAACGGACTGGTTGTCGGCACCGGCGACCTCTCGGAGCTGGCGCTGGGGTGGAGCACCTACAACGGCGACCACATGTCCATGTATGCCGTCAACAGCGGCGTGCCCAAGACGCTGGTGTCCTTCCTGATCGGGCATGTCGCCGAGACCCGGCGCGAGCCCGGCATCGGGGCAGTCCTGCGCGACATCCTCGCCACGCCGATCTCGCCCGAGCTGCTGCCGCCGGGCCGCGACGGACGGATTGCGCAGAAGACCGAGGACATCCTCGGCCCCTACCCGGCGCACGATTTCTTCCTCTACCACATGATCCGTTGCGGGTTCGCCCCGGCCAAGACGCTTTTCCTGGCGCAGCGGGCCTTCCGCGGAACCTACACCCGGACGCAGCTGCGCGGCTGGCTGCGCATCTTCATCACGCGCTTCTTCCGTCATCAGTTCAAGCGATCCTGCCTGCCGGACGGGCCGAAGGTGGGGACGCTGGGGCTGTCGCCGCGCGGCGACTGGCGCATGCCCAGCGACGCCGATCCCGCCGCCTGGTTGCGCCAACTCTAGGCAGGTCCGCCCCATGCACCACCGCAGACGCCCCCGGCCGGGGACGGCCTTCACCCTCATCGAGCTGCTGGTCGTCATCGCCATCATCGGGATCCTGGCGGCGCTGCTGCTGCCGGCCCTGCGCCAGTCCCGCGAGCGGGCGCGGGTCGTCACCTGTCTGTCCAACCTGCGGCAGATCGGCGTCGGCGTGGCCAGCTATGCAGGCGACGGCGACGGGATGTGCCCGGTCTACGGCGGCTCGCCCAACCACTTCGCCTACAACTGCAACATCCCGATCACCGCCCGGGCCTGCAACTCGGTCGCCGGCTTCGGCCTCATCTTCCAGGAAGGCTACATCCCGTCGAACGGCGTGTTCTTCTGTCCCACCGAAGTCGCCTGGGTGGTGGCGCGCAAGTACCAGACGCAGTGGTGGAGTTCGTTCGCCGGCAAACCCGCCCGCACGTGGGAGCCGTGGGACGGGCGCTGGAACTCCTCCTACGCCTACCGCTGGGCCGCGCCCAATCCCTACGGCGCGACGGCGCCGTGGTACCCCAACCTGCAGAGCACCGCGGGACAGGTCTACGCGATGCAGTCGCTCATCAACTTCGACGCCGACATGGGCATGGCGATCGACAACGTGCTCAGCAACGGCCTCAGCCCGGCCACGCCCCGCGGCACGGCCCATCCGGTCGGCGGCACTGCCTTGTACTACGACGGCAGCGTCCGCTACCTGAAGGGGCTGTGCAATCCCTACAACCCCGGCCCCGGCCCGATGGGGTACTACGTGGGGTACTGGGTGTTCATGGAGATGGTGGATCACCGGTAGGGGGTGGGGGGCGCGCGAGGCGCGGCGCCCGGGGAGGCACGAGGCGGGGGAGGGCGTCGGCGCCGCCATGAGGTACAGAGGCCCCGCCGCCGCCGCTTCAGGAGGGCTGTCCGGGGTCTTCCCCCCACTTGACCAGCCGGGCCGTGTCGCCGTTGACGTGCAGGTACCACGACGGGGCCTCGGTCCAGGCGCCTGTGTTGAAGTAGCGGACGCCGTCGAGGCGGCGTTCCTCGGCGAAATGCACATGCCCGCAGACAATGGTTGTGCCACCCTTGGCGCGGGCATAGCCGACCGCATTGGCGGCCACGGTGTTGCGCAGGACGCGGTAGAAGAACGGGAACCGTTTGGCGTACTGCGCCACGTGCATGGGCTGGGCGCCGAGGCGGAGGCGGCAACGGTACAGGCAACGGAAGAGCTTGGCGAACCAGCGGTGGTGCAGGCCGGCCCCGTGGAAGTCGTCGCCATGCACTGCCAGCAACCTCCCCTCCGCCGACGTGAACTCGTCGCCGTACTCGAACCCGGCCATGGGGGGCAGGCGTTCCCGCGGGTCGTGGTTGCCGTACACCCAGAACGCGCGCAGGTCGGCCGCCCGCGCCTGCAGGGCATCGAGAGTGGCCCGCGCCTCGTCGGGCAGGGCCAGCCCGGGGTGGTCGAGGATGTCGCCGTTCAAGACCAGTGTGGCGCCGGCGGGCAAGCCGGCAAGGAAGCGTCGCACCTCCGCATGCCGGCAGTGGGGCGAGCCAATGTGCAGGTCGCTGACGACAAAGACGTCCATCCGCGCCAACAAAAAAGGGGGGCAGTCAGCCCCGGGCTCTCACACGCTCAACTCTCCGCTTCTGGGGAGAACTCAGCCGGGCGACTGCCCTCTGCCCACACCATAGCACGCCGCTTCCCGCGGTGTCAAGCGGCGCGGCACAGAAATTCGGGAACCCTCGGCCCGTGCAGACCGCGGCGGCGGCCGCCGGGGTCTGCCTGCGCCGGGCGTGAGCGCGCCGGGCAGGCGACCGCCGTCCGGCCTCTCCGGCCCGGCGCGGCCGTCAGCCCGAGACCGTCCGGCCCGCCGCGGCGCACCGCCGCGTCTGCATGGCGCGTGCAAGGGTTGCCTCCAGCTCCCGCAGCTGGAACGGCTTGACCAGACCTCCGGCAAAACCATACGCGGCGGGGTCGGCCAGCACCGAATCGGACGCATAGCCGCTCGACACAATGATCGTCGCACCGGGATCAGCGGCCAGCAGTTCCCGCGCGGTCTCCTTCCCGCCCATCCCCCCACGCACCGTCAGATCCAGGATCACCACGTCGAACCGCCCTCCGTCGCGCATCGCCGCCGAGTATCTCCGCACGGCCTCGCGCCCGTTGGCCACGGTCTCGGCCGTGCATCCCGTCTGCTCCAGCATGCGCGAGGCGGCGGCCCTGACGACCTCCTCGTCGTCCATCAGCAGGACATGCCCTGACGGCCGCGGCGGCTCCTCCGGGCACCCGAGCCCGCCAAGGGACTGCGACGGCTCCGTCGCCCCCTCGGCCGCCGGGAGGAACACGGTGAAGACCGTCCCGACGTCGGGCGTCGAGTTCACGAAGATGTGCCCCCCGTGCCGGGTGACGATGCGGTGCGTGATGGCCAGCCCCAGGCCGTTGCCCGTCTCTTTCGTCGTGAAATACGGCTCGAAGATCCGCTCAACGGCCGGCGGCGGAATCCCGACCCCTTCGTCTCGAAAGGTCACCTTGACGAAGCGGCCCCGATGTTCAGGCCCGGCCATCCCGACCGTGTCGTGGGCATTCTCCGCCCGGACATGGAGGTTGCCGCCGCCGGGCATGGCTTCCTTCGCGTTGATGGTCAGGTTCGAGACAACCTGCGCGAGCTGGCCGGCGTCGGCCTTCACCGGCCACAGATCGTCGGCCAGATCGACGTGCGCCGCGACAGGGGTGCCGGCGAGGTCGAATGCCACCGTGTCCCGGATCACCCGGCGGATGTCAACCGTCTGCAGAACGGGGTGTCCCCCCTTGGCGAAGGTCAGCAGCCGCGTCGTCAGGTGCCGGGCATTCTCCATCGCCTGGTGGGCCGCCGTCAGCGATGCCAGGGCCGGGTGGTCGGGCGGCAGTTCCAGCTTGGCCAGCTCGATGTTGCCGAAGACACCCGTGAGCAGATTGTTGAAGTCATGTGCGACCCCGCCGGCCACGGTGCCCAGGCCTTCCAGCGTCCGGATGCGCTGCCGCTCCTCCTCCGCCGTCCGCCGCTCAGTGATGTCGAGCTCGATGCCGTCCCAGACCAGGTGACCGTTCGACAGCCGCCGCGGGGCCGAGGCAAACAGCCGCGACCTCGTGCCGCCGGACGGCAGGTTGACCTGCACCTCCGCGGCGAACGGCGCCATCGCCCGTATCGCCGCCCGCTCACGCTCCGCCACCAGGCGCCGATCCTCTTCACAAACCTGACCGTAGACCCGCAACGGGTCCGCGTACGCCTCTTCCACCGAAAGCTCGTGCAGCTGCCGTACGCCGGCGCTGACGTAGGTGAAGCGCCGCTCCCGCCCGTCACTCCCCGAATCGATCTGGTAGACCATTCCCCCCGGCAGGTTGTCACTCACGAACCGCAGCTGCAGCTCGCTCTCGCGCAGGCGGGCCGTCGCCTCCTCCGCCTTTCGCCGGAAGATGCCGGAATCCGCCTCCGCCCGCTGGCGTCTCGCCGCCTCGGCCTGCGAGTCGGCCCGCAGACGCGCGAGGTGGTCGAACAGTCCGCGGGTCAGGCAGACGCCCGCCAGCGCCAGGCACGACGTCAGCAGCCCCACACTCTCGCCGACCCCATCGCTCGCGCCGCCGCCCGGGGCGAGGGCGCCCCCCAGGGCGATGGCACGGCGGATTCCCATCAGAATCAGGGCCCCGACCACGACGCGGAAGGCGCCGACGCGACCGGCCTTCCGGTTCAGCACGACGGCGAGCCCGGCGGCACTGAACTGAATGAGGGTCGAGAGGGCCAGTATGGCCAGTCCCATTTCGGAATCCTTGCTCCGTGGCCGATCGGCCCGAAACGCTAACGAAAAACTGCCCGCGGCCGCGTCCCCGTCTGCGGAACCGGGGAGACTGTCAACGGCCGCATGAGGACAGTTGCCCTTCCCGGGCAAGCAAAGTCTTAGTATACGAGTCCTTCACGGGATAGGCAAGCGGGCGGCGGCCCCCGGGCAACGGCAAGGAATGGGCCGTGGACCAGGCGGATCAGGCGGACCAGGCGGATCAGGCGGGGGGGCGGGAAGCCGGCGGCTCGGCCTGCCTGGGAGTCCCCAGCAACTCCGACCTCACCCGCGGCAAGTCCACGCGATGGAAGGTCCGGGCAAGCGGGGTGATCCCGTCCAGGGCCGTCTCGATGAACTGCTGGTCCACCTTGCCCTCGCTCAGGAGGTATTCCTGGATGATACATTCCCGGGGTATCCCGAGAAGGCTCAACAGCGTGGCGGTGACGACACCCGTCCGGTCCTTTCCCGAAAGGCAGTGGATGTACAGAGGAAGGGCGACGCCCTGCTCCACAACGGCGACGATCCTCCGCAACCAGGCCCGGACCTCGGGCGTCGTTGTCTCATACTTCTCGTAGTCGTTGGAGATCGGGAAGTGGTGATTGACGACCCCCGCGAACTCGGGATCCGAACCCTTCTGCAGGTTGAATATCGTCCTCGGGCTGCCCACGGCGTCGAGGGACTCGACGTGCCTGAGCGTGCCTCCCCGGAACAGTCGCCCGACCGGCAAGAGATCCGCCCCTGCGATCAGATTGACAAACTCCCCGATGTCGCGGAAGTTCACAACCTGCTTCGCATTCCAATAGTCCAGTCCGGTTTTCCTGTTCGAAGGCATGGTTGAACCGCCGGGGGCCGCGGCCGGATTCAGCCCGACCGGAAGGGGACTGAGGGGGTGTTTTCCGGTCGGCTCATCCTGGGCGGGTGCCTTGTCCGCCCCGGCCGCCGCGACCGGCTCCACAGTACTGGCGTACCGTAGGGCGGGTTTGCGGAGTCCGCAAGTCCGGAGGGGCGCATGGGGCGCATATCACTTCCGTAGGGATCCCTCGTGCGTTCCGATGAACGACGCGTGCATGACTGCCAGACCTGGGCCGGGCAAGTGCGACGCCGGGAACTCGCCGGTTGCTGCACGATCGGGGGACTCGGCCCCCGGCTTCAGGTCGCCCGCGGGCGCCAGTCTGCCAGCAGGCTGGGATGCGGCTCGTCTGTCATGGCCTGACCTCTTCCGGCGCGATGGGCGGTGACCGTTGTTGCCGTCGACCACAGAGACCGCAGAGAGGGAACTGGCTTTGCGCTTGCGTTGGCGGGGGGGCCGCGCCAACACAAGCGCAAAGCCCTCTGTGAACTCTGTGTCCTCGGTGGCAAACAAATCAGGATGGCACTGGAATGGGATCCGGCGCCTGCTTCCGAACCGGTTTTGCGGACCCCTTGGAGAGGCCCCGAGAAACTGCCGGGCCACGGAACTGACCTGCGCCCTGGCAGTCCCATGGCACTTGACGCAGCGCCCCGGCAACCTATAATAGCCTGTGTGCGTCAGAACCGGGATCGGCGCATGCCTGCAGATCTCCCTTGAAACGCGCCGCGAAAGTGCCAGATGCATCCCCTGCCGCGGAAACCGTTCACGCTCATCGAGCTCCTGGTCGTGGTGGCGATCATCGCCATCCTGGCGGCGCTTCTGCTGCCGGCGTTGCGCCA
Organism: Lentisphaerae bacterium ADurb.BinA184; assembly: GCA_002068325.1. Taxonomy (GTDB): domain Bacteria; phylum Verrucomicrobiota; class Lentisphaeria; order Oligosphaerales; family MVZH01; genus MVZH01. Next base: position 2,053 of record MVZH01000187.1, on the reverse strand, counting down.
GGCCCAGGAGCAGGGGCGGCGGACGGTCTGCCTCAGCAACCTGAAGCAGATGGGCGTCGGGCTGGTGATGTACCACGACGAGTACGGCGACATCCCCGGCAACCGCGGCTACGGCATGTGGGGGCAGGGGTACTTCAACGACGTCCTCTTCCCCGCCTACGTGCCGGCTGAGCGGACGTTCTACTGCCCCAACCTGCGCGCCACCATCAAGAGCACCTATGCCTTCATCGACCCCAACCACGGCCGCGGGCCGTTCGACCCCAGGTGCACCGTCGACTGCATGGACTACCTGGGCTACTACTATCTCGGCGGCCGACCCGACCCGGAGATGGCCCTCTACGGGCTTCCTGCGCCCCTGCCCGCCCCAGCCGCCAACCTCGGCTTCCGCGAGGACAATCCTGCCGCCCGGCTGCTCTTCGCGGACATCTGCTGCCGGAACGACGGCGGCGCCGCCTATGCCATCGGGACGTACCTGACCGGACACCCGCCCGCGCGCTACTGGTTCGGCGGCACCCCGGTTCCCGAGGGTGTGAACCAGCTCTACGCCGACGGGCACGGGCGCTGGGCGCGGTTCGGCGCCCTCGCCGACCGCAACTCCTGGGGGGGATTCGCCGACTACTACTGAGCGGAACCCCCGTTTCGCCAAGGCGTTGGAACGACACCGGTGCAGGCCATCGAGCTGAGCCAGTGTGCTCTGCCCGCAAACGGACCGCAACGGAAAGGAAGGCAGTGACCATGACAACGCAGTCCAGCATCAGGATCGTCGGTCTCGTCGTGATGGAGGTGGCGCTGGTCGGGCTGGCCGGCGCGCGGGCGGCGGTGCTGCAGGGCGGGCTGAACGTCTCGGGCGGCAAGAGCGTCACCGCGTCGAATGAGCATTACGGGGCGGCCTCGAACGTGACGGACGGTGCCCTCGGGAACGGCAGCACGGACGAATGGTTGCCGGACGGCAGCAGCGGCTGGGTCACAGTGGATCTGGGCAACGTGTACCGCCTCAGCGACGTCAATCTGCTCAACTCCCACAACTACAACGACCGCCGGACCGAAAACTATCGCATTGAGGTTTCGACCTCCGGCGCCTTTGCCGGCGAACAGGGCACGCTGGCGACCGGAGTCCTGGCGGTCAAGGGATCTGCCCCATACCAGTTCCAGGACGTGGCGATGCCGGTCTTCGGCGATCCCGCCAACAACGGCGTCCTGGAGGCGCGCTACGTGCGGTTCAACGCGCTAACCTATCCAGCCGGCACCTTCGGCCCCGGGCTGTGCGAGATGCTGGTCAACGGTGTCCCCGACCAGGCCGTCGGCGCCCTCGCCAGCCCGGTCATCCATGGCACAACGCTGGGTGTGAAGGCCTACACACAGACCACGGCGCTGACGGACGCCGCGCCCGCGTCCTACACCGTGCGGCTGGTCACCATCACCGATCCGGTCAGCAGTGTCCGTTCGCTGGGCAAGACGGTGACGGCTGGTCCCGTCTTGCAGGGCGACGGCACCCGCATCGTGAACGGAGCCAACGATGGCACCGGCAACGAGTTCCTGTGGACCGGCGCCGCCGCCTCCGACTTGAGTCTGGGCATTGCCACACTCGACCTCGGCGAGGAGATGATGATCGACCGCATCGACCTGCTGAACACCTACAACCACAATGACCGCGGCACCGGCAAATACATCATCCGGGTCGGAAACGACAGCGCCTTTGCGGACGGCAACGGTCACAACATCCTGTTCGGCGAGTTCAGTGCGCTGAATGAGTCCGTCAGTCATGTTCTGGGCGACCCGGTGTTGGGGCGCTACGTGCAGTTCGTGGCCAGCAGCGTGATCGGCTTCAGCACGGGGCTGGATGAACTGACCGTCTACGGCCGCACCGTCACCTCGGAGACAATCGCCTCGGGGGCCGGCCAGTTGGGCGGCAGCAGCACCTGGGGCGCGGTCGAGCTGGCCAGTCCGTTGCCGAGCGGCTATCATTGGCTGGCCCTCGACGTCACATCGCCCGGCGGCTGGTCAAGCCTGACCCTGCAGCAGGTCTTTGTGCCCGAGCCGGCGTCGCTGGCGG
>MVZH01000186.1 GCA_002068325.1 Lentisphaerae bacterium ADurb.BinA184 | reverse complement strand
GGAACCGCGGGATCTCCTCGGGGATATGGCTCAACCCGCCGTCCATCTCGAGGATCCAGTCGGCGCCGCTTTCGAGTCCGGCGCGGTAGCCGCGGAAGTAGGCGTCCACCACGCAACGGTTCTCGGGCGCCCAGACGCAGGCCACGCGGGGGTCACGCGCCGCGAACGCCTCGACCTTGTCGCGGGTGCGGTCGCGGCTGGCGTTGTCGAGGACGCAGAAGAGGCGGTCGCCAACTTCGAGCTGGGCCGCGACCCGGGTCAGGAACTCGTCGACAGTGGCCTCTTCGCTGGCGAGGGGGGAGATGATGGAGCCGGCGGTCTCCGCCGGTAATGCCGGGAACCGGTGACCCATGACTGATCACCGATCACCGATAACCGGGAGTCCGTGCGTCGTGGGCTTCGCCTCAACCGGCCAACGAAGAACCGGCCAACTGGCCAACGTGGGAGACGGTACCACCCGCCGATTTGAACCGTGGGTCGTCGCGCGGAAAGGCCCCGGAGGGGCCAAGGTATGTAGCCCCCGGTGCAACCGGGGGAATGCCCGGTGCCCCCATGCGGAGCGCCCCAAAGCGGGCGCGGGTGGCGAACCCCGCCGTTGGTCACCGACCGAGGTTGGCCGGCTCCAGGCCAATCCATCCACGCTGGCGCATCTCGGCGACGATTTGCTCGACGCAGGTCGCCACGTCCAGCTCGTGGGTGGGCAGGACAAGGTCGGCGCGGCTGGGTTCCTCGTAAGGCGCGCTGACGCCCGAGAACTCGGGGATCTCCCCCCGCCGGGCCCGCGCGTACAGCCCCTCGTCGTCGCGGCGTTCGCAGACTTCGACCGGGGCGTGGACATAGACTTCGAGGAACCGCGCGGCGCCGATGATCTGGCGGGCGCGGTGGCGATCCTCGGCGAACGGCGAGACAAAGGCGGCGATGGTGATCAGCCCGGCATCGTTGCAGACGCGGGCGACCCCGGCGGCGCGGCGGATGTTCTCGGCGCGGTCGTCGCCGGAGAACCCGAGGTCGCGGCTGATCTCCAGGCGCAGGGTTCCGCCGTCGAGGATGTGGGCCTGGCAGCCCAGGTCGAAGAGCCGGCGTTCGAGGGCGACGGCGAGGGTCGTCTTGCCGGATTTCGGCAGGCCGCTGAGCCAGACCGTACAGGGCTTCTGCCGGAGGCGGGACGCGCGTTCGCCCGGCGTCACCAGGCTGGGCGGCGGGCGGACGTAGCGGCTGCGCGGCTGGTCGGCGGCGCGGTGCTCGGGCACCGACTCGTCCGGTTCGCGGTCGAGGATCATGCCGGCGGCGACGGTGGCGTTGCTGAGCCGGTCGATGAGCACGAAGGCGCCGCAGGCGCGGTTGCGGGCGTAGGCGTCGTGGGCCAGCGGCCGGCGCAGGCGCAGGGCGACGCGGCCGATTTCATTGAGCGCCAGCGTGTCGGCCGGCTCGCGATGCAGGGTGTTGACGTTCATGCGGTAGCGCAGGCCAACCACGTCCGCCTGGATCATGCCGGCGACGTGCTTGAGCAGGTACGGCTGGTTGAGCGCCAGCGCCCTTTCGTCCATCCAGACCAGCATGGCTTCAAGTTCGTGGCTGGTGCGGGGCAGGTTGTGCGGGTGCGCCAGCAGGTCGCCGCGGCTGATGTCCAGCTCGTCGCTCAGGGTGACCGTCACGGCCATCGGCGGGAAAGCCTCCTCGACCTCGCCGTCATGGGTGACGATCGCTTTGACCGTGCTGCGGCGGCCGGACGGCAGGGCGAGCACGGCGTCACCGCGGCGCAGGATCCCCGAGGCCACGGTGCCGCAGTAGCCGCGGAAATTCAGGTCGGGCCGCAGGACGTACTGCACGGGGAAGCGGAGGTCGATGAAGTTGCGGTCGCTGGCGACGTGGACGGTCTCAAGGTACGGCAGCAGCGGCTCGCCCTGGTACCACAGCAGGTTGGGGCCGGGGGTGACGACGTTGTCGCCCTTGAGGGCCGAGATGGGGATGCAGGCGACCTCGCCGATTTCCAGCCGCGTGGCGAAATCGAAGTAGTCGCCGCGGATGCGCTCGAAGACCTCCTGGCGGTAGCCGACCAGATCCATTTTGTTGACGGCCACGACGAGGTGCCGGATGCCGAGCAGCGAGGCGATGAAGCTGTGGCGGCGCGTCTGCGGCAACACTCCCTGGCGGGCATCGATGAGGATGACCGCGAGGTCGGCGGTCGAGGCCCCGGTGGCCATGTTGCGGGTGTACTGCTCGTGGCCGGGGGTGTCGGCGATGATGAACTTGCGGCGCGGGGTGGCGAAGAAGCGGTAGGCGACGTCAATGGTGATGCCCTGCTCGCGCTCGGCCTTCAGCCCGTCGAGCAGCAGCGAGTAGTCCATGTCGCCGCCGGCGCTGCCGCGGCGCACGGAATCGCGTTCGAGGGCGGCGAGATGATCCTCGTAGAGCAGCTTGCTGTCGTAGAGCAGGCGGCCGATGAGGGTGGACTTGCCGTCGTCGACGCTGCCGCAGGTCAAGAGCCGCAGCAGGTCCTTGCGCTCGTCAGAGGCGAAGAAGGAGTGGATGTCCACGAGAAGCTCTGGAAGTGGCGCGGAGCGCGGAGCACGGGGCACGGAGCGCGGAGGTGGAAGGACCGAGAAACAGATCAGACGCCTTGGAGAAGCCTGGCGACCACCAGGGCAATCGTTATACTGAACGCGCAGAGGGCAAGACTGCGCGCCGCAATCCGTCGCCGCAGGGACGCCATGAAGCCGGTGAGCATGCGGGCCTCCTCCTGCAATGCGACCAGCAGGCCGTCACGCTGCGCGGACGAAATCAGACCGTGCCGACAAAAGACGGTGACCATGTTGGCGTCCTCAAACACGGATCGCCGGGCAATGTCAAGAAACCGCCGGAAGTCCCGATCCGAAGTACTGCCGGATCCCTCGGCAATGTTGTTCGAGATTGAGAGGGCAGCGCCGCGCATCTGATCGGCAAACTTGAACAGCCGCCTATGTTCAAGGTCGTCCGCAAGGCTGAGCAACGCCTCGCCAACCTCCACTGCCTTCTTCCAGACGGTCAGCCCCTCGAACCTGAACCTATCCCGTTCAGTCATCCCTGCTACCTCCTGCGCCGAATCCACTCTTGCCCTCCGCACTCCATGCTCCGCGCTCCAAGCTCCGCGCGGCCTACGCCGGGCTCCATGCACTCTGTTCCATGCGCTAGAAATACCCCTCCCTCTTCTTGATCTCCATGCTGCCGTCCTGGTCGTGGTCGATGGCGCGCCCCTGGCGCTCGGAGTGGCGGGCGGTCATGACCTCGGCGATGACCTTCTCGATGGTGTCGGCGTCGCTGCGGATGGCCCCGGTGCAGGGCACGCAGCCGAGGGTGCGGAAACGGACCATGAGCGTGCGGGGTGCCTCGCCGGGACGCCGCGGGAAGCGGGCGTCGTCAAGGATCAGCATGCCGTCGCGTTCGATGACCGGGCGTTCGCGGGCGAAGTAGAGCGGCACGATGGGAATGTGCTCGGTGTAGATGTAGTGCCAGACGTCCTGCTCCGTCCAGTTCGAGAGGGGGAAGACGCGGATGGACTCCCCTTTGTTGTGGCGGGCGTTGTAGAGGTTCCAGAGCTCGGGACGCTGGTTTTTCGGATCCCACTGCCCGAAGCGGTCGCGGAACGAGTAGATGCGTTCCTTGGCGCGCGACTTCTCCTCGTCGCGGCGGGCGCCGCCGAGGGCCGCGTCGTAGCCGCCCGCGGCGAGGGCATCGAGCAGTCCCTGGGTCTTGAGCAGCGCGCAGCACTTCTGGGTGCCGTAGCCGCAGGGTTCGCACCCCGCGTCGAGGGCCTGGCGGTTGGTGTGGACCACCAGCCGGAAGCCGACCTCGCGCGCCATGCGGTCGCGGAACTCGGTCATCTCGCGGAACTTGAACGTGGTGTCGACGTGCAGCAGCGGGAAGGGGATGCGGCCGGGATGGAACGCCTTCTGCGCCAACCGCAGCATCACCGACGAATCCTTGCCGACCGAGTAGAGCATGACCGGGTTCTCAAACTCGGCCGCCACCTCGCGGAAGATGTGGACGCTCTCGGCTTCGAGCTGCTTGAGATGGGTGAGACGATAGGAATTCATCGGTGGACAATCCATGGCGGCGGGGGCCGCCGGCTCGGTGCGGCCTGTCGGGACGGTCCCGGAACGCCCCCTACAGCACGCCACGCTGCTTCAGCGCGGCCAGCAGCGTCTCGACCGCCACGTTCACCGGAACAGCTCCGGTGTCGATGACCAGTTCCGCGGCCGTCGGCGGTTCGTAGGGTGCCGAGACCCCGGTGAAGTCGGCCAGCTCGCCGGCCCGCGCCTTGCGGTAGAGTCCCTTGGGGTCGCGGGCCTCACAGGTGGACAGCGGCACATCAAGGTGGACTTCGAGGAACGGACTCTGCCCGGCGCAGCGGCGGGCCCGCTCGCGGTCGGCCCGGTACGGCGAGATGAAGGCGGTGATGACTATCAGCCCGGCGTCGGCCATCAGCGCCGCCACCTCCCCGGCCCGGCGGATGTTCTCGCCGCGCTCGGCCGGGGAGAAACCGAGGTCGGCGTTCAGACCGTGGCGGAGGTTGTCGCCGTCGAGGACATAGGCGGCGTGACCGCTCTCGACCAGGCGCCGTTCAAGAGCCCGCGCCAGGGTTGACTTGCCGGAACCGCTCAGCCCGGTCAGCCAGACCACACCGCCGCGCTGCCGCAGGCACCGCGCCCGGTCTTCGGACGTGACCGCCGGGGGATGCCAGCGCAGGTGACGTTCGTCACGGGGCATGCCTGGGTCCTGCGCCACCGTGTGTGGTTCTCCGCAGAGGGGAGGGATGAGGAACGAGGGATGAGGGATGAAAGCTGAAGGCTGAGGGATGAAGGCTGAGGGATGAAGGCTGAGGGATGAAGGCTGAGGGGTGAAAGCTGAGGGGTGAAGGCTGCGGGGGCCTGCGGGTACGCTCCGCCCCGCCAGTTATGCGCCAGCCAGCGTTCAATTCGGCTTGAACATAGTGGACGGTGCCGTGAAAGCAAGAGGGCGCGGCGCGCTTTGGGGCTATGGCGGGATCGGGCGGGTGGCAGGCGCCGGATGCCTGTCTGCACCAGGCGCAACGCGGCAGGCATGCCGGGACGGCGCCACTGGTCAGGCCGCGCGCCGGCACCCGCGGCCTACGCCGTGCCGGGCAGACCCAGTTGCCCCATCCTGCAACAGCCTTGGGGTTCCTCCGCGGGCGGGGTGCGAGCCGGACAAGGGATCCCGGTCATGGCCAGCGTGCTCCGTCTGCAGGTGCCCGGTCGCCGGTCAAATCCGCCGTACGGGAGCCGAACCGCGTGGCCCGTGCAGAGGGATTTTGGACACACTTCGCGAAGTGTGTCACAAGCCAAGAGGGAAATGGCCTGTATGAAACTGGCATCTCGCATTGTGTTCATTCGGAGATGTGACACTTTTTGAGAACTATTGTGCCAACCCTCCCGAAGCAGTCTGGCCTGATCAATTGAGCCGCTTGCCGCCCCCCCCCGCGGACGAGGCCTGTCCTGTGCGATGGAGGGCGGACCTCCGTGTCCGCCAGGTCATACCCAAAGGCCCGGTCTGTCGCGGACGAACCCGGACGATACCAGCCTGCGCCGTGCGCCCCAGCACGGCAGGCAGGCAGAGGTCGTCCCTCAATCCATGAACAAAGAGGCAACGGTGGGAACGGTGGCGCATCACATTGATCCTTCCAGGATTGTCTGAACAAGGTTGGCGACCGGCGGAGCCCGCCGGCTCCAGGCGACCTGTCCAAGGCAACCTGTCTGGATCATTCTCGGGACGATCCGTCCATGGCGCAGCCGGCTTCGCGGCTTGCGGCTTGAGTCGCCCGGTTGCCCATGCTACGGTACCGTGTTCAGTAAGGAGTGCGCGTTGCGGCATCCGCGGCCGGCCTGCCGAGTGGCCGCGGGGGATTCAGGCGGGAGGGCACGACGATGCAGACAGCTCCGTTCAAGGCGATCGTGGCGACGGCGATTCTCGCGCTTCTGCCCGTCGGCACAGGCGGGGTCGGCGCCGCCGAGCAGGCGGCAGACGCGCCGGCGCCTCCGGCGGCGACTCCCGCGGCCCCGGAAACGCCGGCGGCCGCGATCCCCCGGCCGATGACCTGGCGGGTGACAGCACGGCCTGAGGCGTTGCTCGTCTATCGCTGCGGAGGCACTTCCCCCCTCGTCTATGTGCCGGCGGCGGACACGGGCGACATTCGCTTCCTCGCCTGCCCCGGCGATCTCGCGACGCTCACGTGGAAGCGGACGGCGCCGCAGGCAGAGGGCACCGCCGACAAGGAGGCGGCGCCGCAGGAGGCCCAGCTGCTGCTGGTCATTGACGCGGCGGACGGCCCCGAACTCACGCTGACGGTGGACGACGACTGGGCGTTCGTGCGCCGCGACGGCAAGCCCGTCGGCTTGCTTGCCGGCCCGTCCGCCAACGGCTCCCACCTCTCCGACGAAGCCCTCGCCGTGCGGCTGGCGGACCTTCCCTCAACCCAGTTGCAGGGAATGCGTTGGCTGGGCGTCGGCGGCGCCGGCGACGAGGGTAAGGGCGCCCTGCAGCGCGCCTTTGTGCAACGCGTGGCCGAGGCCAAACCGCCGCGTCTGACGGTATTCATCGGGGGAGAGGATGCGCCTCTGTCATCCCTTGCGGCGCTTGACCCGGTGGCCCTTCTCCTCGATGACGGTGCCCCTGCCGGGACGCTCGCCGCGCTGGCAGGCAAACGGGTCGCCACCGTGATCGTCGCCAATGATGACACCACCGCCGACCTCGCCGGGCTGGCGAAGCTTCCGGGACTGCGCCATCTGCAACTCTGGGAGGGCGGACCGGACGACGCACCGCTGCGGCTGCCCGAGGGCCTTGCGCTGGAATCGCTGGGCATCACCTCCGACGCCGAAGCCGTGGTCGGCCTTGATAAACACAAAGGGCTGGTGCGGCTGGCCGCCCCGGCCGAGGCCCTGGCGTCGCTCGACCTGCGCGCCGCCTTCCCGAAGCTGGTCTCCCTCGCGACCCAGGTCTCCAAGTTGCCCGCCGTGCCTTCCGGCCTCAGACACTTGGCGTTCATTGAGGATGAGGATGTGACGCCGGAGCTGCTCGCCCGGGTCGTCAAGGCCAACCCGGACCTGAGCGTCATCGAGTTCGTCGGGTGCAATGAACTGCCCGACCTCTCGGCCCTCAAGCCGCTCGCGCGCCTTGGGTCCGTGCTGATTGCGCAGAAGGGGGCGCCCGACACAAAGTCGCTGGCCGAACTCAAGGGGACGGGCTTTTTCGCCCTGCCCGCCGAGGAATTTGAGGGCGAAGGCAGCGCCCGGCTGAAGGAGTTGAAGTCGCGCCGTCCGGATGCGACCGTCGTTCCGGTTCAGCCGCTCTGCCTGGGGTCGGGCTGGATTCTGCTGCTCTTGCCGGCCGTCGCCGTCGGCTTTCTGGCCGCCTGGCTGAACCGGCGGCGGCGATGCGCCGCACGGCCAGGCGGGGCGTGCCCGTGAGGCCGGGCGCGGCGGGCAGTCCGGCCGGGCGGGCGTGGCGGCCGGCCGGCGAGGGGCTGGCCATGGGGGTGGCGTTCGCCGTGTTCGGGCTGAGTGTCCGCGGCCGGCCGTTTCCCGTCGCACTGGCCGGGGTGGCGTTGCTGGCGGCGGCCTTCCTCTTCGTGCGGGGCTTGCGCGCGCCAGATGGGATGGGAACCGTGTTCGGCGAATGGCGGGGGCTTCGCTGTGGGGCGATGTGGCTCACCGCGGGTGTGGTGGCGGGCGGGTTGCTGGGGATGACATGGCGCGCCAGCTGCGAAGTGGCGCCGCTGCCCCCGCGCCTGACCGGCTTTGTGGCGGTTGCCGCGCTCATCGGCGCCGCGGAGGAGATCGTCTTCCGCGGCTTTCTCCAAGGCCGTCTGTGCAGGCTGGGGCCGGCGATTGCGGTCTCCGCAGCCGCGTTGTTCCACACAGCCTACAAGGTGGCGCTCTTCGCCTCGCCGGCGCCTGGGGAGGTTGTTGACCTGCCGGTGCTGCTGGCCGTCACGCTGCTTGGAGGGTTGGGGTTTGGCGCGGCGCGCCAGGCCGGCGGCAGCGTGTGGCCGTGCGTGGCGGCGCACGCCGTCTTCGACATCGTCGGGTATGGTGACCGCTGGGCCGCCCCCGGCTGGGTATGGGGGTAGCCCGCGCGGCGTCGTGAGGCCCCCGGCCGGCGGGGCGGGGGCGACGGCGGGCGACGCTCACTGGGCGTCCTCGGGCGGCGAGAGCCAGCGGGTGAAGAACTGGCCGGCCAGGGGGGCGGCGGTCTTGCCTCCGGAGGCGCCGCGTTCGACGAGCACCGCGATGGCGTAGCGGGGTTCTTCGAGGGGGCCGTAGCCGATGAACCAGGTGTTGTTGTAGCGCGTATCGTCGAGGCCCATCTCGGCGGTGCCGGTCTTGCCGGCCAGTGTGATGGCGGGGTTGCGGGCCTCGGCGGCGCTGGCGTGCTCCCCATTCACCACCAGGGCCATCCCCCGCCGGATTACGGCCAGGTTCCCGGGGCTGGCCGGCAGCTGGGACACGGCGAGGGGCGGGGTGATGCGGCGGTCATTGCCGGCGGCATCAACGATGCGCGCCACCACGTAGGGCCTGAACACCGTGCCGCCGTTGGCGAT
>MVZH01000185.1 GCA_002068325.1 Lentisphaerae bacterium ADurb.BinA184 | reverse complement strand
ACCGTCCTGGTCAACGGCCGGCCGCAAGCCGCCTGCACCCAGCCGGTGGCCGAGGGGATGACGGTGGACAACAGCGGCGCCGAGGTCACCCGCATCCGCCGCGACTTGGTCGAGATGCTCTTCGTCGAGGGCAACCACTACTGCATGTTCTGCGAGCGGAGCGGCCACTGCGAGCTGCAGGCCCAGGCCTACCGGCTGGGCATCCCCGCCCCCAAGTACCCCTACCTGTTCCCGGACCGCTCGCTGGACGCCTCGCACCCGGACATCCTGATCGACCGCAACCGCTGCATCCAGTGCGGCCGCTGCGTCGCCGCCTCCAAGGATGTGGACGGCAAGAACGTCTTCCAGTTCGTCGGCCGCGGCCCGCACAAGCGCATCGCCGTCAACGCCGAGGCCGACTTGAAGGACACCGCGGCCGCGGTCACCGACAAGGCGCTGGACGCCTGCCCGGTCGGCGCCCTGCTCAAGAAGCGCACCGCCTACGCCGTCCCCGTCGGCCGGCGCCCCTACGACCACCAGCCGATCGGCTCCAATGGGCAGAAGAACTGAGCGGCAACCGCCCCAGACACGAGGAACGACCATGGCCAAGCCACGCGTAGCAACCACGTCCCTGGCCGGCTGCTTCGGCTGCCACATGTCCATTCTCGACATTGACGAGCGCATCCTCGACCTGGTCGAACTCGTTGACTTCGACAAGTCGCCGATTGACGACATCAAGCGCTTCACCGGGCGCTGCGCGGTCGGCCTCGTCGAGGGCGGCTGCTGCAACGAGGAGAACGTGCATGTGCTGGAGGACTTCCGCGCGCACTGCGACGTGCTGATCTCGCTGGGCGACTGCGCCATCATGGGCGGCATCCCGGCGCTCCGCAACAACGTGCCCCTCGAAGAATGCTTCGAGGTCGCCTACCGCAGCGGCCCGACGGTCTACAACCCCGGCGGCCAAGTGCCCAACGACCCCGACATCCCGCTGCTGCTGGATCGCGTCTACCCCTGCCACGAAGTGGTCAAGATGGACTACCATCTGCCCGGCTGCCCGCCGTCGGCGGACGCGATCTGGCAGACGCTGGTCGCCCTGCTCACCAACAAACCGCTCGAACTGCCGTACGAACTGATCAAGTACGATTGAGCCAGCATCCGCGCCTGCGTCCCCACGCCGCCGGTGCCCGGCCGCCGGCCGGCGCCACGCTTGCGGGGGGCGCACGCGGGTACGCAGACCCGGAACCGGAGGCCTGCCCATGACCGCCAAGTCCGCCGCCGCGCCGAGGAAGATCGTCATTGACCCGGTGACCCGCGTCGAGGGCCACGGACGGGTCACGCTGCAGCTTGACGAGAGGAACCGCGTCCAGCAGGCCCGGCTGCACATCATCGAGTTCCGCGGCTTCGAGCGTTTCATCCTCGGCCGCCCCTACTGGGAGGTCCCGGTGCTGGTGCAACGGCTGTGCGGCATCTGCCCGGTCAGCCACCACCTGGCCGCCGCCAAGGCGATGGACGTGATCGTCGGCGCGCCCGTGCTCACCCCGACCGCCGAGAAGATGCGCCGCCTGATGCACTACGGGCAGTTCTTCCAGTCGCACGCCCTCCACTTCTTCCATCTGTGTTCGCCGGACCTGCTGTTCGGCTTCGACGCCGACCCCGCCCTCCGCAACGTCGTCGCCGTCGCCAAGGACAGCCGCTACCGCGAGCTGGCCGTGCACGGCGTGCTCATGCGCAAATTCGGGCAGGAGATTATCAAGGCCACGGCCGGCAAGAAGATCCACGGCACCGGCGCCCTCCCCGGCGGCGTCAACAAGAATTTGAGCGTCGCCGAGCGCGACGGCTTCCTCAAGGACATCGAGCAGATGGTCGCCTGGACCGAGGGCGCGCTCGCCCTGGCCAAGGACTACACCCTGGCGCACCTGGACACCCTCAAGGACTTCGGCTCGTTCCGCTCCAACCACCTGTCGCTGATCCGCGCCGACGGCGCCATGGACATCTACCACGGCGGCCTGCGCGCCATCACCGCCGACGGCAAGACCCTCCTCGACCACCTCGACTACCAGGACTACGACGACTACATCGCCGAGGAGGTCCGCCCGTGGTCGTACATGAAGTTCCCCTTCATCAAGTCGCTCGGCCCCGCCGAGGGCTGGTACCGGGTCGGCCCGCTGGCCCGCATCAACACCGCCGACTTCATTGACACGCCCAAGGCCGACGCCGCCCTCAAGGCCTTCCGCGCCGCCACCGGCGGGCGCACCTGCAACATCTCCATGGCCTACCACTGGGCCCGCCTGATCGAGACCCTGCACGCCATCGAGAAGATCCGCGACCTCCTGCACGACAAGGACTTGCAGGGCAGCGACCTGATGACGAAGGGCGAGCGCCGCGAGGAGGGGGTCGGCCTCATCGAGGCGCCGCGCGGCACCCTCTTCCACCACTACCGGGTGAACGCCGACGACCAGGTCACGATGTGCAACCTGATCGTCTCGACCACCAACAACAACGAGCCGATGAACCGCGCCGTGCAGGGCGTGGCCCAGGAGTACCTCTCGGGCAAGCCGGAGATCACCGAAGGGCTGCTCAACCACATCGAGGTGGTGATCCGCGCCTACGACCCGTGCCTGTCCTGCGCCACCCACGCCATGGGGCGGATGCCGCTGATCGTCGAGCTGTTCGACTGCCGCGGCGAACGGCTCGAACGGCGAGTCAGGGAGTGAGTCGCCGTGGCGTCCGCACTGGTCATCGGCTTCGGCAACCCCGGCCGCCTGGACGACGGCCTCGGCCCCGCCCTGGCCGCGGCGGTCGGACGGGCCGGGCTGGAGGGTGTCACCGTGGACAGCGATTACCAGCTGACGGTCGAAGACGCCTGCGCCCTGGCCGGGCACGAGGTGGTCATCTTTGCCGACGCCGACGTGGGCACGCCGGCCCCGTTCTACTTCGAGCGCGTCGCAGGCGAGCCGGCCCCCCTCGGCTTCAGCAGCCACAGCGTCAGCCCGCGCACCGTGGTCGGGCTCGCCGAGGCGCTGTTTGACGCCAGGCCGGACTGCTACCTGCTCGGCATCCGCGGCTACGACTTCGATGAGTTCGGGGAACGCCTGTCCGACGGCGCCCGCGCCAACCTCGCCGCCGCCGCCGAATTCCTCATCCACCGCCTGCGCACTGGAGACTTCTCCGAAGCCCCCCGCGGAAAGGCGGAATGCAGAGGGCAGAGGGCGGAGGGCGGAAGTCGGAGGGCGGAATGCAGAGGGCGGAGGGCTCAACAACAGGGGCGAAGTCGCAAGAACAGATCGCCCATCGAAGACCGTCGAAGGCTGTCGCTTCAAGTCGCTGAAGTCCCTGACCGAGGGAACGCGAACTCCGACCTCCGACCTCCGACCTCCGAACTCTGAACGTCGAACGTCGAACGTCGAACGCCGAGCCCTGCCCCCTGAAACTTGAAACCCGGAGCCAGAAACCTCCTCTGACCCCCGCCAGCCAACGAGGACAGACCATGAAAAACGGCAAGCCTGTGATTCTCTGTGTGGACGACGACCAGGACACCCTGGATGCCATCCGTGTCGTCCTCGAAGCCGGCGGCTACGTGATGGAGGAGGCCGCGACCGGGGAGGAAGGCGTGCGCCAGTGGAAGGCCTGCAAGCCCGACGTGGTGATCGTGGACCTGATGATGGAGGAGGTTGACGCCGGCGTGAACTGCGTGCGCGAGCTGCGCCTGGCCGGCAACACCGCCCCTGTCTACATGCTCAGCTCGGTCGGCGACCAGCTCAACCAGATCGCCAACTACGCCGAACTCGGCCTCGCAGGCGTCTTCCAGAAGCCCGTCCAGCCCGCCCGGCTGCTGGCCGTGCTCAAGGCCAAACTGGCCACGCGCAAGTAGGTGCGCATTGCGGCGCGACGCAAGGCGCAACACCGTCACGCGCCGCGCCCGGTCCTGCCGGCATGGCGTTTGCGAAGTCCGCAAAGCGGCGGGACGCGGTGTGGCGGCCTTGCCCACCGTTGTGGCTACAGCAGATTCTCCTCACGCAGGCTGACGAAGCCGCGCGGGCAGGCGGGGCCGGGCTGGCCGACGATGACGTGGTCGAGCACCTCGATGCCGATCACCTTCCCCGCCGCCACCAGGTTCCGGGTGCAGGCCAGATCCTGCGGGGAAGGGGTCGGGTCTCCGGTCGGGTGGTTGTGCGCCAGCAGCACCCGCGAGCAGCATTCCCGGATGGCGGCGCGGAACACCTCGCGGGCGTGGACTTGGCTGCGATCCACCAGCCCCACGGTGGCGCACTCGTCCCGCAACAGGTGGTTCTTCGTATCCAGGAGGAGGACGTGGAACTCCTCCTGCATCAGCCCGCGGAAACGCTCCTGCAGCCGGGCCGCCACCGTGGCCGGGCTGTCGAGGCGGACACGCTCGTCGCCGGGCTGCGCGGCCAGCCGGCGGGCCAGCGAGAAGGCGGCGTAGAGTTCGACCGCCTTGGCGGGGCCGATGCCGGGGGTCCCGCGGATCTCGGCCAGGCCGGCCGCCGCCACCCGGTCAAGCCTCCCCTCGAAACGCGCCAGCAGGTCCTGGGCCAGCAGCAGGGCGGAACGCCCCGCCCGGCCGGTCCGCAGCAGAATGGCTATCAGCTCTTCGTCCTTGAGGGCGTCCGACCCCTTGACCGCCAGTCGTTCGCGGGGGCGTTCGTGCGGCGGCATATCGGCGATCATGTGGGCCTTGGGCAGTCCGGCGGCGTCGCTGTTCCCGTACATGTCTGGCCTCCTTTTGTGCCGGCTGTCATCAGCCTAGCGAATGTTACTGTACAGCCTTCCCGCGCGGTGTCAAGCGCGTCCGCCGCCTGCCCGCGCAAGCGGCGGGCGAGACAGGCGGTGCGCCGGACGGGCCGTCAACCTCCTGAGCCGCTTGTAGAACCCTGGCATGAGTGGCCGGGACGGAGCCCGGGCCTCCACCGGCCTCGACAAGGACTGCTGTCTGTCGGGCTGGAGGGACGACCTCCGCGTCGTCAAGGTTCCGTTGCGGCAGACCGGGTCTTCGGATATGACCTGGCGGACACGGAGGTCCGCCCTCCATCGCGCGAGGCCGTTGCTGTCCGCCGGGGGTTTGCAGCCGCCTCTCCTGACAATGCCGGCGGCGGGGCGGGCGGCTTCCGGCTTGCAGCCGCGGATTCCGCCGTGATATTACTGTTGTGTTTTTCGTAATACCGAGTCGCGTCTCACGGAAAGTCCAGGAGGCGGCAGATGTTGGAAGTCAGGCGGACAGATCATGGGCGGCGATGCGCCCGCTGGCTGGCGGCGGCCGTGCTGTCGGCCTGGGGCGGCGGTGCGGTCGCGGGCACGGATCCGGCAGAGGAGTCCGAGGACTTGCCGCCGTTGCGGCTGGGCGAGGTGACGGTGGTGTCGCGGGCGGTGGTCGAGGCCGACCGCCTGGGCAAGTTTGCCGACCGCATCACGCAGGTCAGCCGCGACCAGATCGAGTCCCTCAACGCCCAGGACGTGAGCGGCGCCGTGCGGCGGATTCCCGGGGTCACGGTGTCGCGCTTCAACGCGGTCGGCGCCTACGGGGGCGGGGCGGGCGGGGCAGTCTACATCCGCGGCCATGGCGCCAGCCGGCCCGGCGGCGAGATCAGCACGCGGCTCGATGGCATCGCGCGGTTCAACGGAGTGTGGACGCACCCGCTGCTGGACACCTTGTCGGTGGACACGGCCGAGGCGATCGAGGTGTACAAGTCGCCGCAGCCGGTGCTGGGCGGCAACATGGCCTTCGGCGTCATTGACATGATGCCGCGCCGGCACGAGGGCGAAGGCTTCGCCACGCGTCTGGTCGGGACGGCGGGTTCCTATGAGACCTTGACCGGACGGTTCGAGCATGGCGGCCGGCTCGGCCCGCTCGACTACCTGTTCATCGGCAGCCACCGCGAGAGCGACGGGCATCGCGACAACGCCGACGGCCGCACCGATGCCCTCTACGGCAACCTCGGGCTGCGCCTGGACGAGAACTGGGAGCTGCGCTACCTGGCCAGCTACTCCGAGGGCTACGCCAGCGACCCCCGCGCCGAGGGCGCACCGCCCATCCCCATGGTCGAACGCTACAACACCCGCAGCCTCTTCCACCTCGCCAAGCTCTCGCACGAACACGACTGGGGCACCGGGCATCTCAAGGTGTACTACGAGGATGGCTGGGCGCTCTGGGAGCAGTGGGACGCGGCCAACGCCGACGCCCACGACCACCGCCCGGAGACCGTCACCTACGGCGCCCACCTCCGCGAAGACCTCCACCTCTGGACGAACGGCACGCTGACCCTCGGACTCGATCAGGACTACGCCGGCGGCGAGGCGAGTGACACCTACCACACGCAGACCGCCTCGAGCTACACCTTCGACCGCGTCACCTTCCGCAACACGGCGCCCTACCTGCTCGTCAGCCACACCTTCGGCGACCAAGTCAAGGTCACGCCCTCGGCCGGCGTACGCTACAACTTCAGCCGGCATTTCGACGACGAGTGGGGCGCGCAGGCCGGGCTGCGGGTCGCGTTCGGGGACACCGAGCTGTACGCCAACGCGGCGCGCGCCTTCAACTACCCCGGCGTCTACACGGCCGTCTTCTCCCGGAGCTTCTGGGCCTTCAAGCCGGTCGCGACCCTCGACGACTGGGAGGGGCTGGACGCCGAGACGGTCGAGCACATCGAGGCCGGCGTGGTCCACCGGTTCCTGCCCTGGCTGAGCGCCGAGCTGAGCGCCTACCGCGACGAGGTGGAGGACGCCGTCCGCATCGCCGCCCCGCCGGCCTATCCGCCGCCGCCGCGCTTCGCGCCGATCGGCAGCTACACGGTCGAGGGGGTGGAGGCCAGCCTGCGCGCCTCGCCCTGGTCATGCCTGGATGTGTATGTCGGAGTCAACGCCATGCACACCGACCCCGGCGACGTGCCCGACGCCCCCGACTGGTCGGCCTCGGCCGGGATCACCTGGCGGCCGTACCACCGGCTGACCCTGAACCTCGACGCCGAGTTCGTCGGCGAGCGCTGCGTGGTCAACACCCGTGTCGCCGGCACGGCGCAGGAGGAGGTCGGCCGCCACCTGCTCCTCGACGCCCGCGGCGCCTTCCGCCTGACGCCCGCCGGGTCGCGGGTGCAGGCCGAGGTGTTCGCCGTGGTGGAAAACCTCACCGATGAAGAGTATGAGTATCAACCTGACTACCCGATGCCCGGCGCCACGTTCACGGCCGGGCTCGACGTCCGTTTCTAGCCTGAATTGTTCACAAAGAGGAAACGGAGGTAACGAAGAGCTTGCGTTGCAGGCGGTTGCCGCCCCAGGTGCAGTTGGGGGGCGTGGCAACCGACGGATCCCTCAGTGGTTTGTAGGCTGTTGCGAACCAATGATATGTGCCTCCGTTGTCTCCGTTGCCTCCTTGTTCATGAGTGGCCTGGGCTGGCCACAATACGCTTTGCTTGACGCCGGAGATTGTGGCGAAGATCGTGGTAAAGACAGAGGACTCCCCTATTGTCTTTGCCATCGTCTTTACCCTTGTCTCGCCCAAGTGAAGAGCATGGTTTCCAGCTTGACAAGATTCTCCGCGGACGCCCACAGCCTCGGAGGCCTGTTGCCTATGCGCCGGGGCGCCGCGGCCCGGTGGTTCGGAAGGGAGCCTGCGTGACGCAATCCGTTTGCCCTGTCATTCGCCGATGGTTGCCGACAGCGGCGCTGCTGCTGGCGGTGGCCGGTTGCCGCCCGGCGCCGCCGCCGGGCGCGGTGGTAGTGGTCACCACCTCCTTTCTCGACGCGGTGGTACGCGACCTGGCCGGCGGCACGGCGGGCGTGCGGGTAGTCGCGCTGCAGCCGCCCGGCGTCTGCCCGAGCCACGTAGACCTGAGTCCGCGGATCGTGCCCGAGGTGCGTGCCGCCAGGCTGCTGCTCCGGCACGACTTCCAGCCGGCCATCGAGGAACGGCTGGTGGCGGGGGGGGCGACGTCGCTGCGGACGGTGCCGGTGCGCATCGGCGGCTCGCTGGTGTCGCCGGACAGCTACGTCGAAGCAGCGCGCCAGGTGGCGGCGGCCCTGGTCGAGGCCGGGCTGTGGAGCGCGGCGGACAGCCCTCCGGCGGTGGAGCGCATTGCCGGGCGCATGAAGCAGCTCGCCGCCGAAGGGCGCACGCGGGCGGCGGCCTGGCAGGGCCGCACGGTGGTCGCTTCGATCCAGCAGAAGGCCTTCTGTGAGTGGCTGGGGCTGCGGGTGCTGGCCGCCATCCCCCGGCCTGAAGATGTGGGCGCCGGCGACCTCGACCAGTTCCTGGACAGCGGGGCGTCCGCAGTCGTCGGCAACCTGCAGAGCGACGCCGAGGTCGCGGTCCGCCTGGCCGCGCGCATGGGCCGGCCGCTCGCCATCCTCAGCAATTTTCCCGGAGCAGAGGGCTACGGCGCCAGCTGGGACGAGCTGTTCCGCGCGAATCTGGCACGCATCGAGGCGCTATGGGCGCAGCCCTGATTGAACTCAAGGAGGCCATCGCCGCGTGGCGGGGCCGGCCGGTGCTCGGGCCGCTCGACCTCCGCCTCGAGGCCGGCGATTTCCTGGGCGTCGTCGGCCCCAACGGCGCCGGCAAGACGTCGCTGCTGCGGCTGCTGGCAGGACGGCTGCCGCTGCACGGCGGGCAACGGGTGGTTTCGCCGCCGCCGGCCGGGCAGGCGCTCACCGGGGCCGAGGAGCGGGCGTGGACGCGGCGCGCGGTCGGGTGGCTCTTCCAGCG
>MVZH01000184.1 GCA_002068325.1 Lentisphaerae bacterium ADurb.BinA184 | reverse complement strand
CCCGGCACCTGGATGGTCTGCTACGGGGCGGCCCATGTGGCACACCGCCAGTCGCTGCCGCTCGGGAACTACCTGGTCGGACTGTTCTACCTGGCGGCCGGCGCGGTCTGCCTGCTGGCGCCGGGGGGACGGCTCGCCGGGCCCAGTCCGATGGGGCTGGTCTTCTTTGTCGGCGAATGGAGTGGCGGACTGGTGCTGATCCGGATGGGGCGGCGTCTTACGGCAGAGGCCGGCGACGCCGCGCCGAACCCACCGAAAGGAACGGTCGAATGAACCCGACGGAACGCTTCCCGCATGAGACGCTCGAACGCCTCTTCCACGAACCCGCCCGCCTGGCCATCATGTCGGCACTGTGCGCCGCCGACGGGGCGCTGACATTTAACGAGCTGCGCGGACAATGCGACCTGACGGACGGCAACCTCAGCCGTCACCTCAAGGCGCTGCAGGAGGCCGGGGCGGTCACGGTCACGAAGCGTTTTGTGGGAGTCAGGCCGCGCACGACGGTAAGGCTGTCGGAGACCGGACTGGCGCGGTTCGGCGACTACCTGACCGCCCTTGAAGACGTGTTGCTGGCGGCGCGGCGGGCGGTGCCGGGGCGGAGGGCGGGACGGGGGGTGGTCGGGGCGCGGCGGGCGGAGACGCGGTAGGCGGTGGAGGACGGTGACGTTACGCGGGGAGCGGCAGGGGGCAGGGGGCAGATAGCAGATAGCAAATGGCAAATAGCAAATAGAAAACGGAACAGTGCAAGGTGAT
Organism: Lentisphaerae bacterium ADurb.BinA184; assembly: GCA_002068325.1. Taxonomy (GTDB): domain Bacteria; phylum Verrucomicrobiota; class Lentisphaeria; order Oligosphaerales; family MVZH01; genus MVZH01. The sequence continues at coordinate 7,955 of MVZH01000184.1, read as the reverse complement.
GACAAGCGAGAGGTGGGCCGAGGAGGCCGAGTGCCCGGCGTTCCTCGCGGGCAGGCCGGGCCGGGGCTACTGCGCCCTTACGGGCAGGCCGGGCCGGGGCTACTGCGCCCTTACGGGCAGGCCGGGCCGGGGCTACTGCGCCCTTGTGGGCAGGCCAGGCCGGGCCTACTGCGCCCTTACGGGCAGGCCAGGCCGGGCCTACTGCGCCCTTGTGGGCAGGCCGATCCAAGCGCTCGGCGTTCCTCGCGGGCAGCGGCGGCAATGCGGTTCTTCGAGACTACGCGATGTGGGCCAGTGACGACGATTACTCCCATGAAAGACCAGCGCCGCCTTGTCTGCCGGTCCTCGACCTGCCATCTGCCCCTTGGTATCCACGTCCGTACCCTGCCTGCCACCCACTTCCCCGTGATCCCATGTATACATCATCTCCGACGTTGCTGTCCGCCGCTCACTATCTTCTATTTGCTATCTGCTATCTCCCATTCCCAATCCCCGGCCCGCATGTAGCTCCTATGCCCCCTGAACCCACTTCCCCATGAACATCAAGCTCATCTGCCCGCGTGTCACCATGCGCCCGATGGACTCGGCGTGGAAGACCCGGATGTCGCCGCCGCTGTCCCTCCTCATCCTGGGCGCGCTGACCCCGCCCGAACACCGCGTCACGCTCGCCGATGAGAACGTGGCCCGCCAGCGCTTCGACGACTCGCCGGACCTCGTCGGCATCACGGTCAAGGTTGACACCGCCCCGCGCGCCTTCGCCCTGGCCGATGCCTACCGCCGCCGCGGCATCCCCGTGATCCTCGGCGGCATCCACCCGACCGTCTGCCCCGAGGACTGCCTCCTGCACGCCGACGCGGTGGCGGTCGGCGAGGCCGAACCGCTCTGGGCGCGGGTGTTGGACGATGCCGCCCGCGGCCGCCTGCACCCCATCTACCGCCACCGCGGCCCGGTTGACATCGCCGCCGCCCCGGTCCCGCGATGGGAACTGCTTGACCACCGCAAGTACCTGTTCACCAACACGTTGACGATCGGCCGAGGCTGCCCGTTCCGCTGCAGCTTCTGCTACAACAGCGCCGACAACATCGAGGCGCGCTACCGCATGAAGCCGGTCCCGCACATCCTCCGCGAGATCGAGTCGCTCGGCGTTGACCACGTCATGTTCATTGACGACAACTTCATCGGCGACCCCGCCGGGGTGCGGCAGCTGCTGCCCGAGCTGCGCCGCCTCGGCCTGACCTGGCACGCCGCGGTCTCCGCCAACGTAGGGCGTGAAGAGGCGCTGTTGGACGCCATGTCGGCGGCCGGATGCCGGAGCCTGTTCATCGGGTTCGAGAGCGTGAACCCCGGCAGCCTGCGCGAGTGCCGCAAGACGCAGAACCGCATTGGGGAGTACGACGAGACCGTACGCCGCACCCACGCCCGCGGCATGATGGTGAATGCCAGCCTGGTGTTCGGCTTCGACGACGACGACGAGTCCGTCTTCCCGGCGACGATGGACTGGCTGGTGCGCAATCGCATCGCTACCATGACCGCCCACATCCTCACTCCGTACCCGGGGACGCCGCTGTACCGGCGGCTGCTGGCCGAGGGGCGGATCTACGACTTCGACCTCGCGCACTACAACACCGCGCACGTCGTCCACCGCCCGGCCCGCCTCTCCCCCGAGCGCCTGGCCGCCGGCTATCGCTGGATGTACCGCACGTTCTACAGCTGGCCGAACCTGGTGCGCCGCTGGCCGGTGGCCGAGGGGCAGGTGACCGCGTACCTGCAGTTCAACCTGGTCTACCGCAAGTACGGCAAACTCACGTCACTGTTCGGCCGCGTCTGGGGCATGCGCCAGATTGCGGAGTTCGCAAGGAAGATGGCGTACCCGCCCCCTCACAGCGGGGTGATCTTGAGGGCAAAGTCGCCGCGGAACGTCGGCAGGCCGATGCGGGTGGGGCCGACGGAATCGGCCGAGACCTCGCCGCGGCCGACCACCGTCCCGGACGCGCAGTTCCAGTGCTCGACGCGGTAACGTCCGGGGCGCAGCCCATTGACGGCGATCTCCACGCCCGCCAGCTCGCGCGGCGGCACGGTCTCGGCATCGGCCAGGAAGTACTCGCGGTCGTAGCCCCAGACCAGGGTGCGGCCGCGGCCGTGCAGCACGGTGATGGCGAGGCCGTCTTCGCGCACCGCGCGTTCGACGGACTGCCCGCCGCGCGCGTCCTCGCCGTCCATGAAGGCACGGACCGCCTTGTACTCACCATACAATTCCTGTTCCTCGACGATGGCGAACCACCAGAACATCGGCGGGATGGCCATCTGCGAGAAGACCCCCTGCCAGTTGGCCAGGTGCAGTTGTTTGCGCAGGTTGCCCAGCGAGTCGCCCATGGGAGAGCCGCCGAACTCGGTGATCACCGCCGGCTTGCTGTAGCGTGCGGGGCAGCGGGCCGTGCCCTCGATGAAGTCGGCGATCTGCGCGGTGTTCCCGCCGTACGCATCCGTGGTCAGCAGGTCAATGCCGTCGAGCGCCGCGATGGGCGGGTTGATGACGTAGAAGTTGGAGCTCCAGTGCGTCGTCACCAGGTGCCCGTAGGGGTCGTGTTCGTGCAGGTAGGCGGCCATCTCGCGGTGCCACTCGATCATGGCCGGGGTCTGGTAGAAGGCGCTCGACCGGCCGGTCAGGTTGATCTCGGAGAACAACTTCCAGGCCAGGAGGTTGGGCGAGTGTCCCCAGCGCGCCACGATGTAGTCGGCGGTGCGCTTGAAGGCGGCGCGGGCGCGGGGGTCGGTGAAGTACGCCTCGTTGTCGTTGAGGAAGCCGCCGTTGGCCGCGTTGTACGGATTGCGCGCCCACTCCTGGTCGCAGAAGGTGCTGAATTTGCCATGGTTGTTGAGCACCAGCAGGATGTAGACGCCGTTGGCCTCGGCCAGCCGCATCAGCTCGTCCAGCTGCCACGCGCGGTATGGATTCATGTGGCCGACCCCGTGGTTGCCGGGCGCGTCCGCAACCCACTCCAGCGCCAGCCACCAGGACGACATCCACACCTCGGCGACGTTGACCCCGGCCGCCCGGTAGCGCGGGAACGCCTCGCGGTAGAAGTTCAACCCCCGGTCGCGCCACCGCGTCTGCGGCGCCATGGCCTCGTGCCGCGTGTCATAGGGCGAGCGGGCGTTGATGCCCAGCCCGGCGAACAACTCACCATTGGCAAAACTCAGGTAGCGCCGGTCGCGCGGATCAACGCGGACAACCCCCTTGAAGCCGGGGTCGGCCGCCACCTCGAAAGGCGCGCTCCCGGTCACCGCCCGCGCCTCGCGGTTGCGCACCGTGACCGTCATCGCGTGCCGCCCCGCGGACCGCGGCATGTAGCGGACCTTGAACCGCGGCCGCCCAAAGGGAACCAGCTCGCCGCGCTCGCCGGCCGGGCGGAAGAGAAAATCCTCGGCGTAGAACCCCTTCACCCGCTCCGTGGTGCCACCCGGGGTCAGGATCTCGGCCTCGACGGCCACGTCCTGCCGGTCGAAGGGACTGCCCAGGAAGTCGGCCAGCTCGAAGCTCGCCTCGACCGCCTCGCCGACTTTCAGTTCGCACGGCGAAAGGGCGAAATCCCGGACGGCAAGGCTGCTGGCGACCCGCGCCTGCCCCACCAACGCGAGCCGTCGCACCTGGACGGTGCCCTTGTAGGCGCCGCTCCAGCCCTTGGGCGGCGAAAACTTCAGCCCCAGCTCGACGATCTGTTCGGCCGTCAGCGTGTGCCACGGCCGTTCGTGGCCGGCGGTGTCCCAGGCCAGGGCCGCCTCCGGGCCGGTGATTGGGATGGCCAGGCGCAACGGCTCGCCGCCCCCGTCCGCCGGGACCGCACAGCGTACCTGACGCCACAGCAGATCCCAGTCCTTGGTGAAGACCCACACTTCCCCCCCGCGCGGGTAGTCCGCCGGCAACGCCAGCTCCACTTCGAGCCGCAGCCACTCCCGCCAGCTGCCCTTGACCTCGAATGAGTAGGCCGGCCCCTCGGGCAACTCCACCGCCAGATCATTGCCGGCGCTTGCCGGCCCGGTCAGTTGCGACGGCAGGAACTGCTCGGGGGAGGTCGGCGCGGGCGGGGCAAAGACCCCATCGCGGATCCACGCGGCAGGCAGCAGGCTACGCTCGGTCTCCGCGCCCGCCGCCCACGCGACGGCGCCCAGGACCGCTGCCAGCCAGAGGCCATGCCGAATGGTGGAACGTGCAGCCATTAGCCGGAACGATTCACCGCTAAGCCGCCAAGACGCAAAGGCCATTCAAGTTGAACACGTTACGATGGCTGCATGACGACGCGGACGTTGCGCGCGGCAGGCCACACCACGTGCGTGAGGAATGCCACAACGTCGTCCTGACCAGACGGTCACACACCCTTGGCGCCCTGGCGTCCCGGCGGTCTATGAACAGACTCGTTCAGAAGGTGTCGGCCTGCGATGCCGCTATGCCAAATGGTTACACGCGCACGAGGGAAAACCAACGACCGCGACGGAATCCGGGCGCCGCCAAGCCGGGACAGTCGCGGCCGCGGGGGTGCCGCCGGCCGGCCGCCTGTGCCGACCGTGGCCGGAGGGGCCGCGTGAGCCGTCCTCCGTCTGCGCGTGTGAATCGGCCTCGGCACGCCCCGCCCGTCCGCCGGGTGTGCGGCGAGGGGGCGGCACGACCTACTCCTGGGGCTGGCCGCCCAGCGGGGCGGGGGGCGCGGTCAGCCGTTCCCTCAGCCGGGTGCAGCGCACGGCGGGGCGGTCGTTGTGGATGGCGATGGCGAGGGCCTTGCGGGTGCCGACCATGATCAGGAGGCGGCGGGCGCGCGTCATGCCCGTGTAAATCAGATTGCGCTGCAACATCACAAAGTGCTGCGTGAGCACGGGCATGAGGACCACCGGGTACTCGCTGCCCTGCGACTTGTGAACCGTCACCGCATAGGCGAGCCGGACCTGGTCGGCCTCCCCCCACTCGTACTCGACCGCCTCGGCGTCATAGTGGACGGTGAACTTGCGGTTGCCCGAGTCAATGCGCCCAATCCGCCCCAGCTCGCCGTTGAATACGCCCTTGTCGTAGTTGTTGACCACCTGCATCACGCGGTCGCCGGACTTCAGGGTGCGCTCGCCGGAATGGAATTGCGGTTTGGGGCCGGGGTTCAGCACGCCTTGGAGGACGGCGTTCAGGTTGTTGGCCCCGCAGACGCCGCGGTTCATCGGCGTGAGCACCTGCACGTCCCGCACGGGATCAAAGCCGAAGCGCCGCGGGATGCGCTCGGCCACCATTGCCGTGAGAATCTGCACCACCCGTTCGGGATCCTCCTGGTCGATCCAGTAGAAGTCCGCCGCCACGTCACGGTGCGGAGTCCGCAGGTCGGGCATCTGGCCGTGGTTGGCGGCGTGCGCGTTGGTGACGATCCGGCTGCCCTCCTCCTGGCGGTAGATCTCCGTGAGGTGCGTCACCGGCACGCGGCCCGAGGCGATCAGGTCGTGGAGCACGGCGCCGGGGCCGACCGAGGGCAGCTGGTCGCGGTCGCCGACCAGCACCACCCGCGTGCGCCCCTCGATGGCGGCGAACAGGTGGTTGCTCAGCTCGACGTCCAGCATCGAGGTCTCGTCGACCACCAGCAGCTCGCAGGTCAGCGGCCGCTCGCGGTTGTAGACGAACGCCCGCGTCGCCGGCTCCCACTTCAGGAGGCGGTGCACGGTGCGCGCCTCGCGGCCGGCACTCTCCGCCAGGCGCTTGGCCGCGCGCCCGGTCGGCGCCGCCAGGTAGACGCGCCAGCGCAGCCGCCGTGCGGTCTCGACGATGACGCCGACCACGGTTGTCTTGCCCACCCCGGGGCCGCCGGTGATGATGCTGAGGTGCGAGCGGAAGGCCTTCTCGACGGCCTCGCGCTGGCGGTCGTTGAGCCGGTCAAAGCCGCCGCCCCCCGTGGGCAGGCGGCCGGGATCTTTGAGCGGACTGGCCAGCAGGACGCGCAGCGACTCGCCCAGCCCTCTCTCCGCCGCGTACAGACGATGGTGGTACAGCGTCTCGACGCCGTCCGCCCCGACCCGTTCGGCCACCACCGCCCCGTCGGTCACCGCCCGCTGCACCCCGGCGCTGGCCGATTCGGGCGTGACCGAGAGCAGCTCGGCGGCCCGCTCGACCAGCGCGTCCCGGGGGAAGCAGACGTGCCCGTCGTCGGCCAGGCGGTCGAGGGCGTAGACCGCGCCGGCCGCCAGGCGCAGCGGATTCTCCTTGCCCACCCCGAGTTCGCCGGCGATGCGGTCGGCGGTCAGGAAGCCGACGCCGTGGATTTCGCCGGCCAGCCGGTAGGGGTTCTGGCGCACGATCTCGCCGGCCCCGGCGCCGTAGGCGGCGAACAGGCGCGCGCACAGGTTGGGGCTCAACCCCAGGCCCTGCAGGAAGATGAACGTCTCGCGACGCTGCGAGTTCTCCTGCCAGGCGCGACGGATGTCCTCGATCCGCCGGGGGCCGATGCCGGGAACCTCGCGCAGCCGCGACGAGTACTTGTCAAGGATTTCGAGCGTCTCGGTGCCGAACCGCTCGACGATGCGCTCGGCGTACTTCTCGCCGATGCCGTGGATGAGGCCGGAGGCCAGGTAACGCTCGATGCCCTTGGCGCTGGTCGGCAGAAGGGCGCGGAAGCGCGCGACCCGCAGCTGCCGGCCGTGCTCCTTGTGCGTCTCCCAGCGCCCGGAGGCCTCGATGTCCTGCCCTTCGAGCACCCCCTGCATGGGGCCGACCAGGGTATGCTCGTGGCGTTCGCCGTCAACCAGACGCAGCACCACATACTGCCCGTTCTCGCTGGCGTAGACGACCCTCAGGACTTCCCCGCGCACGGTGGCATCCGTGATCGCCGGCTCGCCGCCGTCCGCCGCGGCCGCCCGGTCCGCATCGCCGAAGAGCAGTTGGCCGTCATCTTTCACAGGCGCGGTCACCGCCCCGCCGTCTTCATCGGGTGTCGTGATTTCAACGCCATGGCGATGGTTGCGGGGTCCGCAAACGACAGGTCGCTGCCCACCGGGACCCCGGCGGCGATGCGCGAGAGCGTCACGCCGGGCAACCGGCCGAACTCCTCGCACAGGTAGGCGGCGGTGGCCTCGCCCTCGACGTCGGAACTGGTGGCAATGATCAGCTCGGTGACGTCGCCCGCGGCCAGCCGCTGCCGGAGCAGCTCGATGCGCAGGTCTTGCGGCCCCTTGCCTTCCAGCGGCGTGAGCCGGCCGCCGAGCACGTGGTAAAGGCCGCGGAAACAGCCGGCCCGCTCGATAACCGGAATCTGCACCGCCTCCTCGACGACGCAGACCTGGTGGGTGTCGCGCCGGGGGTCGGCGCACACCCTGCACAGCCCGCCTTCGCTCAGGTTGCCGCACTGCTGGCAGGGGCGAATGTCCGTCTTCAGGCGGCGGATGCGGTCGCCGAGGTCGGCCAGGGTCTCGTCAGGCCATTCGAGCAGGGCAAGGGCGAGGCGCTCAGCGGTCCGCCGCCCGATCCCCGGCAGCCGCATGAGGGCGGCGACCAGGGTCGCCAGCGCCTCGGGGTACTCCTGCGATCCGCGGTTCTGCACGTCACATCAGCCCGGGGAGATTCAGCCCGCCGGTCACCTGCTTGACCCGCTGTTCGGCCTCGGTGCGAACGGCATCGAGGGCGCCGTTAACCGCGGTCAGGATCAGATCCTCGAGCCCCTCGACGTCCTGCGGATCCACGGCCTCGGGCTTGATACGGATGCGCACCACCGTATTGTCGCCGCGCGCCACCGCCTCAACCATGCCGCCGGCGGTGAAGCTGCGTTCAAGCGTGGCCAGCTCCTCCTGCACGCGGCCCATCTCCGCCTGCATCCGCTGCGCCTGTTTCAGAATCTTGCCGAGGTTGCTCATGTCTTTGCCAGTCCCGAATGCTTTGCACCGTCTTCGCCGGGGGAACGGTTAGGTGGAAGGTGGAAGGTGGAAGGTGGAAGGTGGAA
>MVZH01000183.1 GCA_002068325.1 Lentisphaerae bacterium ADurb.BinA184 | reverse complement strand
CCACACCGGCCGCTCGATGCTGGAGTGCAGCGAACGGTTGGCCCGGCTGGCCGCGGTCGGGGGGGGGAGTAGGTCGTAGGTCGTGGGTCGTGGGTCGTGAGTCGTGGGTCGTGGGTCGTGGGTCGTGGGGCATGGGGCGTGAAGCATGGAGCGTGGGGCCGGCGGTCTCCGCCGGTGATGCCGGCGACGAAGCACAGGGCGCGAAGCGCGGGTAACGAAGAACGGGGCGCGGGGCGTGGCACCGGCAGCCCCCGCCGGCGACGGCGCGCCGCGGGCAACGGGAAGGGAATCCCAACAGGGAACGCGTGCCGGATTTCCGGCTGCCGCCGACGATGTCCCGTGCCATGAAAAAGCCGACGGACACGCTATATTGCCGCTTCGATGCGCGGCGTTGGTCCGTTGTTGCCCGTGCAGTGCCGGCCGCCCTGTAGTGGAGGGGGAGTGGTTGATGACGATCCGCTTCAAGCTCGTCCTGCTGATGGCGCTGGCGGTTGTGGCCTTGGCGCTGGGGGCATGTCTGTACAGCCAGCAGGTGGTGGAGCGCGCCATCACCGACGCCGAGCTGGCGACCGTCCGGCACGACGCCCGGCTGGCCATGAACATGTACCGTTCCGAGCTCGACGTGCTCCTGCGCCAGGGGCGGGAATGGGCGTCGGATCCGGGGGTGATTGCGGCGGCGGACGGCGGGACGACGGCGTTCGACAACGCCGCCGTGGACGCCCGGCTGACCGAGCAGAAGGTGGACCTGGTGATCCTGGTCAGCGACGACGGGGCGGTCGTCGAGTCGCGGTCGCTTGCGCGCGGGGCGGACAAGGGGGCGGTGCCCGACTCCGTCCTGGACTTCATCGCCAAAGACAGCCGTCTGCGCGTGCATCATCACGCCGACAGCACAGTCAAGGGGCTGGCCACGTTGCCGAGTGGCGTGTTCCTGCTGGTCTCGCTGCCGGTACGTCCGTCCGACCCCGGTTCGTTGATCCGCGGCGCCCTGATCCTCGGCCGCAACTGGGAGCAGGCCGAGTTCTACCGCATCGCCAAGGACAGCGGGTTCTCGGTCTTCCAGCAGGGGGTTGCCGGGAGCCTGTCGCCCGACTTCCAGGAGGCGAGGGAGCGCCTGCGCGGCGGCGAGGACGTCTACGTCAAGGTTCTGGGCACGACGTCGTGCGCGGCCTACACCTTGCTCGATGACATCTACGACGAGCCGGCCCTGCTGCTGCGGTTGACCCGCCCGCGCGCCTCACACATGCTGGCCCTGCGCGCCGGCGGCCACGTCGGGCTCTTCATCCTGGCGGCGGGCGCGTTGCTGACGGTTCTGGCGGTGCTGCTCTTGGAGGTGACCGTGCTGTCGCGGCTACGCCGGCTGGTGCGGGAGGTGCGCGCGCTCAAGAACGCCGAGCACACCTTCGAGGCGCACGTCACGGTCAACGGCGATGACGAAGTCGGCAAGCTGGGGCAAGGCATCCATTACCTGCTCAGTGGGATGAAGACGCACCGCCTGCGCTGGATCCGCGCCGAGCGGCGCCTGCAGACCCTGCTCGAAGTCTCGCCCACCCCGATCCTGTTCGCCGACCCGCAGAGCGGCAAGCTGCGCCGGGCCAACAGCGGCGCCCTGCTCTTCCTCGGCGCCAAGTCGCGGCGCGACTTGCACGACAAGACGGTCGCCGATGTGGTGGACGTCGGTGAGGGCCCCGACGGCATGGCCGCGCTCTTCGCCCGCTTCGACGAGAAGAGCCATCCCATGCCGGCTGTCATCCGATGCCTCGACGGACGCCAGGCGCCCGTCCTCCTCAACGGCCGCAAGATGAGCCTGGACGATGACGAGCTGGTCGTCATCAGCTTCGTCTCCGGGCTGGGCACCGGGCCATGAAGTCCTGGCGGGCCGACCACATTCCGCGCAAGGCCGTCTGTGTCCCCGGGGTCCCGCCGGTCGATATCGCCGATTTCCTCCCCGTCATTGACCACCCCCTCTTCCAGAAGCTGCGCGGCCGCCGCCAGCTGGGCATCAACTACCTGGTCTTTCCCGGGGCGGTGCACACCCGCTTCGAACACACCATCGGCGTGCTCGGCCTGACGCAGCGGCTCTGCCGGCTCTACGGCCTGGGGGACGACGACCGCCGCGCCCTCTGCGGCTACGCCCTCCTGCACGACATCGGGCACGGCCCGTTCTCCCACCAGATCGAGCCGGTCCTCAACGGCGACCACCACGGCCGCAGCCTCCTCTGCCTCCAACGCATGGAACGCGAGATCGGGCAGTGCGGACTGTCCGTGGCCACCCTCGCCGACTACGTGTGCGGCCGCAACGGGCTCCACCGCCTGGTCAGCGACCGCAACTTGGGCACCGACAAGCTCGACTACCTCTACCGCGACGCCCTGCACATCGGCTTCTCCGGCCTGCCCGACATCCCGACCGTCACCCTCTACGCCGTCATGGACGCGCGGGGATGGGCGGTGGACGAGAAGTTCGTCGAGGACGTCAAACGCATCCAGAAGTTCTACGGCTACCTGCACCAGCACGGCTATCTGAACAAGACGGCGCTGTCCGTGCAGCGCGTCTTCCAGCGGGCGGTCCAGGAGGCCTTGGCCGGCGGGCGCGCCGACGCCGAGCGGCTGTGGGAGATGGACGACGGCGAGCTGTTCGGCTGGCTGCGCGGCAGCCGCAGCCGCCTGGCCCGCGGCCTGCTCGCCCGCTTCGACGACCGCTCCTTCCACCGCACCGCCTACGTGATCAAGCCGCGCGGCTACGGCTTCGCCGAACGCGCCGCCAACAAGAGCCTGGTCGTGCGGGAATGGTCACAGCGCGAGCTCAAACGCTTCAGCGACCGTTTTGCGGACTCCGCAAAGCTGCTCGCCTTGGAGGACGAGCTGGCGCACGCGCTGCGGGTGGCGCCGGGGGAGGTGCTGTTCGCGGCCATGCCCTACTTCGCCAAACTCGTGCCCCAGGACATCCGCATCCGCTCGCAGTCCGGGGACGGGGAGTACCTGCTCTTCGCCAAGGACAAGGACCACCACCGCTCGCTGGTCGGCGACTACCTGAGGACGTTCGCCATCCGCGTCATCGCCGCCCCCGAGGTCCGCGACGCGGTCAGCGCCCAGGCCGGGCTCATCGGCGAGTTCCTGCGCGAGCACCTGCCTTCCGATCGGCCGCGTCGTGCGCTATAGTATGGGTGACTCGGGCCGGGCGGACGCGGCGTCGGTCCCGGCCGGCGAGGGGTCGAGAGCCATCGGGCCGGGCCGGGAGTCCACAATGAACATCACCTGCACGTCCTGCGCCGTCAGAACTCTGTGGGCGGTTGGAGGTATCGCCATGATGCTTTCCGGACAGCCGTTGCGGGGACAGAGCGGGAAGGTGCGCGAGGCGGAGCTTGAGGGGCAGTGGTACCCGGGCGACCGCGAGGAGCTGGCCCGCACGGTTGACGCCTATCTGGCCGGGGGAGGGGGCGCGGCGGTGGAAGGCCGTGTCCGCGCCCTGATCCTTCCCCATGCCGGCCACGTCTACTCGGGGCCCACGACCGGGCTAGGTGTCAGCCGGCTGCCGGACGACGTGTCGCGCGTCGTCGTCCTCGCGTTCTCGCACCGATACCCGTTGCGCGGCGGTTCGGTCCGCGAGGTCGCGGCCTACCGCAATGCCCTCGGCGACATCCCCCTCGACCCCGCCGCCGCCGAGCTGCGCAAGACCATCCCCTACCTGAAGGACGTTCCCGCCGCGGAAACGCGGGAGAACTCCCTCGAAGTCCTCCTCCCGTTCCTCCAGCGCCGCCTCAAACGCCCCTTCAGCCTCGTGCCCATTGTGCTCGGCGGGGACTTCGACCCCAAACCCCTGGTCGCCGCACTCGCCGACCTGATGGACGACCCCAAGACCGTGCTCGTGGCCAGCAGCGACCTCTCGCACTACCATCCCTACGACGACGCCCAGCGCCGCGACCGCAGCTGCGTGCAGGCCATCCTCGACCTCGACATCGAGCGGTTGCGGAAACAGGAGCTGTGCGGGCAGGTGCCGGTCACCGTCTTGCTCATGGTGGCCCGGTCGCTGGGCTGGAAGGCCACGCTGGTGGACTACCGCAACTCCGGCGACACGGCGGGCGACAAGGACGGCGTCGTCGGCTATGCCGCCATCGCCTTTGCCGACGACGGCACCCGCGCCGCGGCGGCCGCCCCCGCGGCCGGCGTCAGACGGCTTGCGGGCCCCGAGGAACGACGGCGACTGCTCGAGCTGGCACGCGAGACGGTGGCGGCCAAGGCGGCCGGGCGGCCCCTGCCCCCCCTGCCCTCCGGCAGCCCGCTGTACGAGCAGGAGCTCGGCTGCTTCGTCACCCTCAACAAGGATGGCGACCTGCGCGGCTGCATCGGCAACATCCTGCCCGCCGGCCCCCTCGCCAAGTCCGTCCAACGCAACGCCATCAGCGCCGCCTTCCACGACCCGCGTTTCGAGCCGGTCGAGGCCGGGGAGCTTGACCGCATCCGCGTCGAGATCAGCCTCCTCACGCAGCCCCAGCCGCTGGTCTGCCTGACCCCGCAGATCCTGCTCGAGCGGCTGCGCCCCGGCGTGGATGGGCTGGTCATCCGCAAGGGGCTGGCCAGCGCGACCTTCCTCCCGCAGGTGTGGGAACAGCTGCCCGGAAAGGAGCAGTTCCTCGCGCACCTCTGCCGCAAGGCCGGCCTGGCGCCTGACGCGTGGAGGGACGTCGTGGGCATGACCTTCCAAACCTACCAGGCCGAGGTCTTCGGGGAGGAGACGACTGGCCGCGAGTAGCGCGCGGCAGGCGTGACGCGACAGGGGGGCGTAGGTCGTGGATCGTAGGTCGTAGGTCGTGGATCGTACGTCGTAGATCCTGGAGCCGGCGGACTCCGCCGGTAATTTCGTGGGTCGTGGGTCGTAGGTCGTAGATCCTGGAGCCGGCGGACTCCGCCGGTAATGCCGAGAACCAGTGATCGGTGACCGGTGACCGGTGATCGGTGATTCCGGCTACGAGGCACGAAGCACGTGGCGCGAAGCGCGCGCAACCAGGAACGGGGCGCGAAGCGCGCATAACCAAGCACGGGGCGCGTCGTCAATCGTCCAGCTGGCGGGGCCGGGGGACAGCCTTGCCGTTGACGAAGAGCCGCCCCGCCTTGAGGTCGGCCTGCACACGCGAGCCGTCGGCGAATGTGGTTTCCCGCTGTTCGCCCTCCCATTGTGCGTCGGTGATGGCTTGCAGCTGCAGTCCGCCGTGCCGAACCAGGCAGATGTCGTAGATGGCGGCCAATGCGGCCACGCGATGCGCGTCGAGGACGGGATGGAGCCCGGGGTGGGCGGACCATTCGTCGCGCGGGTGCCGGCCTTCGAGGATGCACTCCATGGCGCCGCGCCAACGGGTTCCGGGATGCGCCTCGGTGACGACGAGTCCGCCCAGCGCCAGGAACCACAGGGGGACGACCCGGTCGCAGAGCGCGGTCACCGGCCATTCACGGCGGAAGCCGTTGAGGTGCCAGGGGCTGCCGGGGGTGACGATGCAGTCGGCCGCCATCGTCGCAGGGAAGGTTCCCATTTCCGTCGCCACGGCGCCGAAGCAGCGGCGGGCGGCATCGAGGATGCGGATCATGCCGCGGCAGTAGTCGGCGCGGCCGCCGCGATGGCGCGGATGGTAGTTGACTTCGAGCGGCTGCATCATGTAGTCGCAGTAGTACATCCCCTTGATGCCCAAGGCCTTCACGCGTTCGAGGTGCCCTTCGACGCGGGCCTGGGGCAGGGCCGCCGGCCAGCTTGCGTACTCGACGCCGCCGGCCCACCAGCCGTGCACGAGCGGCTCGCCAAAGCGGTCCTGCGTGACGCACTCCGGATCCCAGTCCGGGCTGTGCGGCACGTTCATCATGAAGTTGTCGTGCACGTTCATGTTGAAGCCAAGTCGGTTGCCCTCGGCGATCAGTCGCCGGAAGCCGGCCTCGCCGCCGGCCCGTTCGTTGACCGGGAACCGGGTCGGGTAGAGTCCGTCGTGCCCGCGCGCGTTCCACCCGACGCTCTGGGTGAGGACGCGGCGGACGCCGGCCTTGCGCAGGCGCCGCAGGCCGTCCAGCGCCTCGTCGAACGTCATGTAGCTGCGGTAGGTGACCTGGCAGGGCTTGTCGCCGCTGTGTTGGCGGTAGTAGCCCTCATGCTCCATGCCGTAGAACAGCTTCATGATGTAGGCGCCAAGCAGGTAGTCGAGTTCGGGGCATTCGCGGCGCCGTTCGCTGAGCGGGCGCTTGCCGCAGTCTTCGACGGCGTGGCGGCGGACGCGTTGGGCGGCGGCGCGGGTGATGTCGGCGCCGGCGGGGGTCAGCGCGAAGCGCAGGTCGCGTCGCTCCGCGGCGACGGGGTCGGGCCAGTGGCGGCGCAGGGAGATGGCGAACCCGACGTGGCCGCGGTCGTGACCGTCGGTGGCGACGCGGCACTCGGCGTCGCAGGCCCCGGCCGAGGCCAGGATGACCACGCCGCCGTGCGGGTCGGCGGCGCCACACACCGGCAGCGTGGACAGCAGTTCCCAGCGCTCCTGCTCCATGTAGATGAGGAAGCGGTCGCGCAACGCCGGCTTTCCCTGGGGGCAGCACAGAACCCCGAGGTTGACCGGCAACAGCAGATGCCCGTCGCCGCCCACGTCGAGCAGGCCGGGCAGCACATCAACGGCGAACACCCGGTACACGTCCGGCCGCCGCTCATACACCTCGTCGGGAACCAGCGAGACGACCAGCTCGTTATCCACCAGGCGGATCCACAGTCCGACCGCGCTGTACTGGGCCGGCAACGCGACGTTCACCCGGACTCCGTCGGGAACGGGGACCAGCTCATCAATGCGGAACGACTCGATGCGGTCGGTGCGCCGCACCGCCTTGTCATGAACCTCGACCGCCAGCAATGGCACCGGCCCCCAGCGACGCCGTCCCGCCGGGTCGCTCAGGGCCAGGGTGAGCTGTCCACGCGCCGCCGTGAGGGTGACGCTGAGGTGTTCGTTGCGCAACCGGACCGTTTGAGATTTCTTCATCGTTGCCGCCATCGCTGTCGGTGTCCTGTCGGGATCGGGTTGACGATCGTTGTCAGTGTCGCGCCCGGGTGCGGGGCCCCTCGCCCTGCGCCGCCTCGCCGCGGAACCCTCCCGGCCGATGCAACCCCCGTAACCGCAGGTTGTCTGAGAGCAATAACGTAGTACATTGAAGGCCTCCCGGCCAGGCCGCCGCACGGCGGAGGTCGTGGCAACCGTAACGGCGCGGGAGGTTGCCCCTTGGTGGCAGCATGGTTCCTGGATGTCCGCATAGGGAGATTGTGCCGTGACGAAGGCAACGACGGTCAAGGCGGTTCTGGCAACCCTCGTGATGTCCCTGGCATGGGGCTGCAGTTCGCGCGCCGGACTCGACGACGTCCGCCAGACCAAAGCGCAGGCGAGCATTGACAAGGGGGTGGCGTTCCTGTTGTCCCGGCAGGGCGATGACGGCTCCTGGCTGCACGATCCGGCCATGACCGCCTTGGCCTGCACTGCGCTCCACCAGAGCCGCTCGCAGGCCCACGCCGAGGCCGTGAAGGCAGCCGTTGCCAAGGGGCGGCTGCTGATCCTCCAGGCGGTGCAGCAGGACGGCTCGTTCAGAGACCGCGAAGGCAAGTACATCAACTACACGACCGCCGTCTGCCTGTCCGCCCTGGCCGTCATCAACCATCCCGACGACCAGCCGATCCTGCGCCGGGCCCGCCGTTTCATCCTCGATTCGCAGTTGGACGAGGACAACCCCGACCGCCCGACCGCCAAGGGCACGGCGTACTATGGCGGCATCGGCTACGGCTCGGCCGGCCCCGACCGCCCAGACCTGTCCAACACCCAGCTCGCCCTCGAAGCCCTCGCCTTGACCGACCATCTGGACAGCGAGGCGGCCGGCGGCAAGCCCGAGGATGCCGCCAAGTCCAAGCTCGCCTGGGAGAACGCCCTCGCCTTTCTCAAGGCCTGCCAGAACGTCCCCGCCGACGCCGGCCCCGCCTGGGTGGTCAGCGACCAGCCCGACCCCAGCGCCGACGGCGGCTTCATCTACAAGCCCGGCGAAAGCAAGGCCTCGGACAAGCTGGCCGGCGATGACGACGGCGAGAAGGAGACCTTGCGCTCGTACGGCAGCATGACCTATGCCGGGCTGAAAAGCATGATCTACGCCAAACTCGGCAAGGACGACATGCGCGTCAAGGCGGCCGCCGAGTGGGCCCGCCGCAACTACCGGCTGGACGAGAACCCCGGCATGGGGCCGGAGGGCCACTTCTACTACCTGCTGACCTTCGCCAAGGCGCACGCCGCACTGGGCGCCGAGACGGTCAAGACCCCCGACGGCAAGGAGCACAACTGGCGGCAGGATCTCGTTGATGTGCTGGTGGCGCTGCAGAAACCCGACGGGCACTGGCTGAACGAGAAGCACGGCCGTTGGATGGAAGGCCTGCCGGAACTGGTCACCTCGTACGCCCTGGCGACGCTCGAAGTCGCCGTCGGCGACGGCGGCAAGTAAGTCGGATCGCGGCGGCGCACAAGGGGCTGGCGTACCGGGGGGCAGTCGGTCCTGGTGTTCCTGCCCCTTTCGTTCCCGACAGATCAGGGCCAGCGGGTCGAGGGCGAGAACGATGATCTTCGCAGGACTGTGTACCGAGCGGCGCCAGGCGCTCCTTGGGGTGTCTGCGGCCTGGGCTCCCGCGGCGTAGTTCGCCGGCCGAACGAAGACGGGCCGCAGCTCTCACACGGGCCGG
>MVZH01000182.1 GCA_002068325.1 Lentisphaerae bacterium ADurb.BinA184 | reverse complement strand
GGGCCCTGCCAGTTGCGGGCGCGCGGTTCGGAGGCGGGGGCGGAGAGCAGCGCCTGCAGGCCCTGCTCGGTGCTGGGGAAATTGCCGTTGTCCAGCTCGTACAGTTTGAGGGCGTTGGCGATGTTCAGGTTGATGTCGGCCTCGGCAATCGCCACGCGGGCCTGTTCCGAGCGTCCGGCCAGCCGGGGCACGACCATGGCGGCCAGGGCGGCGATGATCACGACCACGATCATGATTTCGATCAGGGTGAACGGGCGCCGGCCGGGCGGCGGGCGGCGGCGGGGCCGGGCGGGGGAACGGGGGGCGTCGCGCATGGGGTCAGAAACCTCCGATGTTGAAGATGGGCAGCAGCATCGCAAACACAATGAACGCCACCATCCCGCCGATCACCAGGATCAGCACGGGTTCGAGCAACGACAGCATCACGCGCAGCGCCTGCTCGACTTCCGTGTCGTAGACCCTGGCCACTTCGAGCAGCGCGCCTTCGAGCTGCCCGCTCTCCTCGCCGACCATGATCATGTTGACGGCGAAGACGGGGAAGACGCCGGCCCGCAGGAGGCTGGCGGACAGTGTCGCCCCCTTATTGACAA
Source organism: Lentisphaerae bacterium ADurb.BinA184 (assembly GCA_002068325.1). GTDB lineage: Bacteria > Verrucomicrobiota > Lentisphaeria > Oligosphaerales > MVZH01 > MVZH01. Next base: position 8,314 of record MVZH01000182.1, on the reverse strand, counting down.
TCTCCGCGCCGACTTGTTCGATGCGCGCCTGCAGGGCGGCGTTGTCGACGGTGCCGGTGGCCAGGGTCAGCCCCTCGTGCACCGAGATGCCGTTGCGGATCAGCAGTCCCAGGGTTCGGCAGAAGCGTGCGATCTCCGCATGGGCCACCAGGTTGCGCACCAGCGGGATGTGCAGTTTGACCAAGTCCAGCAAGGCCTTGAGGCGGCTGCCGGGGCGGTGCCGGCTCAGTGCCCAGACCAGGACGGCCAGCGCCAGCACGACCAGGTACCAGTTGCCGCGCAGGAAACGGGTCATGGCGATCAGCGCCCGCGTGGGCAGCGGCAGCTCCTGCTTCATGTTCTCGAACAGGCCAATGACACGCGGCAGGAAGAACGTCAGCACCGCGAACACGGTGCCGAGGCCGACCACCGTGACGAAGGCGGGGTAGGCCAGCGCCGCCTGCACGCGCCGCCGCGTCTCCAGCTCTTTCTCACGGTGCTCGGCCAGGCGCAACAGGGCTTCATCGAGGGCACCGCCGCGTTCGCCGGCGATCACCAGGCTGACGTAGAGCGCGTCGAAGGTGCGCGGGTAACGGGACAGCGCCTCGGAGAGCTGCCGGCCCTGGCTGACCTGGCGCGCGAGGTCGGCAACCACCGCCTTGAGCTCCGGGCTGCCGGGCTGGTCGGCGATCAGCGACAGGGCCCGCAGGATGGGGACATTCGCCTTGATCAGGCTGGCCAGCTGGCGGGTGAAGCGGTCAATGTCGCGCGAGCCCAGGCGGCGCGACACGCCTTCGGCGGCGGCGGCGCGGCGGGCCTGGAGGGCGGTGGCGCCGGCCCCCGGCCGCGGCGCGGGCGGGGGCTTCAGCTCGACGCTGACCGGGGACAGCCCGGCGTCAATCAGGCGGTGGACCGCGCTCTCGGGGCTGGCGGCGTCCAGCTCGCCGTTGACCGTCTCCGTGGGCGTCCGCTTGGCCTGGTAGATGAACGTCGGCATGGCGCGGCGGGCTATTCCTGATCGCGGGCGACGTGGAGGACTTCGTCGGCGGTGGTGATGCCGCGGGCGACCTTCTCGAACCCGTCCTTGAGAAGTGTTCGCATGCCGAGTTCCACGGCCCGGTGTTTGATCTGGTCGGCCGGGGCGCGTTGCACGATGAGTTCGCGGATGGGGGCGGTGACCATGAGGATCTCGTACAGTCCGGTGCGGCCCTTGAACCCGCTGTGGGCGCAGCGGTCGCAGCCCTTGGCGCGGTAGGCCGTGGGGGGGGCGGCGTCGGCGGCCAGCCCGAGCTCGGCGGCGGCCTCGGCGTCCAGGGTGCAGGGCACGCGGCAGGCCGGGCACAGCACCCGGACCAGGCGCTGGGCGACGAAGGCGCGGGCCGACGAGGCGACCAGGTAGGGTTCGACCCCGATGTCGAGCAGGCGGGTGACGGCGCCGGCGGCGTCGTTGGTGTGCAGGGTCGAAAGCACCAGGTGCCCGGTGAGGGCCGCACGGATGGCGATGCTGGCGGTCTCCTGGTCGCGGATCTCGCCGACCATGATCACGTCGGGGTCATGGCGCAGCATGTGCCGCAGGGCGCGCGCGAACGACAGCCCGATCTTGGGGTTGACCTGAACCTGCGAGACGCCCTTGAGGGCATACTCGACGGGGTCCTCGATGGTGACCAGCTTGCTGCCCGGCAGGTTGAGCTTCTTCAGCGAGGCGTACAGCGTGGTGCTCTTGCCGCTGCCGGTGGGGCCGGTGACGAAGAGGATGCCGTTGGGGGTGCGGATGAGGCGGTCAATGCGGGCCAGGTCTTCGGCGACCATGCCGAGGTCGCTGAGGCTGAGCAGCAGGGTGGTGGGCAGGATGCGGATGACGATGTTCTCGCCGTGGATGGTCGGGATGGCCGAGATGCGCAGGTCGTACTCGCGGGGGCCGACCTTGACCTTGGCGCGGCCGTCCTGGGGGATGCGCCGTTCGATGATGTCGAGGCCGGACATGATCTTGATGCGGGAGACGATGGCGGGGTAGAGGAAGCGCAGGTCGGTGCTGATGCGGGCGTCGCGCAGGACCCCATCGATGCGGTAGCGCAGCCGGGCCTCGTCGCCGAAGCTCTCCAGATGGATGTCGGTGGCGCGTTCGGCGATGGCCTGGTTGATGACGTCGTTGACGACGCGGATGACGGAGGCGCTGTCGGCGATCTTTTCGAGGTCTTCGGTGGTGCCGGCCGGCAGGAAGGCGGCGCCCTCGGCCGGGGCCTCGGGCTCCTCGTCCATGATGCGTTCGATGGCGTCAGCGGCGACCCCGTAGTGCCGTTCGATGGCTTCGCGGATGTCGGTGGCCGAGGCGAGGGCCTTGGAGACGCGCAGCCCGAAGTGGGTCTCGAGGTCATCCACGGGCCAGGGGTCATAGGGGTTGGCGACGGCGATGGTGAGGGTGGTCTGGGCCAGCTCGACGGGCATGATGCGGTGGTGCCAGGCGAACTTGGCGGGGATGCGGCGGATGACCTCGGCGGGGATGCGCAGGTGCGGCAGGTCGAGCACCGGCAGGCCGGTCAGCTCGGCCAGCACGGCGAGCAGGGCCTTCTCCTCGATCAGGCCGCGCTCGACGAGGGCCGTGCCGATGTATTCGCCGCCGTCCTGCTGGCGGCCGACGGCGCCGTCAAGGGCCTCGCGCGAGACCAGGCCTCGCGCCACCAGGATGTCGCCGAGTCTTGCACTCATCGCCTGCCGCCCTGCCTGTGTCGGAAAGCCGCGCCGCGCCGGCGCCGGCCGCGGAGAACCGGCGGCCACCGCGCCGCGGCCCGGGGGGCGGCGGTCACTTCAAGGCCTGATCCACGCTGCCGATCAGGTAGAACTTCTCCTCCGGCAGGCCGTCCATCTTGCCGGTGAGGATGCGCTCGCAGCCGTCGAGGGTGTCGCTGACCGTCACGAACTCACCTTTGCGCCCGGTGTACACCTCGGCCACGAAGAACGGCTGGGTGAGGAAGTTCTGCAACCGCCGCGCCCGCTCGTAGACGATGCGGTCGGCGTTGGACAGCTCTTCGACGCCGATGACGGCGACGATGCGCTTCAGCTCGTCATACTTGGTGAGCACGCGCAGGCACTCCTGGGCGATGTCGAAGTGCCGGCGCCCGACCACCGCCGGGGTCAGGTTGGCCGAGGCCGAGGCGAGGGGGTCAATGGCCGGATACAGCCCGAGCTGGACCCGTTCGCGCGAGAGCACCATGATCGAGTCCATGTGGCTGAAGATGGTGACCACGGCGGGGTCGGTGACGTCGTCGGCGGGCACATAGACGGCCTCGATGGCGGTGATCGAGCCAGTGTCCTTCTGGCGGATGCGCTCCTGGAACTCGCTGACCTCGGCGGCCAGGGTGGGCTGGTAGCCGGTCTCGGAGGGGACGCGGCCGAGCAGCGTCGAAATCTCGCTGCCGGCCTGGACAAAGCGGTAGACGTTGTCCACAAAGAACAGCACGTCCTCGCTGCGCTCCTGCAGGCTCTCGGCGAGGGTGACGCCGGTGAAGGCCGCCTCGAAGCGGGCGCCGGGCGGCTCATTCATCTGCCCGAAGGCCATCATCACCTTGTCGATGATCTTCTGCTCGACGAACTCGTAGTACAGCTCGTTGCCCTCGCGGATGCGCTCGCCGACGCCGGCAAACACACAGACGCCCTCGTGTTCGATGACGACGTTGTGGATGAACTCCAGCGTCAGGATCGTCTTGCCGAGGGCGGCGCCGCCGACGCAGGCGGTCTTGCTGCCCTTGACCAGCGGGAAGAGCAGGTCCACGATCTTGATGCCGGTCTCCAGGATCTCCGGCTCCGCGCCCGTCAGGGAGGCGGGGTTCAGACGATAGCGGGCGACGCTCCGGCGCACCGGCGCCCGCTGCACGCCGCCGACCGGGCCCTTGCGGTCGATGGGCTCGCCCAGCATGTTGATGATGCGGCCGAACACTTCATCGCCGACGGGGACTTCGACCGTGCGGCGGGTGGCCGTGGCCTCGGCGCCGTACTGGAGGTTGAGGGTGGCGCCGAGGGCGACGCAGCGGGCGACATTGCCGGGGAGGTGTTCGGTGACCTCGAGGCTGAGCGTGCGGCCGCCGTGCGTCCGGGTCTCGACCACCTCGAAGACGTTGGGGATCTGCACCTCGGGCGGGAAGCGGACTTCGACCACCGGGCCCTGCACGCCGATGACCTGACCGCGGGCGGCTTCCGATTGTGTCATGACTGCGTTCCTGAACCTTGGGGTGGTGCGGGACCCTCAGCGTCGGCGCATCACCTGGGCGGAGAAGGTGTCACGCATGCCCTTGTCGAGGGCTTCGTGATGGGTCTTGTGATAGGAGTGGACGAGCTTCTTCCGGTTGTCCTGGAGGCCCTGGTAGCTTTCCTCGAGGCGGACGGCGCGGGCCGACAGTTCCGCCTGGCGGCTGTCCTCGAAGACTTCGAGCAGCTTCTCGGCGATCCAGGTGTCCACCAAGTACTGCACCAGCGCCTCCGGCGACGAGTCCACCAGCACCTGGGTCCTGGGGGTGAGCACCGCCTCGCGTTTGCCGAGCTCGCGTTTTTCGAGTGAGATGAGCTCGGTGCACGGCAGCAGGGGGAGGGTCTTGACCGTCTGGACGAGGAAGGAGACCGGCTTGGGGTAGACGACCAACAGGCGGCCCGCCCCGCGCTCCGCGGCCATCGCAAGGATGTGCTGGCGGGCCAGGTTGGCGGCCTCGTAGGGGCGGCGGCTGGTGATGGTCTCGGGCAGGCGTTCAAACCGTCGGCCGAGGGTGCGCAGGTAGTCCGCGCCCTGCTGGCCGACCACGATCAGGTCGGCCGCACCCGCCCCGGCCTGGGCCAGCGCGGTGTCCACGACCTCCTGGTTGAGCCCGCCCATGAAGCGCTCGTCCGAGGTCAGGATCAGCAGGCTCAGCCGTCCGCTGGTGTCGCGGGCAAACGGATGCTCGATGGTGCTGAAATCGAGCATCTGGAAAAAGCCTTCGAACGCCGCCAGGAAGCGTGAGAAGCGCTCGCGGCGGTGGGCTTCGAGGGACCAGAACTCCGTGACCGCGATCACCTTGAGGGCGTCGACGATTTCCGTCAGCTCCCCGTTGATGCGCAGCTCGGATTTGAGTTCCTGCAAGACGTACATGTGAACCGACTCGTCCCGGCTATGCCCGCTCCGGCCAGCTGGCCCCGCCCGCCTGCGCCGCCGTCACCGCGCCGACGGCGCAACACACCGGCCCCGCCCGGCGGCCGGCCCGCTCCGCACCCGGCGTCTCAACGGCGGCCGGCGCACACGGTCACAGGTCGCCGACCGTCTGCTCGTAGAAGCGGTCAAGGCACTCGGCGAGATGCGCCTTGTGGTCCGGCGTCAGCTCGCCCTGGTGTTCGAGGACTCCGATCAGGTCCGGGCTGTGCTGTCGGAGGAAGTTGATGAACTCGTGCTTGAAACGCTGGATGTGGGCGGTGCCGAACTTGTCGAGCAGCCGCTCGCGCAACGCATAGAGGAAGCACAGCTGGGTGGCGATCGGGTACGGGCTGTTCCCGTCTTGGGTGAAGAGCTGCGTGAGGACCTCGCCGGGCCGCAGGCGCTCGCGCTGGTCGTCGGAGACGGCGGCGGTGAAGCGGGTCTTCTTGAGCATCTCGTGGTACTGGACGTACTCGAGACGTAGCATGGCGCTGAGCCGTCGCATGACCGGGGTCTGGACCTTGTTGCCGATGCGGGAGACCGAGAGGCTGAGGTCAATGGCCGGACGGAAGCCGCTGTTGAACAGCGTGGTGTCCATGTAGATCTGGCCGTCGGTCATCGAGATCAGGTTCGAGGGGATGAAGCCGGTCACGTCGCCCTGGAGGGTGTCGACGATGGGGAAGAACGTCATCGAGCCGCCGCCCAGCTCCGGGGTCATCTGCCCGGCCCGCTCCATGAGCTGGGAATGGAGGTAGAAGATGTCGCCGGGATAGCATTCGCGGCCGGGCGGGCGTTCGAGGAGCAGCGACATCTGGCGGTAGGCCCAGGCGTGCTTGGTGAGGTCGTCAAAGACGATGAACACGTCGCGGCCGGCGTCCATGAAGTGCTCGCCGAGCGCGGCGGCGGTGTAGGGGGCCAGGTACTGTTCGCCGCTGCACACCGAGCCGGTGGCGGCGACCACGATGGTGTAGTCGAGGGCGCCGCGGAACTTGAGGGTTTCGACGACGCGGCGGAGCGAGGAGTAGGCCCGGCCGATGCAGCAGTAGATGCAGACGACGTCCTTGCCGCGCTGGTTGAGGATGGCATCCACGGCGATCGTCGTCTTGCCGGTCATGCGGTCGCCGATGATCAGCTCGCGCTGACCGCGGCCGATGGGGATGGTCGAATCGATCGAGAGGATGCCGGTCTCGAAGACGCGGCTGATGGGGACGCGGTCGAGGACGCCGGGGGCCTCGCGGAAGAGCGGCACGAAGGCGTCGGGCCCAATCTCCGGGCCGCCGTCCAAGGGCAGCGCGAGGGCATTGACGATGCGGCCGAGATAGCCGTCCCCGGCCGGCATGCTGAACGGCTCCAGGCGGCTGAGGGCGCGGCTGCCGACCCGCACGTCCTCGACGCGGCCGAGCAGCACGACGTCGGCCGCCTGTTCATCGAACCCGACCACCATGCCGCGGGCGTGCGGGGTGAAATCGAGCATCTCGCCGTTCATGCAACGGCCCAGACCCGTCACCTTCGCGATGTCCTTGCGGATCTCGCGAACCTCGCCCACCTCGCGAATCTGGATTCTGTCGAGAGCCATCGCGGGCGCCTTCTCTTTGAAAATCCCGGCCACTGCCGCCGCGGAGACTCCGGGGCGGCGGGGCGGGAACCGTCGGCGGACTGTCCTACTTGTCGATGCGGCGCGCCGCGATCCGGCGGAGCTGCCCGGCCAGGCTGCCGTCAATCAGGAGGCTGCCGGCGGAGATCTCCAGCCCGGCGATGACCTCGGGGTCGGTCTGCTGGCTCAGCTGCAACCTCCGGCCGCTTTGGCGGGAGAGGGCGCTGGCGACCTCGCCGACCTGGGCCTCAGTCAGCCGGTAGGGGGTGCGGACCAGCACCGGCCGGGCCGGATCGAGGCCGCGCAACTTGTCCTCGGCGACGCGGGCCAGGTCCGCCGTCACATCCTGCACCAGCCCTTCGTGGAAACCGCGCATGCTGTCGCCGCTGAGCACGTCCTTGATGAGCTGGCAGGCCATGCCGACGCTGCGTTCCTGCAACTGCCCTTCAAGCTCCTCGCGCAGGCGATCCTTCATCCCCATCGCCTGGCCGACGATGCGGTCACTCTCCTCGCGCGCCTTGCGCAACACGTCCTCGCGCTGCTGCTTGGCGTCGGCCTGCAGGCGGTTGCGGAGGTCGCGGATCTCCGCCTCCGCCGTCTCCATGCGGCGCCGGTGCTCGTGCTCGGTGGCCTCCAGCTCGCGGGCCAGCTTCTCGGCCTTGTTCTGGTTCTCGGCGTTCAGCTCGCGCAGACGCTTGAGCTCCGCCGCATAGGCCGAGTACAGCAGCCGGCGCAGCAGCAGAACCAGCACCAGGAACGTGATGACCTGGATGATGATGATCGTACTCAGGCTGAACATGTCCATGATCGCGCCTTCTCCGTCAAGTTGCCACACCGCGCCGCCGGCACCCGCCCGCCTCAGGTGAACAGCTGGAAAGCCACCAGGAGAGCCACCAGCGCCACCGCCTCGGCGAAGACAAAGGCCAGCAGCATCGGGATCAGAATCTTCGGCGCCGCGGAGGGATTGCGCCCCAAGGCCTGGATGGCGGCATGCCCGACCGAGCCAATCACAATCGATGGCCCCAGCACCGACACCATGACCACAATGATGACAATGAGTTTTTCCAGAGCTGGGCTAAGCACGCCGCCGCACTCCCATCGAGGGGCCGCCGGAGGCGACGGGTCGCCGCGCCCGGCACGCCCCGCTCATGACTCCACCAGCGCCACCAGGCGGTCCCGGTTGACGCGCACCACCCCGCGCCGCACCCGCATCGCCTCACGGCCGTCCAGCACGATCGGGCCTGGACGCAACAGGCCGATCAGCGGCCGGTGAAAACGCAACACCTCAAAGTCCCCGCGGTCGCCGGGCAGAACCGCGGCCGTGACCTCGCCCTCGAAGAGCGTCTCGCCCGGCGTCATGATGGTCACATGGATCACGTGGTCCGCGTCCGTACGCTGATCAAGCCTGGCTGTCACCCGGCGTCGCCGCCGGACAGCCCTTCTTCCCTCTCGACCGAGCGGATCTTGCGCAGCTGCAACGACCAGATGACAAAGAAGATCACGCTGATCACGCCGACGAAGGTGATGATGATGAAGACCACGCGCCAGATGACGCCGACGTTCGGGGGGATGCCGGCGGGCACCTT
>MVZH01000181.1 GCA_002068325.1 Lentisphaerae bacterium ADurb.BinA184 | reverse complement strand
CGGTCGCCTGCGTGCCACGCCATAGCCATCTGGCGACGGCGGGCGACCGCTTTGTTCCGCCGGGGCCTGCCCCGGCGGGCTGGCGGGCCGTCATGCCGGCCCGTGCAAGAGCTGCGGCAGGCCGCAGGCGCTCCAGAGAGCGCCCGGCGGCGCTCGGTATGCAGTCCTGCGAAGATGGTCGTTCTCACCCTCGAGTCGCTGGCCTGGTCTGTCGGAAATATGGGTATCGTTCGCGTGGCCCACGGAGCACGAGTGCGATCCAGAGGGGCAGGAACACCACAGGTTTTCCGCCAAACTCCAGGGCCTGGCCATCACTTGGGCGCCGCAGGCAGGCTTCGCGGCGCTTCCGACTTCGCGGGAGCTGCTGGCCGACACGGGAGCCGGACTCACGACCCTTGGCACCTTCGCCCCGACCACCGCCCAGAACGGCGCCATCCGCGGCCAGTACTACTACGACATCGGGCTGCTCAGCGGCGTCACCCAGATCCAACTGCGCATCCCCGAGAGCGCGACGGGCGGCGTCGGCGTCTCGGTCGTCGAGTTTGAAGCCTTTCTCGACATCCCGGAACCCGCGACCGCCGCCCTGGCCGGGTCCGCCGCCCTGCTTCTCCTGCGCCGCCGGGCGGCTTGACTTCCGGGCGGATCCGGGTAAGTTCCGGGTCAGTTGCTGATGAGCTGGGGCCGCGCGAGGTCAGTGAGCCGAGCGGACCGCCGCGTAAAGGCAAGGATCATGAGCCGCGTGCTGCGTACAATCACCATCATCGGCGCGATGGTGCTGGCTGTCCTGGGTCGGCAACCGGCCTCCGCCGTGCTGATCGCATTCGAAGGCTTTGAGGATTATGCGGCCGACGTGCCGCTCGGCGGGCTGAACGGGGGCAGCGGCTGGACCGCAGCATGGGGGTCGGGAGTCCGCAGCCCGGATGAGCTGAAGACAATCGCCGGCGGGCTGTCGTACATCACGGGAGAGGTCTCCAACCCCGGCGGCAACCGTGCCCTGCAGTTTGTCTACGACGTCGGCGGCAACGCGATCTTCCTGAACCGTCCGTTCGCCAGCCAGACCGGCACCGTCTACATGAGCCTGCTGTGGCAGACCACCACGGCCTATGGGGACGGTGACGATGATTTCATCCAGTATGGCCTGAACAGCGCCGCCGACAATCCGCGCACCAGCGTTGTCCATTGGTACGGCAACGACGGGTACGACTTCCAGGTGCGGTCCGGGACAGGGCAAGGCCGCTCCGCCAGTGTGGCGACGAACCCCGGACAGACCTACTTCCTCGTGTTGCGCGCCAGCGACACCGGCACAGACGGCATCTACGACCGCGTCGAGCTGTGGGTCAATCCGGTCTCGCAAGACCCGGGGACGACGAGCATCGTCCACAACGCCAACAGCGGAATCTCCAGCCTGCAGTACTTCGTCGGGCGGCATGCCCGTCTCAATCGCGGCGACACCTACCGGATCGACAACATACGCATCGGCACCTCCTTCCTCGACGTCATTCCGTTCATTCCGATCCCCGAGCCCGCCTCCGGCCTGCTCGCCCTCCTCGGCGTGCTCGGCCTCTGCGCGGCCCGCCGCCGGCGCCGCCCGAACGCCTGACTCGCGGCTCCTCCCCTTCCCGTGCCCGGCACCCCCTGTGGCCGCGGCCTTGCGCGCCGGCTGGGCAGCCGCCAAAGTCGCATTAGATTGCCGGTTCGGCTGACGACCGCTCCGCCCGCCGTCCAGACGACCGTCACCGGGGTCGTATTGCGGAGGACGCATCACGGGGGCGGGGGCGGCGTCGGGCCGTGTGCATGGGTACCACGTTGCCAGGAAGTCTGACATCCCGTTGCCGACGGACGGTTGTGGTGGTTGCGCTCTGCTTGCCGTGGGAGGCCGCCCGGGCGTGGGAGAGGCTGGACGGCTTTGTCGCCGAGGCCCTGAACAGCCATCCGCGGATCGCCGAGGCGCAGGCCCGCGCCGAGGCGGCACGGTACGGCTACGAGGAGGCGTACGGCTTCTTCGACCCCGGCCTCACCCTCTCGGGGGGCTGGAGCGACGAGGCGCGGGCCCTGCCGGGGACGACGGCGATCGACGCGCCGGCCAACGACGCCGCCGAGGTCGGCGCGAGCCTTGATGTCCCGGTGCGGCCGGGCTTCTACTTCAGCATCGGGGCGGTGAGCCGCCGCTATGCGGGCGAGGCCGGGTACGACCCGCTGTACCAGAGCCTCTTCGGGGTCGGCGTGCGCATCCCGCTTCTGCACGACCGCGGATTCCGCCTGTGGGATCTGGACCGCCTGCGCCTGCTCGCCGACTACGACCGCGCGCTGAGCGGCTGCCTGGCGGAGCGGCAGCAGCTTCGCCACGAGGTCGAGCTGGCGGTGGTCAACCTGTGCGAGAGCGCGGCGCTGTGCGGGATCACACGGCAGGCGACCGGACGGGCGGAGACGTTGCTGGCCGACACCCGGAACCTGGTCGAGCACCAGGCGATCGCCGAGTACCAGGTCCTGCCGGCGCAGATGGAGGTGGATCTCGGCAAGGCCGACGAACTGGCCGCGCAGCAGGCGTTCGAGGTCGCGCGCTACCGCCTGCAGGAGTTGCTGGCCGGACGGGAGGTGCCCGGGGTCGAGGAGATCGGTTCGGACTGGGTGGCCGCGGCGGCGCGGCTCGAATTGCGGCGCGGGCTGGACGTGGCGTCGTGCTGCAGGGACCGCGGCGGCTACCTCGAGCTTCTTCACGAGCGGCTGCGGACCGAGCTGTCGGTGCGCTACGAGACGGAACAGCGGCGGGGCGACCTCTCGCTGTCCCTGGCCGGAACGTTGCAGGGCGAGGACGGCGACTGGCCGCTGGTGGCGCACAACCACCTGTCCGCGCAGACGGCCGGCGGCCACGTCATGCTGGTGTACCGGCGGACGCTGGGATGGCGGGCCGAGAACAGCCGCATCGGCCAGCACGAAAGCCGCATCCGCGAGATCGGGGCCGGGCTGCAACGGTTCGAGCTGGAGCTCAGCCGCGAGCTGCTGGGCAGCACGGCGCGCTTCGACTTGGCGCGGCAGCAGTTCGAACAGGCCAGCCGGGCGGCGGAGTCCGCGCGGCGCAGCCTGGACGCGGAGAAGGAGCGCTTCCAGCTGGGCGAGAGCCGCAGCCGCGATGTGCTCGATGCGCAGAACGATTTCACCCGCGCCGTCCGGCAGCAGACGGCCGCCGCGGCCGGTGTGCTGCGGGCGTGGGCGGATCACCGCTTCGCCGCGGGGTACCCCGAGGATCCGGTGATTCATGACGGGATGGTGCCGGCCGGCAACCGGGCCCGGCCGTGAGGCGGACGGGCCGCCGCACAGGAGTGGACGACGATGGGAATCCTCAAAGGCTTTCTGGGGCTCCAGCCGGAGCCCGACAAGGAGAGGGACAAGGACGCGGAGCCCGCCGAACCGGCCGGCCTGCTCCACGGCGAGGACGAGGCGCGGCGCGAGCACGACAAGTCCATCCTCGGCGACGACGACGGCACCAAGGAGGAGAAGCTGCGCCAGCTCGCGGAGAAGGAGGTGCAGACGGCCGCGGAGAGCTCGTTGCGCCGCCTGCACGTCCTGCAGCTTGGCCGGTGTCCGAGTTGCGGCGAACACCTGCGGCGGCATCTCTTCGCCTCGGTGTGCGAGGCCTGCGGCTGGCACGCCTTCGACACCCCGGGCAAGGGCCCCGTGCGCGTCTTCCTGCGTCACGAGAACCGGACAATCGAAGGGGATCACTGCTACACCGTCAAGGACGGGACGCTGCTCGTGCTCAAGGACGACCGGGTGATCGCCAAGATCGCCCGCGCCGCCTATGACTCCGTCGAGTACGTGTGGAGCGACAGCGAGATCGAACAGCGCCGCCGGCAGATCGCCGAGCGCATGAACCTGGTCTGCGGCTGGTGCGCGGCCACGGCGGAGCCCGGAAAGGAGGGCTTCCACCTCGTGCATGTCGCCTTCGGCAGCACCCAGGAACGCTACTGCTTCTGCAGCGACGACTGCTTCGAGGCCTTCCGCCGGATGTACCCCGCGCGGGTTCACCGCAACTGTTACGAGCGCGACTGCGACACGTGCGAGCTGTGCACCAAGCGCTACGTGGCCGGTTCCGAGGGAATGAACGTCATCGCCAAGGATTTCCTGACGCCGCCCCGCAGCCGGTGAGCCGGCGTCCACGGGCCGGGCCAGGAGAGGGACAGACCGAGATGGGCGACTACCGCACAACCACCGGGGAACCGTTGCCGCCGCCGACGCGCGTGCGGCGGGCCCGGCTGTGGCGCGGGCTGCTGGTCGGGCTGTTCCTGGTCGGCGGGATTCTAGCCCTGGGGCTGATCTACCGGATCGAGCGCTACGTGCCGGCGGTCGGCTACGTCACCACCGAGGAGTTCGCCGAGGTGCGGGCGCCGATCAGCGGCACCGTGGCGGAGATTGTCGTGGACACCGGGGTCCAGGTCAGCCAGGGCGATGTCCTGATCCGGCTGGACGCCGCGCAGCAGGTCGCCGCGCTCGAAGAGGCCAAGGCCCAGCTGAGCCGCATCCAGGCCGAGGCGGCCCGCCGGCAGATCGAGATCGCCGAGAGGAAACGCACGCTGGCCGAGGAGACGGCGGTGGCGCAGCTGCGGCTGACGAACGCCGTGCGCAAGCTGGAACGGACGCGCGAGCTGGTCGCCAAGGGCCTGGCCGCCGGCAGCCAGCTGGAGGATCTCGAACTGCAGCGCGACCTCTCGGAGGCGGATGTCAACTCGTTGCGCAACCGCGACCTCTCGCTGTTCGAGCGCGAACTCGAGGGGGTCGGGCAGGAGGTGAAGGCGCACGAGGACGGGGTCCGGCTGGCCGAGCTGCGGGTGGCCAGCCGCGAGGTGCGCGCCCCCATCTCCGGGCAGGTGCTGCGGTACGATTTTGTCCTCGGCGAGATGGTTCAGCCGGATCGGGTTCTGATGGAGCTGTTCGGCGGCGCCCGGCAGGTGCTCCGGCTCAAAGTCGCCGAGCGCTACGCGGCGATGGTGGCCGCGGGGCAGCGCTACACAGCGCGGCTGGCCTCGTACCGCGGGACCAACGAGGTGATCTTCACGGGGGCGGTCGAGAACCTGCGCAACGTGATCGAGGGGGATGGCGAGCGCACCTACCGGGTCGCCTACTGCTCCTTCGAGGCGAACGGCCGCCCGGTCCCGCCGGGCACCTCCGCGGAGGCGCGCATCTACTACGGCGACTCCACGTTCTGGCACTACCTGCTGGGCCTGCCCTGATCGGATTCGGCCATGACCGCTGCGGCGGAACAACGCCCGACACTGGCCGGCTTCTTCCGCCCGTACGTCGGCAACCTGGTTGCGCTGATGGCGCTGACGGTGGTGCTGTCGGTGCTGGCCATGCTGCCGCCGCTGCTGGTCCGCGAGGTCATTGACGGGGTGGTCACCGAGGGACGCCACGACCTGCTGACCGCGCTGACCGTGGCGATGATCGCGGTGCATGTCGCCACCGCCGCCTGCCAGTACGTGCAGACGCGCGGCATCGCCTACCTCGGCCAACGCTTCGTCTTCGATATCCGGGTGACGCTGTTCAACCACCTGCTCGGACTCTCGCTGCGCTTCTTCGGCAAGAACAGCGCCGGCAAGCTGGTCAACCGGCTGATGGGCGACAGCGGCACCGTGCAGCAGGTGATCACCGGACAGACGATCACCCTGGTCTCCGACCTGGCCTGCGCCAGCTTCGCCATCTGCGCCACCTTCCTGCTGAACTGGCGGATGGCGCTGCTGCTGCTGCTGGCGGTGGCGGGCTTCGTCATCAACTATCGCCTCACCATCCGCCGCATCACGCGGGCGACCCGCGGCTACAGCACGGCCATGGATCGGCTCTCAGGAGGCATCCAGAACCGGCTGCTGGCCAGCGTCGCGGTCAAGAGCTTCGGAACCGAGGGCCGCGAGCAGGAGACCTTCCAGGCCGCCTCGCTGAGCAGCCTGGCGCTGTCCACCGAGGCCGCCGTCGCCTCGACTCGCTTCTCGATGAACTCCCACCTCCTGCAGCAGGTCGGCCGCTCGGTGCTGTACTTCGCCGGCTGCGCCTTTGTGCTGCGCGATGAGATGACCTACGGCGACGTGGTGGCCTTCACCTCGTACGCCTTCCAACTGCTCGGCCCCGCCGTCCGCTTCACCGAGGTGGTGCGGATGGTGCAGGATGTGCGCATCGCCGTCGAGCGGCTCTTCGAGCTGTTCCGGCAGAGGCCCGAGATCACCCCGCGGCCGGGGGCCGTGCGGCCGCCGCGTTTCGCCGGCGACGTGTCGTTCCAGGCGGTGGTCTTCGAGTACGAGCCGGGCACGCCGGTGATCCGCAACTTCAGCCTCGACGTGCGCCGCGGGCAGCGCGTCGCCCTGATCGGCCCCACCGGATGCGGCAAGTCCACGCTCCTCAACCTGCTTATGCGCTTCTACGACGTCGGCGACGGTGCCATCCGCATAGACGGACATGACGTCCGCGACCTCGAACTGGACGCCCTCCGCCGGCAGTTCGGCATCGTCCTCCAAGAACCGCTGCTCTTCGACGTCAGCGTGGCCGAGAACATCCGCTACGGGCGGGCCGACGCCACCCGCGCCGAGATCGAGGCGGCGGCGAAGGCGGCGGAAATCCATGACTTCATCAGCCGCCTGCCGCAGGGCTACGACACCGTGCTGGGCAGCGAGGGCGTCGATATGTCCGTCGGCCAGCGCCAACGCATCACCATCGCGCGGGCGATCGCCGCCGACCCCGCGATCCTCATCATGGACGAGGCGACCAGCGCCCTGGACAGCGAGTCGGAGGCGGCCATCCAGCGGGCCATGGAACGCATGCTCAAGGGCCGGACCTCGTTCATCGTCGCCCACCGCCTCAGCACCATCCGCGGCGCCGACATCATCGTCCTGCTCGAACATGGGCAGATCCGCGAGATGGGCCGGCACGACGAGCTCATGGCACTGCCCAACGGCGGCTACCGCGAGCTGTACGAGAAGTTCATGGGCAAGGGCGTGATCGGCGGCGAGGCATGAGGACGCATCACCGCAACTACCCGTACCGGCCGCCCCGCCGGGTTCACCCGCAGGGCGCCCGCGCCCTGATCCGGCGGTTCCTGCGGGACTACGTGTCGCCCTACCGCTGGCGCGTGGCCATGGTGGCGCTGCTGGTCGGCGCCAACGCCTGCTCGGTCTACCTGATCGCCTTCTACGGGCGCATCGTCGTGGACACCATCCTGGCGGTCGAACCGGCGCCGCCGCCCCCGGCCGCCCCCGAAGGCTTCACGCGGACGTGGCGCGGCGAACCGGCGGGCACCGGCCCCACACGCGAGGCGGCCGGCCTGGCCGCACGGCTGGCCGCAGCGGCGCCGGCGGCGCGCGGCCCCGAGGCCGGGCGCAAGCTCGCCGCCATGTTCGTCATCTACCTGTCCTCGCTGGTGGGGCTGAACTTCCTCGAACGGTTCGCCCAGACCCAGACCATCCGCATTGGCCGCACCCTCGCCGCACGTCTGCGCGAAGATCTCCACGCCAAGGTCATGGAGCTGTCGCTGCGCTTCCATCAGACCACGACGCCGGGACGGTTGCTGTCACGCATCACCTCGGACGTTGATGTCGCCCAGCGCCAGGCCATGCAGGCCATCGTCATCGCCAGCCGCTCACTGCTCATGCTCGCCCTCGGGCTGGGCATTCTGCTGGCCACCGACGTGTGGATCGGCCTGTTCTTCTTCTGCGTGGCCCCCCTGTACGGCCTCGTCTACTACCGCTACCGCGGGCGCATCCGCGAGAGCAACCGCGAACTGCGGCACACCAACTCCTGCCTCTACGGCTTCGTCACCCAGAAAATCGAGGCCATCAAGGCCGTCCAGGCCTACGTCCGCGAAGGCCTGGAACGCCTGCACATGCACCAGCTGGCCGCCTGCTTCCTGCGCGACGCCACCGGCCAGCAGGCCAGCGTCGCCGGCATGCAGACCTGGGCGCGCATCATCTCGGGCAGCCTCTCGTCGCTGATCTTCGCCTACGCCGCCTACCAGGTGACGCAGGGCCGCATGACGCTCGGGCAACTGCTGTTCGTGCACGCCGCCGTCGGCAACCTGTTCATGCCGGTGATCGAGATCTCGCAGCTCAACGTCATCCTCTCAAACCTTCAGGTCGTGCTGGCGCGGATGATGAGCATCCTCGATGCGCCGGTCGAAATCTGCAACGCCCCCGACGCCCGCCCCATGCCTGTCCCGCTGCGCACTGGCCTGTCCGTGCGCAACCTCACGTTCAGCTACGGCGACGGCGCCGACGTCCCGCCGGTGCTCAGCAACATCAGCCTCGACGTCCCCGCCGGCACGTGGTTGTGCCTCATGGGCCCGAGCGGGGCCGGGAAATCCACCCTCCTCTTCCTCCTGGCCCGGCTCTACGAACCGGTCCGCGGAACCATCAGCTACGACGATGTGCCCCTGCCCAAAATCGCCCTCGAGTCGTTGCGCACCACCATCGGCGTCGTTCCCCAGATCCCCCAGGTCTTCAGCGGCACCGTGCGCGACAACATCTGCTACGGCAAGCCCGAGGCCTCGCCCACCCAGATCATGCGGGCCGCCCGCATGGCCGAAATGCACGACTTCATCATGGCCCTGCCGGTACAGTACGAGACGATCGTCGGCGAGCGCGGCGCCAGCCTCTCCGGCGGCCAGCGGCAACGCCTCGCCTTGGCCCGCGCCCTACTCACCGACCCGCAGATCCTGCTGCTCGACGACTGCACCTCCGCCCTCGACGCCAACACCGAACGCAAAATCCAGGACACCCTCACCCACACCCTCGCCGGCAAGACCGCGGTCATCGCCTCCCAGCGCGTCTCAATGGCCCGCCGCTGCCACCGCATCGCCGTGCTCGAAAACGGCGTCGTCAGCGAGTTCGGCACACACGATGAGCTGATCCGCCTGGGCGGCTTCTACGCCCGCCTCGACGCCCAGCAGTCGGCCGCCGCCCCGCGGCCGGCGTCGCCGGGCCGGCAGGATTGACAGCGCCGGTTGGGACGCTATGCTGGCCCCGCCGT
>MVZH01000180.1 GCA_002068325.1 Lentisphaerae bacterium ADurb.BinA184 | reverse complement strand
CGGAACGAGTTGGCGAGAAGCGGGCGGGCGTTGCAGCCGCCCGGGCTACGCCCTCGGCGCCCGGCAGCCCCGCCGACGCCACGCCAGGGCGAGGCCGGCCAGCGCCAGCAGGCCGGTCGCCGGCTCGGGAATGGCGCCAACGACCTCGAACCCGAACACGTCCAACTCGCGCCAGATGGTGCTGTTGCTGGCCCCCGGAGCGCCGGGCGGCGGGCTGAACGCGAAGCGAATCGCGTCAACTCCCGTCGCGATGACTCCGGTCGTGTCCGTGATGGTCATCCGGGTCTCATGGGAGTCGCCGCTGTTGCCGATCGCCACACTTGTCGCCAACGCGAACGACGGATCCCCGACAAGGCTGAAATACAGCCCGTAGGTCTGATTGGCCCGTCGTGCCAAGTGCTCGCTGGGGAAGGCGGCGAACGTTTGGACCTCCGTGATCGAGTAGCCGGCCGAGCCTGCGCTCAGGGCCAGATCAAACTGTATCTCCCATGTCTCGCCGGCGCCGTCGCTGCTGGCCGTGGCACTGGGCAGGTGAGCCCCATTCGGCCAAGCCGCTCCATCGTTTATGGCCGCAAGCGTCGTGCCAAACGAGAGTGCCAGACCGTTGGTCGTTACGGTTGCCAGCGTGGGCTGGCCGGCATTGATCAGATCGCCCGCGCTGGTCTGGCTGGCCAGCGTCAAGTCCGCGGCGTTGTCATCCGAGTAGGGGGTCTGCACGATGGCAGCACGCGCGGCCGGCAACGCCAGGCTGACGGCAAACGCGACCAAGATGATATGGCCCCGCCGCACGTCTCGCCCGCTCGCCATGCAGCCTGCCGACAGACCGTTCGCGAAAACTGTCCTGCTCATCGTCGTCTCTCCTTTACCGTTGGGGGGCCGTTGCCGGGGTCAGAGTCCAATCGCACCGCGGATGTCTCCGTTGGCGTTTCCTTTGGGAGCCGTCGAGACCTCTCGAGACCTCTCGCTGCCCGTCGAGACCTTTTGATGCCTGTCGGGGCGGACCGAAGCTGGCGAAGCTTGCCCGGTCTCACCCGCCGCCCGCCGCCCTTCGCATTCCGCATTAGGCGTCACGCCGCAACACGCTGCCGCCCTCGACGAGGCGGGTCGGCAGGAGCCAGTGGATCGGCGGGGCGCCGGGGTTGCGCAGGCGCCAGTGCACCCGGCGGACCGCCTCGGCGCCGAGTTCTTCGAGGGGGAGGTGGACGGTCGTCAGCCGCAAGTCGCGGGCCACGGGCAGGCCGAGGTCGTCGTAGCCGGCCACCCCGATATCCTCGGGCACGCGCAGGCCGCGTTCGCGGATGTAGCGGGCGGCATGGCGGGCTAGGTGATCGTTGTAGAAGGCGATCAAGGTGAACTGGTGTTCCGGCCGCCCGGCGGCGCGCAGGTCGAGCAGCTCGCCGACCAGCGGCATGACCTTGTCGGCATCCAGCGCGTACGACATGCGCACCAGCTCGGGGGGCACCTTGGCCCCCCACTGTTCCAGCCCGCTGCGAACCCCGGCGAACCGCGCCTGCCCGATCGGGTAGGCGTGTCCGACGTAGGCGGCGATGCCGGGCCGCAACGCGCCCAGATGCAAGCCGAGTTCCCGGGCACTGCCGAAATGATCCACGCTCGCGACGTCCGCGCCCGGCACCGGGAAGAGGATGCTGACCGTGGGCACGGGCGCCGCGGTCAGGTGCGTGCGCTCGTAGTCGTCCTGGCACATCAGCCGCACCAGCCCGTCCACCTGCCCGCGTGACACCACCCGCGGCAGGTCTTCGTTGGCATGGGCGGAGACGATGACCTCGTGTCCGGTCTCGCGGGCCGCCGCAATGATCCCATCCAGGAGCCGCGCCTGCCACTCATCGTGGCGGGGGATGTCGGCGCAGATGACCCCCGTGGCCCGTGCGATCAGCGTTTGGGGCCTTGGAGTCCGCGCCTGGCGTTTGCGGTAGCCTGCCGCACGGGCCGCCGCCAGAATCTTCCGACGGATCTTCTGGCTGATCCCGGGCTGGCCGCCCAGCACGCGTGAGACCGTTCCCTGCGACACGTTCAGTCGCCGTGCCAAGTCAACCTGTCGAGTCATGACGGCCTGTCTCCCACGGCTGCGGGTCAAGTGCGATCCACACAACGAACTATAGTCCGTTTTCGCATATATGCAAGTGTGCGGGCGGCGGGTCTCCAGAGCGGCTCCGCCGCGGTCTGCCTCCGTCCCTTGCCGACGCGAAGCGTCTCTGGAGTGTCTGCGGCCTGGGCTCCCGCGGCGTCGTTCGCCGGGGCGAACGAAGACGGGCCGCAGCTCTCACACGGGCCGGCATGACGGCCCGCCACCCCGCCGGAGCCGCCACGACCCACGAGGGGGGCCGCGCGTTCGTACTTCGTTGCCGGAATCACCGATCACGGGTCACCGATCACCGGTTCCCGGCATCACCGGCGGAGACCGCCGGCTCCAAGGGGACGGTCTGGACCCCTTCGCGACGGTTGGGGACGATGCCGCCGTCGCCGTCGCGTGCTGGCCGGCGGGCGAGTGACCGGGTCTTTTGCGTTGCATACACCGTTGCAATATGCATGGGGGAGTTTACCTTGGAGCATCAGTCCCTGCCGCTCCCAGGCGCCTGCAGAACCTTTCCATGGGGCGGCCGGGCGGGCAACCGGGTGTGCAACGCCGCAAAGGAGGCTCTTGTATGGAACGGCGCAAAGTGGGTTGTTGGCTGGCGGTGCTGGTGGCGCTGGCCGGGACGGTGGCGGAAGCTTACGTGGCGATCGTGAACAAGACCGACTACCAGGAGGTCCACGTCGTCCCGGCGCCGGGCAAGGTGGCGGTGGACGGCGACCTTGGGGACTGGGATCTGTCGGGGGCCATCCTGATGTTCATGGACGAGGGCAGCAAGGAGGTCTACTCCGTGCGCGGGGCGATGATGTACGACGCGGAGGCGCTGTACGTCGGGGCGCGGGTGAAGGATCCGACGCCGATGGTGAACAGCTACGCCTTTGGCGGCGAGTACACCATGTCGTGGAACGCGGATGCGATCCAGCTGCGGTTCCTGGCGGTTCCCGGCGCGCAGTCCAAGGCCTCGTTGCAGACGGGGGGACAGATCGCGCCTGACCTGGACCGGTGCGTCAACCACATCACGCTGTGGTACTCGTCGGCGGACAAGAAGGCCGGTTACTTTGCGATGTACTCGCTGGGGTTCCAGGATCCGGTGTTGAACCCGCCGGGGGTTGAGGGGGCGTTCAAGGCGGATGCGGACGGCAAGGGGTACGCGCTGGAGTACCGTATCCCGTGGGCGGTGCTGCGGGCGGCCCGTCCCTTCGTCGGCGGCGACACGGCGCAGGTGCAGTGGCAGTTGCACTGGGGCAACGACCTGGGGACGGCCGTGCGCTGCGGCATGACCGACGTGCGCAACCCCCTCAGCGGCGACCTCGGCTACATGGGGCCGACGTCGTGGGGGACCGCGATCTTCGAGAAGACCGGCAACCTGAAGCTGGCGGCCACGGCCGGGGTCGGCCGCGCCGAAGGGCACATTCCGGTCACGTTCAAGCTGGAGAAGGATGGCAAGGTCAGCCTGGCGATCTGCGACGCCGCCGGCAAGCTCGTGCGCACCTGCCTCGGCGCGCAACCCTACCCCGCCGGCGAGCATACCTACCTCTGGGATGGCCTCGACGACTGCGACCGGCCATTATTGGCTGGCACCTACACCGCCAAGCTGCTGACCCACGACGGCGTGCGGCAGAAGCTGGTCTGCGACATCGGCACCAGCGGCACGCCGCCGTACCAGACCGAGGACGGCACCGGCGGCTGGGCCGGTGACTACAACCATCCGCTGTACGTGGCCGCCGCCGGCGACCGCGTCGTGCTGGGGACCGGCAACGCCGAGGCGGCGCCGGGAACGATCTGCACCGACCTCGACGGGCGCAAGAAGTACGGGTCTTCGGCGATGGGCGCGGCGCTGGCGTTGCACGACGGCTTCGGCTATTTCATGCAACGGCGCAGCGGGAAACTGCTGAAGTTCGACTTGGCGAACGGGGCGCTGAGCCCCTTTGCGGGCGGGCGGCCGGAAGCCACGGTGCTGACCAAGCGGGCGGACGAGGATGCCCAGGCCTGGGGGGCACGGGCGTGGACGGTCATGGCGTTGGCGGTGGCCGACCCCGGCACGCTGGCCCTGAGCTCGTTCTCGGACGACCGGCTGATCCTGATTGACCTGGCGAGCGGGGCCGTCAAGGGCGAGTGCAGCCTCAAGGCGCCGCGCGGCCTGGCCGCCGACGGCAAGGGCACGCTCTACGCGATCAGCGGGAACACGGTGGGCCGGTATGACTTGGCGGCCAAGGCTTTCACCCCCCTGGCCGGCAACCTTGACGAGCCTCAGCACCTGGCCTGCGACGTCGCCGGCAACCTCTATGTCTCGCTCCAAGGCAAGACGATGCAGGTGTGGAAACTGTCGCCGGACGGCAAGGTCCTTCTCAAGTACGGCAAGGCGGGCGGGCGGCCGCTGGTCGGGAAGTGGGATCCCAGCGGCATGCTCAAGCCGTATGCCATCGCCGTGGATGCGAACGGCCGCCTGTGGGTGGGTGAGGCCGACGACATCGGCCGCAGCTACGTCGAATGCGACCCGAAGCGCTACTCGGTGTGGGCGCCGGACGGCACGCTGTGGAAGGATTTCTTCGGTTCGGTCTCCTACTCGATGCGCGCCTACATGGATGCGGCGGCGCCGCAGTTCGTCTACGTCAACGCGGTGCGGTACGCTGTTGACTACGAGAAGGGGACCTGGGCGATCGATTCGATCATCCTGCGTCCCAGCGAGGACGGCGGCGTCAAGTTCGGCTGTCCCGGCGGCCATGCCGGGGCCATCTTCGTCAACCACCAGGGGCGCAAATTCCTGTGGGCGCGCGAGGCCGGCGTGCTCTACGAAGCCGTCGGGGACGGCTACGTGCCGCGCCTGGCGCTTGACCAGCCGAAGAAGGAGAACTGGTGGCTGGACGACAACAACGACGGCCGGGTGCAGGCCGAGGAGATCCGCACCGGCAGGCCGCTGCCCGGCATCTGGCTGGGGCATCCCATTGATGACCGCCTCAATTTCTACTGGGCGGACGGCGTCCAGTGGCACGGGCAGGGCGGCGCCAAGACGACGAAACCGTACACGGTCATGCGCTGGGACTTCCTCGGCTTCAACGAGCGCGGCGGGCTGCGGTACGGGGATCCGGCGAAACCAACTCCGGTCGCCACCGACCCCGACGGCGGCGCGGTATCGAGCTACGTCCCCGACGCGGACGGCAACGTCTACGTGCTGGTGTCCGGCGGTTCGCTCGAACGCGGCCAGCGCGAGCAGGGTTCGGGGCATCGCGTGGCGGCCCTCTCCGCCAAGGGCGCCAAGCGGTGGGAGTACCAGAACGCGCACTGTGCGTTTGCCTGGACCTCGGACGCCTACCGGCCGGGGGCGCTGGTCGGGGCGATCGGCTTTTCAACGGGCACGACGCCGGATCTCGTCGCCCTGACCGGCTACTACGGGCAGTATTTCCTGCTCGACAAGAAGGATGGGCTTTTCGTCGACGCCCTCGGCGAGGATCAGCGCAGCCCGTACCGGCTGGATCATCACATGGTCCTGACCGAGAATTTCAACGGCACGCTCTTCCGCCACCCGCAGAACGGGAAGACCTACTTCCTCGGCGGGGACGCCGACTGCCGGCTCTGGGAGCTGACCGGGCTGGACACGATGAAACGGCAGGATCTCACGGTCAGCGTGACGCCCCAGATGGTGGTGCAGTCCGAGGCCGCGGCGAAGCGGAACTTCGAGGCGCAGCAGGTGGCGGTCGGCAAGAAGGTGGCGAAGGTTCCGCGTCTCAAGGGCGCGGCGGCGGACGGCAAGGACGACGAATGGGGCGCGGCCCCGCCGCTGACCATCTGCATCGAGGGTGCGCGCACCGCCCAAGCCCAGCTCGGCTATGACGACGCCAACCTGTACGTGCGCTTCCAGGTCGCCGACGAGTCGCCGTTCCTGAACACCCCGACCGACCCGCGGCTGCTCTTCAAGTCCGGCGACGCGGTCGAGGTCAACCTGGCCACCGACCTTTCGAAGCGGCCGGCGCGCGGCCAGAACCAGCAGCAGATGCGGGTCGGCGACGTGCGCCTCATCCTCGCCCGCACCGCCGAGGGCAAGCTCCTGGCGACGCGCTACCGCTACGTCACCGCGGACCCGGAGAAGCCGAACGCCTTCAGCGTCGAGACCAAGAGTTCGGGCAAGGACACACTCGACGACGTTGTGCCGTGGAACGACCTGCCGATGCACGCGGCCGTCGGCAAGGACGGCTATGTCGTCGAGGCGGCGATCCCGTGGGCTGCGGTGGGGGTGACGCCGAAGGGCGGGCTGGGCCTGCTCGGGGACGTGGGCGTGATCTACGGCAACGAGGGCGGCAACAAGAACGCCATCCGGTACCTGTGGTCGGACAAGAGTCCTGAAGTCTCGATCAACAACGACATCCCGTCCGAGATCCGCATCCACCCCAATCAGTGGGGGACGCTGATGCTGGAATAGGGCACCGTCATGACCGCCAAACCGATGCGGCCGCTGCTGGCGGTTCTTGGCCTGGCCGGCACGCTCAGCGTGGCGGCCCAGGACGCGCCGTCGCACGGCCGGCCTTTCTTCATGCCGGAGGCCGAGCGGGCGCGCATCCGGCAGGTGATCGGGGACAACGAGTGGGCCAAGGCCGAGTACGCCCGCGTCCGTGAGGCGGCGACGGCCGACGGCCATCTGGCCGCGTTCCTCTATGCGCTCGACGGCGAGGCCGCGCACCTTCCGCTGGCGCGCCAGTGGCTGCTCGCCCGCTACGGACGCGAGGCCTATGCAACCCGCACCGCCGCCGCCCACCTTGCCGACCCCGACTACTTCAAGGGCGGCCAGGGCGGGATTCCCAGCGTCTACTATGAGACCGACTTCACCGGACTCATCGGCTTCGACTGGGTGCATGACGGACTCGACGGGGCTGCGCGCGGCGAGATCCGCGACGGCATCGTCACCCAGGCGCGCTACAAGCTGCGCTGCATGGACCGCTGGACCCAGACCCCGAACCTCGTCTTCAAGCCGACCTGCTACGTGGCGCTGGCGGGGCTGGTGACACAGGAGCCGGAGCTGATCCAGTGGGGCTTCCACCGCAAGCCCGGCTCGCCCATCGGCGGGTACTTCTCGGTGCTCGATGTGATGCTGGCCGACGGCGGGCCCTGGCGCGAGGCGCCGATCTACGCGGTGGCGCACGAGACGATCCGCTGCCTGGCGATCGTGTCGCGCCTCCGCTCGCTCTACGACGGCCACGACTGGTGGCGGCACAAGGGCGCCGGCGGCGGCAGCCCCGCCGGGCTGATGGACTACTACCTCGACACCGCCTACCCGATCGAGAGCACGGGCCACGGCCCGGGACAGGTCCGCGTGGCCACCTACGGCGACGGCGCCACCGGCCCCGGCGGAGACCTCTTCCTGGCCAACCCCGCCGGGAAGGCCCTCGACATGGCCGCGGCCCTGACCGCGGCCTACGCGGCCTCGGGCGGCGAACCGCGCTATGCCCCCTTCGTCGCCATGATCCCCGACTACCAGCCCGACCTGTTTGACCGGTTCCCGCTGCCGCCGACGCCCGCCTTCCCACCGGCGCCCTCAAAGGTGTGGCCGACGTACGGCCTGGCCATCCTCAGGGCCGACGAGTCGCCCGACTCCTGGACCCGCGACGCCCCCGTCGTCATCCAGCTGCTCGGCCAGGGCTACGGCCACGACCACCGCGACAAGTTCGCCATCGCGTTCCACGGCGCCGGCCGCCTCCTCTATCCGGACTACAACGCCATCCAGTACGAAAACCCCAGCATCGGCTGGACCCGCAACACGATTGCGCACAGTACGCTGATGGTTGACGAGGGCGACACCCGCAACACCACCCCCACGGCCGTCCGCCATGACTTCACGCCCGAGGCCAAGTACCTCGCCACCTCTGCCGTCGGCGTCTATGAGGGGGTCGGGCAGACCCGTGTCCTGCTGCTTACCCGCGAATACCTTCTGGATTTGTTCGCGGCAACGTCGGCGGTGCCGCACACCTACGACTACCTTCTGCACAGCTTCGGGCAGCCGCGGCCGGTCAGGCTGCCCCCGCTCGAACCCACCGTCGCCCTCGACCGACGCTTCTTCCTCCTCGACGACAAGCGGGCCGCCGCGACGGACGACGCCTGGGCGCTGGACTTCGTCGTCAAGGACGGAAGTGACCGCCGCGAGGGCCGGTTCACGGACGCCTGGTACGCACACACGGCCGCCGTGCGGGTGACCATGGCCGGGGTGCCGGGGACGCTGGTGGCGACCGGGCGGTGGGGGGCGCGGCTGGCCGAGCTCGTGTCCGGGCGCCAGAAGGACGCGGCGCTGGACCGCCTGGGTTCGCTGGTGGTGCGGCGGGCCGGGGTCCGCGACACGCTCTTTGCGGGGGTGCATGAGCCGTACAGCGGCGCCGCGACGCCCGTCGTCTCGTCCGTCAACGTAGTGGCGTGGAGCCGGGACGCGGTGGTGGTGCGGGTTGAGGCCGCGGGGTTCACGGACTATGTGGCGGCCACATTCGGCCCGCAGGCGGAGGCGCCGGAGCACGCCCTGGCGTCGGCCGTCACCCCGGTTGCGGAGTTCGCATTCCGCAACTACGGCTACCTGCGCCTGAACCGTGATGGGACGGCGGTCGCCCGCGGCGGCTGGACAGGGTTTGGCCTACCGGGCGTCGCCCGCACGCTCGTGTTGAACGGCCGTCCCGTGAAGGTCGAGTCCCGCGACGGCGCCGTGGTATTCGGCCAGGTTCCGCCAACCCCGGCCGCCGAGTTCCCGGCCGAGCCGGATCGGGCGTCGCCCCTCGCGGTCGCGCCCGTGGTGGTCCGCCTCGCCAAGCACGACCGCCGCGGGCTCACGCTGACGCTGACCAACCGGCTGGACAGGCCGGTCTCGGGGCGGCTGCGCTGCGCCGCGCCGGAAGGGTTGACTCTCGAACCCGCCGAGCCGGCCTTCAGCCCGCTGGCCGCGGGCGCAAGTGCGGCGG
>MVZH01000179.1 GCA_002068325.1 Lentisphaerae bacterium ADurb.BinA184 | reverse complement strand
ATCATCCTCAACGGCGACATTGACGCCGACCCGGCCCGCGAGTACGACCTCTTCCGCTACGGCGGTTCGCTGACCGGCTGGAACCCCTCGGCCATCACCTTGGACTACGCACTGGCGGGGCGTCTGACCGGCGCCACAGTCAACCTCGATGCCGACGGCGGGCGCATCTACCTGACCGGGTTGGTGGAGATCCCCGAGCCGGCCACGCTCGGCATGCTGCTGGCCGGAATCCTCGTGCTGGCCCGGCGGCGCGCCCGCCGGACGTAGCCGCCCCCCCGGAAGCCACGAGCCGTCGCGAGCTGAGCGCTCTCTGCCCGCCCCGTTGCCGCGGACCGGGTTCCTCACGCGTCGGGGCCACCGGCCAGAGGCAGCTGCGGAGAACGCAGAGGAGACATGAACGCCGCCGCCGCCGGCCCGCCGACGCGCAACCGCCTGTTCCCCCGGTTAGCCCGAGGCACCCCATGCCCGACAACCAGCGTTTCCGCATCATCTACCACGAAGTGGGGCACGCCCTGCAGTACATGGACTTGCCCGTCACGCCGGCGCAGGTGTTGCGCAAGGCGGTGTGGCCGCTGGCGCGCACGCAGGTGGACTGTCTGTCGTGGCTGATCCACACCTACCTGGCCGGGCCCTATGACGCGCCGCGGATGTGGCGCGACGTCCTCGATCCGTCGCCGTACGAGTATGTTGATGCGCAGGGCCAGGGCATGGGGCTGTTCATGGAAAAGGTCCGCCCCGCCGACGGGCGGTACCACAACGAGGGTCAGCGCCGCCGCTACGGCACCTGCCACGAGCTCTGGAAACAGGGCGTGGACGTGGTGGACCTGGTGGGCGCCGAGGCGCGCCGCCGCGGGATGGCGTTCTTCCTGGCCTTCCGCGTCAATGACTTCCACCACGGGGCCTGGGAGGAACATCCGCGCTGGTGGCTGGAGCACACGGAGCTGTCACTGGGCGGCGGACAACTGGCCTGCGGCGACCACGCCCGACGTCACCTCGCCAACCTGGATTTTGCACACGCTGAGGTGCGCGAACATGTGATGGCGCCGGTCGTCGCCGCCGCCGAGTGCTACGAGTGCGACGGCATCGAGCTGGACTTCTCCCGGTGCCCGCCCTTTTTCCGTGAGGGGCAGGCGCGCCCCGACCTGATGAGCGCGTTCATCGCCGAACTCCGCCGCCGCCTCGAAAAACCGTTCGCCCGGCGCGGGCGCCCGGTCCGCCTGATGGCCCGAGGCCTGCCGGACTACGCCTGGTCGCTGAGCATCGGCCTGGACTGGAAGGACTGGATCCGCCGCGGCCTGGTCGAGCACCTCACCCTGGGCGGCTGGCAGCAGGACGGCTATCACAACGACCTGACGCCGGCCGTCGAAGCCGCCCGCGGCACCGCCACCCGCGTCTACCCCGCCTTCGACACCATCACCTTCGACTACGACCAGACCCGGCGCTTCGGCCGCCTGCCCTACATGCGGGCCGCCTGCCTGAACTACTACCGCCACGGCGCGCACGGCATGTACTACTTCAACTCGTCCAGCTACTGGCTGTATACCTACCCGGGGCCGGTGGCGACTGCCCAACCGCACCTCAGCGAGGTCGGCGACCCCGCCTGCCTCGAACGCAAGGACAAGATCTACGCGCTCAACTGGGCCTGCGACGCCACGCCCCGGCTCATCTGGGATGCGGACAAGCCCGACGAACGGCCGACCGTGGAGTTCACCTTCAGCGTCGCCGACGCCATCGAAGAGAGCCGCGACTGCGGCGAGATCGAGCGGATCGAGCTGCGGATGGACTTCGTGGTCAGGACGCCCTGGATCAACGAGCTGAATGCCTGGCACTGCCTGTGGGGACGGACCGACGACGTGACGTTCTGCCTGAACGGCCTGCCGATCACGCCGCAGCCCATCGCCAGGGACAGCGTCTGGGCAAGCGGCACGCAGTCGGTCGACATCTGCCGGAACTGGACGCGCCGGATGCGCTTCGACCTCACCGCCGGGCCGCAGCCCCGGCAAGGCGTCAACACGCTCACAGTCCGGCTCGCCGAACCCGACCCGCAGCTGACCGGCCCGCGCCAGCTCCTCGTCGGCCTGATCGAACTCGACGTGACGTACGCCAAGCCGCAGCCGCACGACCGGTAGACGGCCGGCGACCCCCTGGAAAGGGCATGGCGGCGCGACGCCTTCGCGGCGGATCAGGGGGTTCCGCGCCGGCGCGGCCGTGGCTTGAACTTGGGGCACTGGCCGAGGAAGAGGCAGGGGTTGTCGTAGAAGACGGCCTCGACCTGGTCGTCGTCGTAGCCGCGGCGGCGCATCTCGAAGACGGCCTGATGGAGGGTGGCGGGGTCGGAGGGGCCCCAGTCGCCGGAGGCGTCCACCAGCAGGCGCTCGGGGCCGAGCTGTTCGAGCGTGTCCACCACCCGGGCGGGGGAGTTCTTGGTGATCGGGTAGATGGTCATGGCGGCCCAGAAGCCGGCGTCGCGGATGAGGCCCACGGTGTGCTCCTCGGCGTGGTCGAAGCAGACCCTGTCCGGGTTGACGCGGCCATGGGCCTTGAGGCAGTCCAGCATCAGGCGCGTGCCCTTGAGCTTGTCGTTGAGGTGGGGGGTGTGGATCCAGATGAGCAGGCCGCGCGCGACTGCCATCTCGACCTGCAGCTCGAAGACCGTCAGTTCGTTGCGGGTGTTCTTGTTGAGGCCGATCTCGCCGATGCCCAGCACGGTGGGGGCGTCGAGGAACTCGGGGATGAAGGCGATGACTTCCTTGGCGAGGGCGACGTCCTCGGCCTCCTTGGGGTTGATGCAGATCCAGGCGTAGTGCTGGATGAGGTACTGCGCGGCGCGGGCCGGCTCAAAGGTCGTGAGGTGGGTGAAGTAGTCGTGGAAGGCGAGCGCGGAGGTGCGGTCATACCCGGCCCAGAAGGCGGGCTCGCAGCAGGCCACCGTGTGCATCAGCGCCATGCGCTCGTAGTCCGCCGTGGTGCGGGCGATCATATGGATGTGCGGCTCGATGATTCTCATGGCGTCTGCCCGCTGTTGGCCTGGTTTGTCTGCCGAGGCACTGGCCGGACTCCCGCGGACGTCAACCGCCTCGGGCGATGGAGGGCGGACCTCCGCCTGCCTGCCGCCTGTCTGCGTACGGTCACCTGCCTGCCGCGCCGCGGCGCAGACAGGCGTCCGCCAAGTCGTATCCGGGGATCCGGCCCATGGCGTGTGACCCGGACGGCACTGCCTCCGAGCCCTGACAACCCTGGGACGATTATCACGCCAGGGGCGCTCACTCGGAAAGCCTTTCGAGGAATCGGCGGGCGCGGTCCGGCTTGGCGTCGAGGGCGATGCGGCCGACCTGGCGGAGGAGCTCGAGGCGCGGGTCGTCGGCGCCGCCGGCCCGTTCGATGCGGTCGAAGGCGGCGGCGACTTCGAGCAGGTGGCTGCGCATGTCCAGGTAACTCATGTTCAGCAGCTCGGCGCCGCTCTTGGGCGGGGTCATGGACATGGCGATATCCTTTCGAACCCAGATGACGGAATGTTACACCGCTTCGCGCCCCGCGCAAGCCGCCGGGCGGACGAAACGGCGCCCCCTCCCCGCCTCCGCACCGCGCACGAGGCCACAATTCCGTCCGCCCCCGCGGTTGCCCGGCCGCCATCGCCGCGCTACATTCCATGGATGACTTGGCGTACCCCGCAAAGCCCGCCTCGCCGAGGGCGTAGCGGGCGCGCGGCGACCGGCAGAGAAGGGCGGTGAACGGTGTTAGGGTTGACGGTACTGGGCAGCGGGAGCCAAGGCAACGCGCTGGTGGTTCACGGGCCGGAGGGGGCGCTCCTGCTGGACGCCGGCTTGAGCCTGCGCGAGCTGCGCCGCCGGATGGCCGCCGCCGGGATCGAGGAGACCGCGCTGCAGGCGGTGGTGGTGTCGCACGAACACGCCGACCACATCACCGGGCTGGGGCCGCTGGTCAACACGCTGAAGCTTCCGGTGTACTGCAACCGCGGCACCGGGCTGAGCGTATGCGAGCATAGGATCGCCCCCGGCAGCCTCAAGCTGTTCGCCGCGGGATGCACCTTTGCGGTCGGCGGACTCTCCGTGAGTCCCTTCTCGATTCCGCATGACGCCTCCGACCCGGTCGGCTTCGTCATCTCCGCTGACGGGCTGAAGATCGGTGTCGCCACCGACCTCGGCTACGCCAGCGGCCTGGTGCTGCACCACCTCGCCGACTGCGACCTGCTGGTGCTGGAGTGCAACCACGATGTCGAGATGCTGCGCCAGTCAAGCCGCCCCTGGTCGGTCAAGCACCGCATCCTCGGCCGTCACGGACACCTGAGCAATGACGCCTGCATGACGCTGATGGGACAGGTGCTGCGGCCGCGCACCCGGCAACTCGTGCTGGCCCATGCCAGCCGCGAATGCAACCGCTACGAGCTGATCGCCGAAATGACGGCCCGCCAGCTGGCCGCACTCAACCGCACGGACGTGCACGCCCATGTCGCCCGCCAGGACGATGTGCTGCCCACCCTGTGGGTCGGCTGAGCGTCCCCGGAACAGTGGCCCCCACTGAGGGCAACATCCACGTCCGCCGTCCACCCCGGCGGGCGGATCCCGCCCCCGTGCCCGAAAGGCGGCTCGCGGGGACGACGATGCGAACGATTGCCAAGGACTGTTGTGCATCGGTCAGCAAGTGAGGCAACAGAACATGGATTCCATCTACGGTCATCGTCCGCGGCGCGTCCTTCCCTTCTGCCTGGTGGCGGGGGCCGGTCTTCTGGTCGGATTCCTGGCGGGGGTACGGTGGGCCGGCCCGGCCGGCGGCCTGTGGCACCGGCTCACCCGCAGCCGCCCTCCCCCCAGCGGGCTGGTCTTCACGGTCCGGGAGGGTGACACCCTGGCCGGCATCGCCCGGACCTGCGGGATCTCGGTCGAGGATCTCCAGCGCGCCAACCCCAGTGTCCGCGCGGATGCGGACCTGACACCCTATCTGCTGCTTCAGGTGCCGTCCGCCGGCCCGCCCCCGCCCGCGGAGCCGGCACCGGCGACGACCGCACGCACTGGGATCGAGACCGCGGGCACGCTCAGCCACACGGTGATCGAGGGCGATACCCTGGCCGGCATTGCAGAGATGTATGGCATAACTGTCGCAAGACTCCGCGACGCCAACCCCCGCCTCCGCACGGACGACGACTTGGTGCCGGGCAGCGTGATCGGCATCCCGTACCAGTAGCCCCGGATGGCGGGGCGCTTGCAGGACCCACCGCGGACGACAACGGCCTCGTGCAATGGAGGGCGGACCTCCGCCTGCCTGCCGCGACGTACGCGGCGCAGACAGGTGTCCGCCAGGCCAGCCCCGAAGACCCGGTCTGCCGTAACGGAACCCGGACGACACGGAGGTCGTCCCTCCAGCCCGACAGACAGCAGTCCTTGTCGAGGCCAGGCGAGGCCCAAGCTCCGTCCCGGCCACTCATGCCGAGGTTCTGCAAGCGGCTCTGATTTGTTCACCACCGAGGACACAGAGTTCACAGAGGGCTTTGCGCTTGCGTTGGAGCGGAACACCCGCCAACACCAGCGCAGAGCCAGCTCCCTCCCTGTGGTCTCTGTGCCCTCTGTGGTTGACGGCGACAACGGCCCCCCCCCATCGTACCGAGAGAAGTCAGGCCATGACAGACGGGCCGCCACCCCGCCGGGGCAGGCCCCGGCGGCGCAGAGCCGTGCGGGCCGCGTTTGCCTTCGCCCGGAGGCGAGGTATAGTCCGTGAGATGCCGGACGGACAAACGGACAGGCCGTCCGGCGGGGGTCGCCGACAATGGGTCTTGACGTCATCATCATCCTGACGGCCGCCGGCGTCCTGCTGATGCTGGCCGAGGTCTTCGTCCCCGGCGGGGTCGTGGGGACGATCGGGCTGATCCTGCTGGCGATCGCCGTGGCCGCGGGGTTCTTCCACAGTCCGACGCTCGGCTTCATCCTCCTGGCCGGCTCACTGGTCTTCGGCGTCATCGCCTTCTGGCTCTGGCTGAAGCTCCTGCCCAAGACCGCCATCGGCAAGAAGATCATCCTCCAGCAGGATGCGGCCGGCTGGACCGGGTGCGATCCCGACAAGGCGACGTTGCGGGGCCGCGAGGGAACCGCCCACTCAACCCTGCGCCCCAGCGGCATCGCGCTCATCGATGGACGGCGCGTGGACGTGGTCACCCGCGGCGAGATGATCGCCGCCGACGCCGCCATCCGGGTCATCGAAGTCGAGGGCAACCGCGTCGTGGTGACGGCCGCGGAAACCGGCAAGCGTGACGGTCGCTGAACCGTTTTCTGGAAGAAAGGAGTCGGCGCCATGCTCATCAAGGTTCTTCTCGCCCTCGTCATCCTTCTCATCGCCATCCCGGTCCTGTTCTTCTTCTACTTCCTGAACATCTGGGTGCGGGCGCTGGCCTCCAAGGCGCACGTCAGCATCGGCACGCTGATCGGGATGAAGCTGCGGCACGTGCCGCCGAACCTGATTGTCGAAGCGCTCATCCGGGTGCGCAAGGCCGGGCTGAGCGATCTGACAATTGACGGGCTGGAAGCCCACTACCTGGCTGGCGGACACGTCCTCAACGTCGTCAACGCCCTCATCGCCGCGGACAAGGCGGGGATCTCGCTGTCGTTCAGCCGTGCCGCCGCCATCGACCTGGCCGGGCGCGACGTGTTCGACGCGGTGCGCGTCAGCGTCAACCCCCGAGTCATTGACTGTCCCGACCCGGCCAAGGGGCGGCTGACGGTGGACGCGGTGGCCAAGGACGGCATCCAGGTCAAGGCCAAGGCCCGCGTCACCGTGCGCGCCAACCTCGAACGCCTGGTCGGCGGCGCCACCGAGGAGACCATCATCGCCCGCGTCGGCGAAGGCATCGTCACCACCATCGGCTCCTCGAATACCTACAAGGACGTGCTCGAAAACCCCGACATGATCTCCCGCAAGGTCCTCGAAAAGGGCCTGGACAGCGGGACGGCGTTCGAGATTCTGTCCATAGACATCGCGGACGTGGATGTCGGCGACAACATCGGCGCGCGGTTGCAGGCCGACCAGGCCGAGGCGGACAAGCGCGTGGCCCAGGCCAAGGCGGAGGTGCGGCGCGCCGCCGCCGTCGCGGTCGAACAGGAGATGCGGGCCCAAGTTCAGGAGATGCAGGCCAAGGTGGTGGCCGCGCAGGCCGAGGTCCCCCTGGCCATGGCGGCGGCCCTGCGCGAGGGCCATCTCGGCGTCCTCGACTACTACCGCATGGAGAACCTGCGGGCCGACACCGACATGCGCAACAAGATCGGCGGCCCCGGCGATTCCCAAACCTCGCCGGCGGAATGACGGGCAGCCATGGCCACGCGCATAGACAAATTCATCCCGCTCATCTTCTTCGCCTTCGTGATCTTCCGGATCATCAAGGCGGCCCGTGACCAGCAGAAGGCCGCCGGAAACCGGCCGCGACCGGTCCGGCCCCCCGACGACGAGAGCTGGTGGAAGGATCTCGAGGAGCTGGGCCTCCCGCGGCCGCCCGGCCAACCCCCGCCCGGCCAGCCGCCGGCCCCCCGCCCCGATGTCCGCCGCGCCCCTCTCCCGCCGCCGCGGCCGCAAGCGCGGGCGGGCAGGCCCTTCAGCAACTACGGCCGCCAAGGATCCCGTGGCCCCGCGCCGGCCGTCCCCCCTCCTGCCCTCCGAGTGGACGCGGAGGCCCCGGAGCCGGTCGAGACGGAATCCGAAGGGGGAAGCCATGCTCGCTCGCTGGTGGTGGTCCCGCCGACGGTACAGCCGGCCGCCGGAACTCCGACACCCCCGGCAGCGGAGATGGTGCCGGACCGGGCGGCGGCATCCCCGGCCGCTCCGGAAGGCGCCTCCGTGCGGGTCAGCCAGCCCGCCGCCGCGGCCCGCCGGCAACCCCGCCGGCTCTTCGCCGACCGCGATGACCTCCGCCGCGCCGTCGTCATGCGCGAACTCCTCGACCGCCCCCGCGCCTTCGATGTGTAGAGGACGGCGTCCCCGCCTGACTCTCAGAAGTCGATCCTCGACCAGCCCATGGGGTGGCAGGTCGTGGCCGGCCGCGGTGAAGACATCCCTGCCCCATGGCGCGCAGTCATGGTGTGCGGACGACCGATCCCCGTGGGGGGCGGAGGCTCTTGCAGAACCTCCCATCACATGGCCGGGACGGAACCCGGGCCTCCACCGGCCTCGACGAGGACCGCAGTCTGCCGGGCTGGAGGGACGACCTCCGTGTCGTCCGGGTTCGTCCGCGGCAGACCGGGTCTTCGGGGCTGGCCTGGCGGACACCTGTCTGCGCCGCGTACGTCGCGGCAGGCAGGCGGAGGTCCGCCCTCCATCGCACGAGGCCATTGTCGTCCGCGGGAGTACTGCAAGTGCCTCCTCATTCAAACCGTCTCCGGATCCCTCGCTTGGCCGTCCCCAATGCCGGGCCACGGCGACATGCAGACCCGTCGGCGGCGACTGAGGGCGGGCGGGGGGAACGACGCCGCGTCAGAACAGCATCCCCTGGCGCGGGACACGGCCCGCGGGAGGCGCCGGGAGCCCGCCCGCCATGGCGACGAACTCCTCTTCCGTCAGCACACGTACCCCCAGCTCCCGCGCCTTGTCCAGTTTCGAACCGGCGTTCTCCCCAGCAATTACGAAGTCCGTCTTCGAGCTCACGCTGTCGGTGACCTTGGCGCCGAGGCGCATGAGGGCTTCGCGCGCTGCCTCTCGGGTGTAGCGCTGCAGCGTTCCGGTCAGAACCACCGTCTTGCCGGCCAACGGGCCGCTGGTGGTCGAAGTTGCGGACTCCGCAACCGGGGTGACCGGGTGGATGCCCAGCTCGCGCAGGCGTCGCCGCACAGCCTCCCCCTCGGGGCTGGCAAAGAACTCGGCGAGGCTGTCGAGGACGTCCGGGCCGAACTCCGTCAGGTACTCGGGAATTTCGACGCCTAGGCGTCCCCCCTTCGTGCCCTTGCGGCGCGCCAAGCCGCGTGTTTCGAGGGCGGTGCCGAGGGCGGTGATGGCGTCGCGCGACTGGCGGAGCGCGTCGAGGAGCGGGGCGCGGGCGGCCGGGTCGCCGG
>MVZH01000178.1 GCA_002068325.1 Lentisphaerae bacterium ADurb.BinA184 | reverse complement strand
GGGCGTGTAGCCGCGCCGCCGCAGCCCGCACAGGGTGGGCATGCGCGGATCGTCCCACCCGGAGACGCGCCCCTCACGCACCAGTTCGAGCAGCTTGCGCTTGCTCATGATCGTGTACGACAGCGACAATCGCGCGAACTCGTACTGGTGCGGCGGCTCGGGGAAGTCGAGATTCTGCAGGAACCAGTCGTAGAGCGGCCGGTGGATCTCGAACTCCAGCGTGCAGACCGAGTGGGTGATGCCCTCGAAGGCGTCGGAGAGCGGATGCGCATAGTCGTACATCGGGTAGATGCACCAGGCGTCGCCCGTGCGGTGGTGGGTCGCCCGCATGATCCGGTAGACCACAGGGTCGCGCATATGGACGTTCGGCGACCCCATGTCAATCCTGGCCCGCAGGGTGCGTGTGCCGTCCGCAAACTCCCCGGCCCGCATGCGGCGGAACAGATCGAGGTTCTCCGCAACCGGCCGCTCACGGTACGGACTGGGACGGCCCGGCTCGGTGAGGTTGCCGCGGTACAGCCTGACCTCCTCCGGCGTCAGGTCGCAGACGTAGGCCTTGCCCCGGCGGATCAGCTCCTCGGCACACTCGCAAAGCCGGCCGAAGTAGTCCGAGGCGTAGTACTCGCGACCCTCCCAGTCGAAGCCGAGCCAGCGCACGTCCTCGCGGATGGCGTCGACGTACTCGGTCTCCTCCTTGCTGGGATTGGTGTCGTCAAAGCGCAGGTTGCAGGTGCCGCCGAACTGGCGCGCGATCCCGAAGTCGATGCAGATCGCCTTGGCGTGGCCGATGTGCAGGTAGCCGTTCGGCTCGGGCGGAAAACGGGTGTGAACCCGGCCGCCATAGCGGCCCGCGGCCACATCGGACCGCACAATCTCGCGGACAAAGTCCAGCCCCGCCGTCTCGCCGGGCGCGCCGCCGTTCGCCGTGCCAGTGTCAGTATTCATAGCCCCTGGTTCCGCCGATGCTGTCGCCAAACCGCTTACTATATCCCGGCTCGAAACGATTGCACCCGCCAGCGGAAACGCCGCCTTGGAGAGACCCTCCCCCCGCCGTAACAGCAGCCCGGATACTGTGCGTAAAAACGCCTGTCCAGCCCGCGTTTTCACGCACTCCGCGTCAGGATCAGGAACTGCCGGCGGCCGGCGCCCAACGGCAAGTCGAAAGCCGCGGGGACGGAGACGGCAAACCCGCTCCGCGCCGCCACACGGCGCGCGGCCGGCAACTCGTCGGACACCGAGGCCGGAGTCTTGTAGAGCGCCAGGAAGGCCCCGCGGCCAGGCCGCAACAGACCCCGCGCCTCGGACAGCAGCCACTCCGCATCGCCGACCGCCCGCGCCACGACACCATCGAAGTACCCGGCCCACCCCGGCAGGCCGCAGACTTCACGCGCCTGCCGCGCAATCACCCGGCAGTTGGCCAGCCCCAACGCGGCAACCGCCCCCTCGACAAAGGCGGCCTTGCGCGGACGCGACTCGATGCCCGACAGCTTCAGCGCGGGAAAACCCCAGGCCAGAGGCACCAGCGGAAACCCGCCCCCGCACCCGACGTCGGCCAGCGAAAGTGCGGAGTCCGCAATCTCGGGCTTGACCAGGCCGAGCGCCAGGCTGTCCGCCACATGCTTGGTCCAAAAGTCCTCCGGCGTCACCAGGCGGGTGAGGTTGGTCTCGCGGTTGGCAGCGGCGAGGCGCTCGCGGAAGCCCTCCATCGTTGCCAAGGCGGCGTCGCGGGTGTCCCCGACCCCACAGCGGGCGAGGAACTCCACGATGTCAGGATGCGGCTTCACGTCACCCGAAGCGCTCTCAGCCCAGCAGCGAGAAGGCGACGAAGAAGAGGCAGGCCGCGGCAACGCAGGCGGCGGCGGACAGCCGCCAGGGCCGTGATTCGGCGGCACGCTTGAGCAGGTCGCGGAACAGCCACGGCGCTGCGATCAGAACCATGCCGGTTAGGGCAATGCCATAGCAGGCCAGGCTGAACAGCGGACGGCCAGGAAGGTTGGCGACAAACGCCGCGTGCAACAGCCAGGTGGCGCCAAGAACCAGCAGCCCGCCCAGCGCCCGGGTGAAGAGGTAGTTCAGGTGCAGGTAGGCAAGGACGGCGGTGACAGGCACGAGCGCCTTGATCACGTAACGGTACTTGGCCAGGCCGCCTTCGAGCATCGGCAACGCCAGCTGGGCCGACCACGCCAGGCAAACCACGCCGACCACGACGCCGGCCGCCCGCTCGCGCGGCAACCGCCGCCACAGGTCGGGCCAGCGGCGGGTGCCGTACCCAATCCCCACCGCGGCAAGCCCCAGCAGGCACGCGTAAAGTAGACTGCCCTGCGCAAATGACATTGCGCAAACATAAGCCGTGTCGGACAGACTGCAACGCCGCGGCGGCCGAAACGAAGGACACCCATCCCCCCCCACCCCAACGCCATCCCCCGGAAAGCGCGTGAAGGCACCGCCCGCGGTGTGCGTGAAAACGCCGTGCGTATTCACGCACTCCGACGCCCTCCCCAAGAGCGGCCCGTGGTGGCACATGTCCTGAAAACACCGCTCGTTTTCACGCACTGGACGGGGTGGGGGAATGCTTTCTTGACACGGACTTTGCGCGCCCACTCGAGCCTGCTCTATAAACTCCCACGCGCGCCAGCGCTCGCCCACGCTCGCTAGCGCGGGATCTCGCGACATTCAGTCTGACCTACTCCGCCTTGACCTACTCCCGCGAGGCG
Organism: Lentisphaerae bacterium ADurb.BinA184; assembly: GCA_002068325.1. Classification (GTDB taxonomy): domain Bacteria; phylum Verrucomicrobiota; class Lentisphaeria; order Oligosphaerales; family MVZH01; genus MVZH01. The sequence goes on along the minus strand of MVZH01000178.1, from coordinate 6,451 downwards.
CGAAGTGCGTGAAAACGCCGTGCGTATTCACGCACTCCGACGCCCTCCCCGAGAGCGGCCCGCGGTGGCACATGTGCGTGAAAACACCCCCCGTTTTCACGCACTGGACGGGGTGGGGGAATGCTTTCTTGACACGGACTTTGCGCGCCCACTCGAGCCTCCTCTATAAAACTCTCACGCGCGCCAGCGCTCGCCCACGCTCGCTAGCGCGAGATCTCGCGACATTCAGCCTGACCTACTCCGCCTTGACCTACTCCCGCGAGGCGCGAAGTGCGTGAAAACGCCGTGCGTATTCACGCACTCCGCCGCCCTCCCCAGGAACGACCCGTGGTGGCACATGTGCGTGAAAACACCGCTCGTTTTCACGCACTGGACGGGGGGAAACTGTTTCTTGGAACTTGCGGCTTTACGCGCCCACGCGAGCCCGCGCGAGGTTCTATCTGACCCCCTACGTCTCGGCCGACTCCCGTGAGGCACCAAGTGCGTGAAAACACCGTGCGTATTCACGCACTCCGACGCCCTCCCCAAGAGCGCCCGGTGGCGGCATATGTGCGTGAAAACACCGTCCCGTTTTCACGCACAAGGCGGGCGAGTCCGTGTTCCGGGGCCGGAGGGTATGGCGCGGTTCCCTCTGCCCTGACCGCGCGGCGACCGACGGTTGTCCGTGAGGCACGGCCGACTTCAAGAAGACGCGCGGTGTCCGTCTCGACGGCCGGACTATATTACGCGCACGCGGCGTGTGGCCCGCTCCCCCAAAAGGGGCAACGCCGGCAAGGAGTCTGTCATGCAGCGCAGCAACGGCCGGTCGCGACGGGTGGGACGCGGTGCAGCGTTTGCCGTCGCGCTTGCCGTCGTAGCCGGCGGGCCGGGCAGGCCGCCGGCTGCTTGTGCCGCGCCGGGGGATCCGGCGTCCTCCGGGCTGCATTTCCAGCCGGGCTGGAACCTGTTCGCGATGGCGGTCGTGCCGGACGCGGCCTCGACCCAGGCGCTGATGAGTGCGGACGGGCTGGGCCGTTTCTGGGAGTGGACTGGGGCCGGCTACGACCCGGCCGCCACGTTCTCCCCCCACTGCGGCTACTGGGCCTTCTGTCAGCCGGACAGCCCGACGCGGGCGGACGGCATCGAGCTGTGGATGCACGGCACGGAGCCGGAGGGGGTTCGCCCGGCCTTCACCCCGGGGTGGAATCTGTTCGGCGTGTCACGGCCCGTGCCGCTGGCCCCGCCGGGCGCGTTGCGCGGAACGGCCTTCCGGTGGGACGCGGGACGCCAGATTCTGCGCGTCGTCGCGACGTCGGCCGAGGGGGAGCCGGGCGTCGGGTACTGGGGCTACGCCAACCGCGGGCCTGTCGCCAACCCTGACACCGCCAGCCTGTTCGTCACCGCCGGCAGCCTCGCCCTCGACGTGCTCGCCAACGACCGCGACCCCGAGGCGGACCCGCTCGTGATCACCGCCGCCGGCACGCCCACTATGCACGGCGGGCAGGTTGAGATCCTCGACGGCGGACACCGCCTGCGCTATACCCCGCCCCCCGATTTTTTCGGCACCGACCACTTCGCCTACACCATCAGCGACCCCGACGGGCTGGCCGCCGAGACGACGGTCGAGATCACGGTCAGGCCGAACCTCGTCGAGCGTCTTGCCATCAGCCCGCTGACGGCGGCCGTGCTGCCCGGGGCGTCGCAGGGCTATACAGTCACCGCTGAGTACTCGGACGGCGCCGTCGTCGGGAATCCGGCCGGCGCGGTTCTCTCGGCCGAGCCCGCCGGTGCGGTCTCGATCGCCGGGCTGACGGTCACCGTCGCGGGCGGGGCCGACGCCGGGCCGGTGGTGATCACGGCGGCCTGCGGCGGCCGCACCGCCGGCGCCGTGCTCGACGTGCTCGCGGTCCTGCGCGACCTCACCCTTTCCCCGGCCGATGTGACGCTCTCGCCGCGCGAACGGCAGGAGTTCACAGTCACGGCCCACTACTCGGACGGCACCGCCCGCCCGAACCCGGCCGGCGTGCAGTTCCAAGTCTCTCCTGTGGAATCCTTTGCGGTGGTCGGGCAGACGGTCACGGTCCTGACCTCGGCGCCGCTGGGCGCGGCGACCGTGTCGGCGTCGTATGCCGAGGGGGGACGGTTGTCTGCCTCGGCGCGGATCACCGTCAGCAACCCACGCAACGCCGGGTCGTTCTTCCCGGTCATCGGGCGCGACGCCGGCGGGCAGCCGGTCAGCCTCGTGTGGAGCTACCGGGTCAACGACGGGCGGCCGGTCACCGCCGTCTCCCCCGACGGGACCATCACCTACAAGATCACCCTCTCCGAGATGACCGTCACGGTGGACAAGGCGACGCTGCAGCGGATCACGGCGATGTCGGGCACGTTGACCGGCACCGATGGGGTCTACTCGGGCCAGGGCACGCTTCACGCCGACGTGGCCGAGCGGCTCCTGGCCCAGCCGCTGACGACCCTCACCGACTGGCAGCGCCACCGCATGGAGGTCAACGGGGCAATCGCCGGCACGCCCTACACTTCGACGGCCGATCTGGTGACGGACGAGTTCTCGGCCGCGGCCGTGTGGTTCATCGATCGCACCGACTTGGACAGCCTGCCGGTGGGCACGGTCTACAGCCCCCCGGGCGGCATCACGACGCGCGTCCACGGTACGGCGAGCTCGTGCGGGATGCAGCGGGGAGACGCCGGCACGGACCCGGGGCGCGACGGCAGCCGCGCCTACGGCTGCACGCCCGTGGACGTTGACAGCACGGGCCCCTCGGCCGAGCGCTGGGAGATCGTGGGCCGGGAGCCGTCCATGATCGTGCAGGGCAAGAGCTACGGGCCCGTTGTCATCGTCCGACGTCAGACGCGCCTGGTCGACACCCCCAGCGGGCGGGTTCCCGACGGTGATGCGACCTACTATGTCGCCAAGGGGGTCGGCATCATCAAGGCCACCGGCGCGTACCGCATGTTCGGCCAGGACTTCCCGGTCGAGCTGCAGTCTTTCGCCGGCCCGTGAACCGCCCGTGCCGCGGGCGGGAGGGGGGCTGGCGGCGCATGGGCGGAGGCTTTACCTTATGGCTGGCCAAGGCCCGCCCCGCGATCCCGATTGGATGAGCGGTTGGCGGAAGCGCCCCCGGCGCGCCGCACCGGCCGGGCCGTCTGGAGAGACGCACAGGTGTCCACTGGCAACCAAGGCGGCACGACGCTGCTTGAACTCCAGCAGGTCGGCCGCACCTACCGGCTCGGGGACGTCCGCCTCGAAGCCCTCGCCGCGCTCGACTTGGCCATCGCGCCCGGCGAGTTCGTCGCCTTCACCGGCCCCTCGGGCTCGGGCAAGTCGACCCTCTGTCATCTGCTCGGGTTGCTCGATCTGCCGACTGCCGGCCGGATCTTCCTGTCCGGGGAGGACACGGCAACGTTGGACGAGAACCGCCGGGCCGAGATCCGCAACCGCCGGATCGGCTTTGTCTTCCAGGACTTCAGCCTAGTGCCGGTGCTCAGCGCCCTGGAGAACGTCCAGCTTCCTCTGCACCTGCGCCGGACGCCGCCGGCCGACAGCCGTCGCCGGGCCGCGGAGGCCCTGGCTGCAGTCGGGCTTGCGGGGTCCGCCAATCAGCGGCCCAGCCAGCTTTCGGGAGGCCAGCAGCAGCGCGTCGCCCTCGCCCGCGGCCTGGTCACCGAGGCGGAGATACTGATCGCCGACGAGCCGACGGCCAACCTGGACTCCGCCTCGGCCTATGCGGTGCTCGGCCTGATGCGCCGGCTCAACACCGAGCGCGGAACCACGGTGCTGCTGGCCACCCATGACGCCCGCCTCCTGGAAGGCGTCGGGCGGCGGGTCGAACTGCGGGACGGGCGCCTGGTCGCCGACCGCAGAGGCGGTGCGCCGTGACACCCTGGCTGAGCATCGCCTGCCGCAGCCTCTTCCGCAACCGCCGCCGGTCGCTGTCCACGCTCCTTGCCGTCGCCATCGGTTTTGCCGGGCTGTCGTTGTTCTGCGGGTTCGTGGACTACATCTTCGAGGGCTTGCGCGACCTGCAGGTTCACGGCCGGGGCGGCGGGCATCTGACGATCCTGCGCGAGGGATACGGGCAGGCCGGGGGCGGCGATGCGGAGAGCCACTTTTCCGGTCCCGAGCTTGAGGGGGTGCTGGCGGTGCTGGCGGCGGAACCGGAGGCCTTGGTGGTGGCGCCGGGAATGCTGGTCGCCGGCCTGATGAGCAACGGTGACGTATCGAGCGTCTGCTACGGCTACGCGGTCAGCCCCACCGAGATCGCCCGCATGCGCGAGCTGGCCCGCGGCACGCTCGGGGAGTTCAAATACTTTGAGGGGCGGGCGCTATCGGCGGCGCACCCCTCGGGGATCGGGGTCAGCCGTGGGCTGATGCGGCGTCTGGCCCTGCGGCTTGGCGACACGGTGGTGCTGGCCGGTCCGACGGCCGACGGGCAGTTCAACGCCGTTGACGCGGAAGTCGTGCAGGTCTTCGAGGCCTCCGGCGACCAGGCCGACCGGCTGTTCATGATCCCCGTCGAGCACGCCCGCCGCCTGCGCGATGCCGGCGGCGCCGGGCACGTCGGGGTGTTGCTGCGCGACGCCGCCCACGCCGAGGCGGTGCGGGTTCGCCTGCGGCAACGGCTGGCGGCGGCAGGCTGCCCGGTCGAAATCCGCACTTGGGAGGAGATGTCCGAGTTCTACCGCCGGGTGCGCGACATGTTTGACGTCATCAGCCGGTTCATCTTCGTGATCGTCCTGGTCATCGCCATGATGAGCGTGGTCAACACCATCGGCATGGCGGTCCTGGAGCGCACCCGCGAGATCGGCATCCTCCGCGCCCTGGGCATGAAGCCGCGCGGCGTGCGCCTGCTCTTCGTGATCGAGAGCGCGTTGCTGGGCGCCGGCGGGTCGCTGCTCGGGCTGGGGCTGACGCTGGCCGGCTGGGCGGCGGTCCGGTTGGCCGCGCCCACCTGGACGCCGCCGCAGATCAACGTGACCGTGCCGTTGCAGATCCATCTGGTGCCTGGCTACATGCTGATGTGCGGCGCCGGCATGCTCGCCCTGTCGGTCATCGCCGCGCTGGTAGCCAGCCGCCGCGCCGCGGCCATGGAGGTGGTGGATGCGCTCGGGCATGTGTAAGACCGTGTACCGAAGGACCGGGCGGGCGGTTGCCGCCGGTGTCTGGCTGGCCTTGGCGGGTAGCCTGCCGTCGGCGCGCGCCGAGACCGGGGCCGCCGACGCGGCGGCGGTTGACGCGCTGGCGCTCCTGCAGGCCGCCGACCGTGCCCGCGGCGACCCCGGCGGCATCGTCTGGGAGGTGAACGTCGTCTCGCGCGACGGCGGGAGTGAGAACGCGCTCGGCTTCACGGTCAGCGCCCGCGGGTTCGACCTGCTGGCGGTCTACACGGCGCCGCCTCGCCAGAAGGACGCGCGGCTGCTGATGGTCAAGCGCAACATGTGGTTCAGCCGCCCGGGCCTGAGCAAGCCGGTGCCCATTTCGCCGCGGCAACGCCTGCTCGGCGACGCCGCCTACGGCGACATCGCCGGCACCGACTACGCCGGGGAGTATGACGCGACCCTGGCTGGCGAGGAGCAGGCCGACGGCGAGGCCTGCCACGTCTTCGACCTGAAGGCCAAGTCCGGCCGCGCGACCTACGACCGCATCCGCTACTGGGTGTCCAAGGAACGGAGGCTCGGCGTCCAGGCGCACTACTTCACGGTCTCCGGAAAACTGCTGAAGACCGCCAAGATGGAGTACGCGAACACGGTCGCCGGGCCGGACGGCGCCCCACGCCCCTTCATCTCGCGCCTCACCATCCGCGACGCACTGCTCGGCGACCGGGAGACGGAGATCGCCTTCGGCGCGCCCACCGTCAAGCCCCTGCCCGACAGTCTCTTCGACCTCAATCTCATGACGCGATAGGCAATACGCCCGCGGCCTCGGCCGGACAGGCAACCCGTGATGCGACCCTCTCCAACCGCCGTCCTGCTGGCGCTGCTGGCCCTGCCGGCCCAGGTGGCAGACACCGCCACCACGCTGGAACGTCCGGCGCCGCTGCCGTGGGACGGCAGCCTCGACTACCGCCTCGAAATCCTAGGTTATGGACAGGAGATCCGCCCCGCCGACTCCGACGTCAATCCCGGCAATGCCCTGCTCAACCTCCCACGCTTCCAGGCCCACCTCGAACTGCGTCCCGATTTCGAACTCACTTGGCCCCGCCTCCGGCTCCGCCTCAAACCCCGCGCCGACCTGTTCTACCGCGAATGGGATTCCGGCCACGCCGCCGGACAGGACGATGTTGATGCGGATGTCTACTTCAACGAGGCCACGGTCCGCCTCGCGATTGGCGACCAGCTGTTCGTCTCCTACGGACGCGGGAATCTCCAGTGGGGGCCCAGTTTCCTGCTCTCGCCCTCGAACCCCTTCCAGCACGGCAACGGGCGCGACAATCCCATCCCCGAGGTGCCCGGCATG
>MVZH01000177.1 GCA_002068325.1 Lentisphaerae bacterium ADurb.BinA184 | reverse complement strand
AAGCCGTGACGGCGGGCGCCCCGGCATCCGTGCCGTCGCCGCGCGTCGGCGGTGCCTGCATCGCCGCCCACGTGGTTCCTTTTGCCGCCTGGATTCTGCTGCTCCTGCTGTTGCCGCGCCTGTTCCCGCCCGGGGCCTGGCAGTACGCCCTGCGCACGGTGATCGGGCTGGGGCTCGTCGTCGCGCTGCGGCCGTGGCGGTGGTATCCGGCCCCGTCGCTGGCCAACCTCCCCCTCGCCATCGTCGTCGGGGGCGCCGTCTTCGCCATCTGGGTGGTGCCCGAGATCGGACTCGGCAAGGCCGACCGCTTCCCCCTCCTGCAGGAACTCTACCTGCGCTTCGGCACGCTGCCGCTCGGACGATACCCGGAAGCCACGCTGCCCAGCCTCTATGACCCCGCCGTCTGCGGCTGGACGCTGAGCCTGATCCGCCTCGCCGGCTCCGCCTTCGTCATCGCCGTCATCGAGGAGTTCTTCTGGCGAGGCTTCCTCTACCGCTGGCTGATCGACCGCAGCTTCCTCCGCCCCGGCATCGGCGAGTTCGACTGGGAAGCCTTCCTGACCATGTGTGCGCTCTTCGGCCTCGAACACGACCGCTGGCTGGCCGGCGTCGTCGCCGGCGCCGCCTACGGCTGGCTGATGATCAAGACCCGCGACATCTGGGCCGCCGCCTTTGCCCATGTCCTGACCAACCTGTTGCTGGGCATCTACGTCCTCTACGTCGGCGGCCAGGCCTACAGTTTCTGGTGACCCCGGGTTCTCCCCCGGCCGCCCGCCCCCTCTCCACCCGCGCCTCCGCCGCCCGTCGCAGGCCCCGGCCGTTCAAACGCGACGGCGGACGAGTGCGTGAAAACGCCGCCGTTTTCACGCACATCGGCTGGGGGCGACTGCTGACCAGCGTGGCACTCCTGCGGACAGACCCCGCGCCCTCTCGCTCTTGGGGACAGACCCCACACTCTGCCGACCGCACAGTGCCGTCTCTCTCTCGCGCGCGCCAGATCGGGCGCGCGAAAATTCCCGCCGGACGGCCAGGCGGCGGACATGCATCGGCAGACGGGTTGCAGGCCCCTTGGCCGGCCAGCCGCAGGAGGGGACGAGTGCGTGAAAACGGCGCCGTTTTCACGCACATCGGCTGGGGGCGACTGCTGACCAGCGTGGCACTCCTGCGGACAGACCCCGCGCCCTCTCGCTCTTGGGGACAGACCCCACACTCTGCCGACCGCACAGTGCCGTCTCTCTCTCGCGCGCGCCAGATCGGGCGCGCGAAAATTCCCGCCGGACGGCCAGGCGGCGGACATGCATCGGCAGACGGGTTGCAGGCCCCTTGGCCGGCCAGCCGCAGGAGGGGACGAGTGCGTGAAAACGGCGCCGTTTTCACGCACATCGGCTGGGGGCGACTGCTGACCAGCGTGGCACTCCTGCGGACAGACCCCGCGCTCTCTCGCTCTTGGGGACAGACCCCGCACTCTGTCGACCACGCAGTGCGGTCTCTCTCTCGCGCGCGCTAGCGCGGGCACGCGCGAAACAGTTCTCTCCGGGCGGCCAGGCGGATGTGCATCGGCAGACGGGTTGCAGGCCCCTTTGCCGGCCAGCCGCAGGAGGGGACGAGTGCGTGAAAACGCCGCCGTTTTCACGCACATCGGCCGCGGGCGGACACTCGCAGGGACAGACCCCGCACTCTGTCGGCCGCGCAGTCCCGTCTCGCGTGCGCTCGGCAACGCGGGCGTGAGCGCGCGAGAGTGCGAGACCGCATCGCCGCGCTTTCGCGAACTGACGACAGCGCGCGGGGCCAGGGCGGCCCCCGGCGCGTTGCCGGGGCGCTGTTGCGCTTGCGCCGTGGGCCGCAGCGGATAGAGTAACCGTGCCTGCCGCGCGCCACGGTCACGGTGCGCGGCGCCAGGGGAACGGTGCGGATGAAGCGCGAACGGCTGACCGGCTTCGTGGCCTGGGCGCACAGCCATATCACCGGCGACGAGAAGAGCCAGGCCCACATCTTCCTCGACCGCCTGTTCCAGGCCTTCGGGCAGCCCGGCTGCCTGGATGTCGGCGGCTCGCCCGAGGTGCGTGTGCGCAAGGCCGCGGAGGACGGCGGCGGCATCGCCTTCGCCGACTACGTCTGGAAGCCTGTCGTTCTCGTCGAGATGAAGCGGCGCGGCGCCGACCTTCAGAAGTACTACCGCCAAGCCTTCGACTACTGGGTGCGGCTCGTCCCCGACCGGCCGCGCTACGTCGTGCTCTGCAACTTCGACGAGTTCCGCGTCTACGACTTCGAGACGCAGATGGACGCGCCGGTGGACACGCTCGCGCTCTCCGATCTGCCCGACCGCTTTGGCGCGCTCGCGTTCCTCGCCCCCGGCAACCCCGAGCCGACCTTCGGCAACGACCGCGTCGCCGTCACCCGCCAGGCTGCCGACCAGCTTGCCGCCTGCTTCCGGCACCTCGTCGGGCGCGGCGTCGAGCGCGAGCTGGCCCAGCGCTTTGTCCTGCAGGTGCTTGTGGCGCTGTTTTCCGAAGACATCGGACTTCTCGACAAGTACTTGGTGGCGCGGCTGCTCGCCGACTGCGCCAAGGCCGAGGACAGCTTCGACCTGCTCGGTGGGTTGTTCGCGGCGATGAACAGCGCGCGGCCGGTCACCGGCGGCCGCTACAGGGGCGTGCCCTACTTCAACGGCGGGCTGTTTGCGGAGTCCGCGGCCATCGAGCTGGACATCGTCGAGCTCAACCTCCTGCGCCAGGCCGCCGCCTCGGACTGGTCGAAAGTGCAGCCCGAGATCTTCGGCGCCCTTTTCCAGGACTCGCTCGACGCCGGCGAGCGCCACGCCCTCGGCGCCCACTTCACGCACCCGGCCGACATCATGAAGATCGTCGGCCCCACCATCGTCGAACCGTGGCGCGAACAGATCGAGGGCGCCAAGACCCTGCGCCGCCTGCGCGAGCTGCGCGACCGCCTGCACAGCTTCCGCGTCCTCGACCCGGCCTGCGGCTCCGGCAACTTCCTCTACATCGCCTACCGCGAGCTCAAGCGCCTGGAAGCCCGGCTCTTCGAGCGGATGGACGAATTCAAGAGCGAGGCCCAACCTGGCCAAGGCCGCCTGAGCTTCCTCAGCGCACAGAACTTCTACGGCCTGGACATCCTGCCGTTCGCCGTCGAGACCGCCAAGGTCACCATGATGATCGCGCGCAAACTGGCGATTGACGAGATGCGCATCACCGAGAAGGCCCTGCCGCTGGACAACCTCGATGCGAACTTCGTCGCCTGCGATGCCCTGCTCATGCCCGGCGGCGTGCCCACCCCGTGGCCCAAGGCCGACGTCATCATCGGCAATCCGCCGTTCCTCGGCGCCAAGCGCCTGAAGCCCGAGCGCGGGCCCGACTACGTCAACGGCCTGCGCGAGGCGTATCCTGAGGTGCCCGGCATGGCCGACTACTGCGTATACTGGCTGCGGCGGGCGGCCGAGCACCTACCGCCGTGTACCGCGGCCGATCCGGTGGCTGGCCGGGCCGGGCTGGTCGGCACCCAGAACATCCGCAACAATCAGTCGCGCGTCGGCGGCCTCGACCGCATCGTCAAGGACGGCACCATCGTCGAGGCGGTTGAGAACCAGCCCTGGTCCGGCGACGCCAACGTCCACGTCTCCATCGTCAACTGGGTCAGAACCCAGGATCCCGTCCTACTCCCGAAGGCGCGCAAGCTCTGGTACAAGGTCGAGTCTGCGAAGTCCGCAAAACGCAAACGCGGCGAAGGCCCCGCCAGCAAACAGTACGAACTCGATTTCCGGACGTGCCCGCATATCAACTCGGCACTGTCGGATAGGACGGATGTGAGCACAGCCATCAGGCTCGGAGTCAACTGTCACCCCCAGCGCGCCTTCCAGGGTGTGACGCCTGGGTATGATGCTTTCGTCCTGTCCCCGGGGGAGGCATCGGCACTGATCCGGCAGGATGGCCGGGCCGTGGATTTCATCCGTCCCTACTTGATTGGCCGCGAGTTGGCCTCTGGTGACGGCACACCCAGAAGATACCTGGTGGACGCTTTCGGACGGTCAATTCTCGACTTGGCGCAGTCTCCCCCAATAGAGAAACACCTGCGTTTCCATGTGCTACCCTCTGTTCAGGCGAAGGTTCACGAAGTGGCCGGAGGGAATAGCGACATGGTCAGACCCCGGGAGGAGCACTTGGCTCGCTGGTGGACGTTCTGGGCGCAGCGGACCGAGCTGCGTACGTGGATGAAGGGCTATCGGCGTATCCTGGCGGGATCGCGAACCCAGCGCCGGCCTTTCGTCTTCACGTTCATATCAACGAGCATTCTACCTGGAGACAAACTCCAGCTCTTTGCCTTGGAGGACGACTACTCGTTCGGTGTGCTACAATCGGTCGCCCATGCGGCGTGGTACGAACGCCGGGCCTCCAGGCTCAAGAACGAAGAGGACTACAACTACTCCTCCGATGCGGTCTTCGACACGTTTCCCTGGCCGCAGTTGGGGGGAGGCGGGTCGGCTGGGGATACGGGCGCGGGTACGGACGGCGGCGGAGCCGTTGCAGGCCGCCTCGCCCCCGCCGCCATCGCCAAGATCGAGGCGGTGGCGGCCGCGGGTTGCGAGGTCCGCAGAATCCGCGCCGAGGCGTTGCCCAATATGAAGGGCGGCCTGCGCGCGCTCTACCGCACCCTCGAACTGCCGGGGAAGAACCCGCTCAAGGACGCGCACGCGGCCCTCGATGCCGCCGTGCTCGAGGCCTATGGCTTCGATCCCAAGGCCGACCTGCTGGCCCAGCTTCTCGCCCTCAACCTCGAGGTCGCCGCCCGCCTCGAGCGCGGCGAACCGGTCACCGCCCCCGGCCTGCCGCCGGGCTTCCCCGATCCCGCCCGGCTGGTGACGTCGGATTGCATCCAGCCGCCGGGCCTCGACGGCGCACTGCCCGCGAAAGCCTGAGCGTGCTATCATGACCTACGATGAAGCGGCGGGAATCCTCGGCTTCAATGAGGCGGTTCCCGCGAGGGACTCCCTGAAGCGGGCCTACCGGAAGCTGATGCTGCAATGGCATCCCGACCGCTTCCGGACCCCGGCGGAGATCGCGCATGCCACCGTCATGGCCCAACGGATCAATGCCGCCTACGAACTGCTCAGCGAGTACCTCGACGAACCCTGGCGCCGACGTCTCGGCGGCCCGGAGGTCGGGATGGGCGCGGAGTGGTTCCGTCAGCGGCAGGGCAACCCCAGGCATACTTACCGGCGGCGGCCGTTCACACCCGGTTTCCCGGACGAGACGGTGTTCGAGGTTTTCGTGCGTTCGTCGCACATCGTCTCGGCCGGATACAGCGCCGGCCGCCGGGTTCTGTATATAAAGTTTGACGGCAATGCCGTGTATGAATACAGCGACGTGCCGGCCGACGTCTTCGAGGCCTTCTTGCGGGCGCCGTCGCACGGCCAGTTCGCCAACCGGAACATCTACCATGCCTACCGCTACCGGCGTTGCGAGGAACCCAACCGGCCCTACCGGGACGGCACGAGCGTTCCGCCGCAAGACCGCAACTGTCTTGGGGCATAGAGTACCCACGTTACCCCTGTGATGTGCCGCTGAGCGCCGTCGAGGGGGCTACACGTAGATCATCTTGCGGGTCATCCCGCCATCGACGACGTAGTTCTGGCCGGTGATGAACCCGGCCTGGTCGGAGATGAGGAAGGCGACCATGGCGGCGATATCCGCAGGGGCGCCGACGCGGCCGCAGGGATGTTGCCGGTGATCCTCGGGCCGCAGGCAGGGGGCGTGCCGCCGCGCGCTCTTCTGCCAGTCGTGCGTCTCGATCCAGCCCGGGCTGATGCAATTGACGCGCACGGCGGGGCCGAGACTCATGGCGAGGGCGTGGGTGAGGGCGACCACCCCGCCTTTCGACGCTGTGTAGGCTTCGGTGTTGGACTCCGACTGCAGGGCGCGGGTGGAGGCGATGGTGACGATGCTTCCGCCTTGTCCGCGCAGATGCGGGGCGGCATGTTTGACGCAGAGGAAGACGCCGGTCAGATTGGTGTCGAGCACGCGTTGCCACTGGCCCAGTTCGAGCCGTTCGACCGGCGTGGCGCCGGGGTCGGCGAGCCCGGCGTTGCAGATGAGGGCGTCGAGCCGTCCGCAGGCGGCCAGGCACTCCGCAACCAAGGCGCGCACAGATTCCTCACGGCTGACGTCTGTCGGGATGAAGCGCACCTGGCCGCGCGCGGCGAGTTCGGCGGCGGCTTCCTGTCCGGCCTCCTCGTCGCGGTCGGCGATGACGACGCTCCAGCCGTCCTCGACAAGGCGCAGCGCCACGCCCTTGCCGATGCCTTGGGCGCCGCCGGTGACGATCACAGTCTTTGCGGGAGCTGCACTCATGTGGGTTCGATCCTTGCGGCCACGGGGCCAGGGCCGCCGGCCGGCGTCACCTCGAGGCTTTGCCCGGCCAGCAGGCGTGCGCGGGGGCCGTCCGGGCGGCGGAGGATGGCGGCGGCGCGTCCGTGGAAGTGGATGCCGTCGCTGGCCCAGGTTGTCGTGCGGCGCGTCAGGAGGATGGTGTCGTCGAGGCCATCGCCGGCGATCCGGCAGCCGATGAGGCGGCCGTCGTGGCGGATGGCGGTGACCTCGAGTGGCGCCTTGCCTGGGGCGAGCGGCCGCAGGACGGCGAGGACCCCGGCCGGGCTGGTGGCGTCGAGGCGCAGGTGCCGCATGGCCACCGGGCCTGCGGCGGGCGCGTGGTATTCGAGCATCGGCTGGCTCTCGACCCGCGCCGCCGTGAACGACTGCCCCGGCAGCACGACTTGCAGATCGGTGCCGAAACGCCCGCGGAAACGCCAGCCGTCGCCCGCGTGCATCTCGTCGTGCGCCAGCACTTGGAGGTGCCAGTGCGTGGAAACGCCGGGGGGCAGGGCGAGGTCGTCATGCACGATGACGTATTCGTCCTTGACCCAGAGGACGGTGCGCACGTCGGCCGGCTCGGTTTCGGCGAAGCGTTGCCAGGCCAGCGGCACCAGCTCGTGGTCGCAGCGGTCGCTGAAGAACACGGCGTCCCCGGGGGCCAGCGCCGCCGGGTGGACCCCCTGCACGAAGTCCATCGTCTCGTCGGAATGGAAGGCGGTGACGTGGCCGGGCGCCAGCGGCATGTGGCTGTCGTGGAAGGACAGCGTCGAGTGCCGCCAGGTCTCGCCGGCTTCGCCGCCGTCGTACACCAGGGGCCGGCCGTGGGCGAAGAGGATGAAGCTGCCCTCGGTCCGGTGGTAGCGGTATCCGCCCGGCCCCTGTTTGAGGAGCAGGCAGAACTCGTTGTCGCGGTGGACGTTGCCGCGCAGGATGGCGCCGAAGCCTTCGAGCCTTCGGCTGGCCAGGCGGAGCGGCGGGGCGGGGCGCATGTCGGCGTCCTCGAGGCGTGCGAAGAGCAGGGGCAGGTTGCCGAAGTAGCCGCCGTCGGCGCCGCCGGACTGGTAGGCGCCGAGCAGTTCATCGGCGAAGGCGTCGTCCCCGGCCTGGCGGTAGAGCCTGGCCATGAGCGCGTAGTGTTCCGGCACCCAGGGGCCGAGTCGGGCGTGGTCTCCGACCGGGGGCAGGCGCCGCACCTTTGTCGCCGCCGCGTAGTCGCGGGCGGTCAGGCCGTCGCGCATCGCGGCCTCGTCGCTGGGGCAGGGCGGGGTGAGCAGGAGGATGCCCCAGCGCAGGAACTCGCGGAAGCGGGGCAGGCGGGTGACGTCGCAGACGCCGTGGGTGGCGAGGTGGAAGGCGAGGTTGCAGCGGCACTTGGCGGCCTGCAGGTAGTAGCAGGCCGGATTTTCGTACCACTTGCCGCTGCCCGGCGTCGAATAGGTGTTGATCGAGCGTTCCATGAGTTCGACCACGTGGTGCAGCATGGCGGCGGCGTCGGGATGGCCGTGGAAGCACAGGCCGACGGCGCCGACCACGTCGGTGCGGTCGGCCTCGAAGTTGCAGTTGCGGGAGCCGAACTTCCAGTTCATCAGGTCGGGGCTCATGTACAGGTGCCCCATGAGGATGAGGAAGGCGCGGGTGAGGCGTTCCTCGTCGGGGGTGAAGGCGCCGGTTGGGGCGATGAGGTCGTACTCCTCGGCCCAGGGGGTGATGGGGCGGGCCCCGACGGGCGAATACATGTCGGCGAAATCGCGGCCCAGCAGGGTCATGCGGGCGCGGATGTGGGCGACGCCGGCCAGCTCGCGTTTCCTGCGCCAGAGGGCGAGTGGATCGCCTTCGAGGATCGCCCGCAGGGCGGGTGCGGCCCCGGCGGCGCGGCCTGCGCCGAGGCGTTCCCAGACCCGGCGGAAGGCCGGCGCCACGCGTCGGGCCCGCAGGCGGCGCAGATCCTTGCGCCGTGCCACCAGATGCGGGCGCGAGACGGCGTCCGGCTCGTCGAGGTGCCAGTCCTTGAATTCCTGCAGCCGCGGCGAGGAGTTCTTGTGCTGGATCGAGGAGATCTCCTTGCACGGGCCGTCGTTGCGTTGGAGGGTCGAGGCCAGGATGCCCCAGTGGCGTTCGCCATCGAAGAGGCCGAAACGGAAGAGCGCGTCGCCGTCGGCCCGGGTGTGGGCGGTGATCATCGAGAGGGTCGAGCCGACCATTTCGGGGTATGGCCAGTCCAGCTCATGGTTGGGCGAGCCGTCGGGGTTGATGGGGCCGCGGGTCAGGCGGTCGAATTCGCGGTCGGTCCAGTCGCCGCGGCGGACGGTGAAGACGCCGATGTAGTCGTTTGAATCGAGGGTGCCGGCGGTCATGGCGTAGGCGAATCCCTGGGGGGGGATCCACCAAGCCACCGATTCTTGGAGCCGGGCCAGTTCGCGGTCGTCGGCCGCCAGGTCGCTCCAGTGGCGGTTGCCGTTCTCCGGGGTCCAGTGCAGGTAGCCCCGTCCGCCGCTGAACTCGCGCAGCGAGAACTCGAAGGCGGCCCCGGCCAGGGGCGGGGAGACTTCGTGGGCCAGCAGGCAAGGCTCGCCCCGGTGCGCGGTGAAGGTGACGGCGTATTCGGCGCCGGTTGACAGGGCGTAGGCGACCCGCACCCGCAGGCACAACGGCCCGGCGGTCAGCACCTCCGTCCGCCGTTGCACCACCCGCACGTGCGCGGGCAGGACGAGCCGTCCCTCGCCCCGCCACACTCCGTCCTCGCCGCGCACGGCCAGCAGCGGGCCCGGCTCGTGGGGGTTGTCCTCGGGCGCGCGCGCGGCCCCCGCCGCACCGCTGTTT
>MVZH01000176.1 GCA_002068325.1 Lentisphaerae bacterium ADurb.BinA184 | reverse complement strand
TGGCCGGGGTCGGCTTCGATTCCGACGTGCACATCGCCATCCTCTCGGTCACCGACAGCCCGCGCTTCTCCGCCACCCTCATCCCGTGGGTCGGCCGCGGCATGCATCTGGCCGCGGACTCCGGCGCCGAGCGCACGGCGGGCGGCTATCGCTGGCACCTGTTCATCAACCACTACTTCACCAAGCCGCGTCCCGTGCGCGCCGCCGACCTCGGGGTGGTCGGCTTCAGCCCCCTGATCGTCGACCGCGACCGCGGCGGCACCGAATGGCACCGCGGCTTCGACAATGGGCGGGCTATCGACAAGTACCCCAACGCCTTCCCGATCCTCGACTTCAGCGGACGCTTTGCCGGCGACAGTGTCACCGCCCTGCATCTGTCCGCGGCGCCCTGACGCCGCCTCACCATCCCCTGCAGGAAAGGATTCGCGGCCCATGAAACGACTCAAGGTTGGCATCCTCGGGCAGGGGCGCAGCGGACGCGCCATCCACGCCGACTCCCTCAGCCGCATGCCGGAGCTCTTCGAGATCGCCGCCGTCGCCGACCCGTTGCCGGACCGCTGCGAGAGCGCCCGGCGCGCCTTCGGCTGCGACGCCTATCCGTCGCTGGAGGGCCTGCTCGGGCGCGGTGACCTCGACCTGATCGTCAACGCCACGCCCAGCCACCTGCACGTGCCGCTCACGGCGCAGATCCTCGATGCCGGGTTCAATGTGCTGTGCGAGAAGCCGCTGGCGCGGCGCGCCGCCGAGGTCGACCGGCTGATCGCCCGGGCCCGCCGCCGCGGCCGCCGGCTGGCCGTCTTCCAGCAGTCGCGTTTCGCCCCTTACTTCCGGCAGGTCCGTGAGGTGGTGGACTCGGGGGTTCTCGGCCGCATCGTGCTGGTCAAGATCCGCTTCAACGGCTTCGGGCGGCGGTGGGACTGGCAGACGTTGCGGCGGATGAACGGCGGCAGCCTGCTGAACACCGGCCCCCACCCCCTCGACCAGGCCCTGCACTTCGTCGGCCGCGACGCCATGCCCACGGTCGCCTGTGTCATGGACCGGGTCAACTCGTTCGGCGACGCCGAGGATCACGTCAAGCTCATCCTCACGCGGCCGGGCCGGCCGATGGTGGATCTGGAGATCTCCTCCTGCTCGGCGTACAGCCCCTACACCTACGTCGTCTGCGGCAGCCGCGGCAGCCTCGCCGGAACCATGACCCACATCGAGTGGAAGTATTTCCGGGAGGAGGAGGCGCCGCCGCAGAGGCTGCTCGAGACCCCCCTGCCCAACCTGGCCTACTGCGGCGAGGCCCTGCCTTGGCACGAGGAGAAATGGGACGTGCCGCCGGAGTCCAAGGATCTGTTCGGCACCATGGCGCGGCTCTTCTACACCAACCTTCACGCCCACCTCGCCGCCGACGCGCCGCTCGAGGTGCCGCTCGAACAGGTGCGCCAGCAGATCGCCGTCATCGAAGAGGCCCACCGCCAGAACCGCAGCTACCCGCGTGCGCCGCGCCGCCCCGTGCGCCGGGCGACAGGGAACTAGTTTGGTTTGTTCACAAGGAGAAAACGGAGGCAACGAAGGGTTTGCGTTGCAGAAGGTTACAACCCCACGTGCGGTTGGACGGCGCAAGAACCGACGCCTCTCTCAGTGGATCGTAGGTTGTTGCGAACCCATGAGATACGCCTCTGCCAGCTCCGTTACCTCTTTGTTCATGAATAGCTTAGGCTGGACCAGGAGCCGTTGACCATGCTGCAGATCCCCTCGGATTCCGAAAAGGCGGCCGTCTGGAAGGCCTACCAGGAGCGCCGGCCGACCCGGGTGCCGTTGCGATGGACCGCCAACTCCCGCATCGTGCTGCTCAATCCCGAGCTGAACCCCGAGGGCTACGGCTACCGCGAGTTCCTCCACGAGCCGCGCGTCAGCCTCGCCGTCCAGGCCCGTTTCGCCGAGTACCTCGCCACCACCCTGAACCGCACCTGCGACTCCTCCTGCGAGCTGCCGGCGCAGTGGCGCTTCGCGGTGGAGAGCCAGAACGTCTACGACGCCGCCTACTTCGGCGCCGAGGTGCGCTACGAGCCCGGGCAGGTGCCGTGCACCCACCAGTTCCTCACCCTTGATGACGTGGATGCCTTCCTGGCACGCGACTTCTCACGGCCGCTCGAAAACCCATGGGTCCGGGACCGGCTGGCCTTCCGCGAGCGCCTGGTGGCCGAGGCGGAGCATTTCTCCCACCTCGGGCGCAAGGGGACGGTCGCCGCCTTTGGCGTAGGGTTCGACGGGCCGCTGACCGTCGCCGCCAATCTTTTCGGCTCGGACGTCTTCCTGCTGTTGGCGGCGGATCCCGAGAGGGCGGAGCGGCTGCTGCGGCACATCACCGAGGCCTGCCTCCTGCGCAATCAGGCCCTGGCCGGGCTGGCGGGCGGCTGGAAGAAGGGCGACTGGGGGTGGGCGGCCGACGACTCGGTCCAGCTGATCAGCACCGCCATGTACGTCGAACGCGTCGCCCCGGTGCACGAGTTCTGGTACGCCTCGATCTCGGACACCACGCCGGCCAGCCGCCGCCGCTCGATCCATCTGTGCGGCGATGCCACCCGCCACTTCAAGACCTTGGTTGACCGGCTCGGCGTCGTCTCCTTCGACACCGGCTTCCCGGTGGACCACGGACGCCTGCGCGCGGAGCTGGGGCCGGACATTGAGATCTCGGGGGGGCCACCCGTCAGCCTGCTGCGTCAAGGCACCCCGGAGCAATGCCATGCGCGGGCCCGCGACATCCTGCTGTCGGGGATCAAGGACGGCGGCCGTTTCATCCTCCAAGAAGCCAACAACCTGCCGCCCTGCGTGCCGCTCGACAACCTGGCGGCCGTCTACGAGGCTTGCCTCGAACACGGACAGTACCCGCGTTGAGGCTGGGGCACGGCAGGTTGCGGGGCGCCGGCGGGCGCGACGCGCCGGGCTACGGCAGCCGCCGCGTCCACGCGTTCTCCGGCCACACCGGCGGGTTGGTGTAGGGCGTGATCACGGCCTCATGCCTGCCGTCGTCCAGGCCGACGGCCATCAGGCCGTCGTACCAGCCGCCCTGCACGCTGGTGCCGTCCACCTTGACGTCCACCGCCCACGGCCAGTTGATCCAGCCGCCGACCGACCAGTTCTGCTTGAAATCCTCGGGCAGACTGTCCTTGGGCGGCAGCAGCTTCGCCGGCACGATGTTCTCCGGGATCGGCATCTGGAAGATGCGGCGACGGCCCTCGGCGCGGAGCGTGATCTTCCCCGGTTCGCGCACACAGGTGAAAGGCGCCTCGCCCTTGACGTAGAAATCGCCGCAGCGCAGGACGCCGTTGCCGGCCGCGGCGACGAACGTCTGCCGCTCGCCCTCGACGCGCACCCAGCCGGTCAGGCCGTCGGCCGTGGCGGCGGCGTCCGGCGCGACCGGCGTCCGACCGTCGAACGTGTAGAGGGCGCCCCCGCCTTTCGGCTCCTCGACGCGCGCCAGTTCGCGCCCGGTCCTGACCGTCTTCGCCTTGCCGCCCGGCGTGAGGCTCTCCTCGAACGGCCCGACGCCCTCCGCCACCGCGCCCTTGTACCCCACGCGGCCCGCGATCCCCGAGGCGTTCACCAGCAGCACCTTGTCCGGGAAGACGCGCACCGCCCCGGCCTGCGCCGCGATCTCAACCTCGTCGTTCCTGAACACCACCGGCTTCCCGACGGCGCAGAACACGTAGTCCACGGACTCCGGCGTGGTCACGCGCACGACGCCGTCAGCCAGCGCCTCGACCTTGCCCACGCCCGCTTCGGCGCCCCTGGAAGGATAGAAGACCGTCGTGTACCCTCTGCCGGCCGGCTGGTTGACGCAGAGCTGGCTGTAGTCCTCCTGGAAGCCCTGCACCCGGGTGCCCTTGACGCTCACCTGGGCGTCTGCGGGGTCCGCAAACACGACGTCCAGCTTCACGCCGTCGAGGCAGTCGGCACGCACGCCGCCGGCGACCGGCCTGACGTTTTCGGCCTTGGCCACCAGCCACTGGTACCACCAGCTCGGCAGGGGGCATTCGCCCTGCGTGCTGTCGCGCACCACGATGTAGTTGGCGCCGTCGGGCCTGGCCGAGCGCAGCATCATCACCTGCCGGCTCCAGTCGAAGTTGCCCGGCAGCGTCTTCGTCCTGTCCCAGCGTTTGAGGAACGTCTGGCGGCCCAGCAGGTAGCCGACGGCCGGTGTCGAGCCGTAGTCCTCGATGTTGGTATCGACGCGGCCGTGTTCGTGGTCGGCGAGCGGCTCGCCGAAACAGATGCGCGAGTCGTGGCAGATGCCGGCCGTTCCCGAGTAGCCCCATCCGGTGGGCGGGCACAGGCAGGCGCCGCGGGCGTAGAGCACGAACGTGCCTTGGTCGGGGTTCCAGTGACTCTGCGTATAGCCCTGCCGCAGCATGGCGCAGGTCTCCTCGGGGCTGTCGGCGTGGGCGCGCAGCACGCCGCCGAACCCGGCCAGGACCGCATCGCGGCGCTGCGGCTTCACCGGCTTGAGGTCCGGGTTCCAGTAGAACCAGAAGCCGGGGTAGACCTGTTCCGTCCCGAAGTACGCGCCGCACTCTTCCCAGACCGCGAGGCGCTCGGCGGCGTAGGCGGGATCGCTGGTGGCGGTCAGGTTGGCGAGCAGGAGTTCGGTCTGGCCGCCGGCCACGTCGGCGCCGTTCCCGAAGCCGGGCAGGACGCGGACCTTGCGGCCGGCCAGCCACTCGATGTGATCCTTGCGCCACACCCCGCGCGGCGCGGTGACCGGCGTGTCAATGTCGCGGAAGTAGCGGCCCAGATCCTTCAGGTTCTCGAACCGGTCCAAGTCGTAGCCGGCGTTGCGCAGGGCGATGGCGGCGGTGCCGAGGAAGATGCTCGGGCCGTAGGTGGCGTAGCCGGGGTTCTCGCGGAAGGTGCCGCCGCCGGACGTGATGTTGTACGAGGCCTTCCACTTCGTATAGACGGCGGCGTCGTCAAGCCAGGCCCTGGCCCGCGGGTGGTCCTGGATCAGGGTGGCGTAGACGGGCAGGCCCATGTAGCGGTTCACGGCCATGTTCGGGTTGCCCATGTGCACGCCGGCCCCGCGCGGGTTGAAGTCCGGCGTCGTCAGCATGTGGCAGATGGCCGCGAGCTTGGCGCGCAGCCGGGTGCGCAGGTCGGCGGGCAGTTCGCGGCAGGCAAGCGCGCTCTCCGCCGGGAAGATGGCGCCGTAGTCGAACTGCGTCTGCCGGTAGTGGGTCAGGAAGTACGGCAGGGCCTGGGCGAAACGGCTGTCCAGCGAGGCGATGGCGCTCTCCGCCTCGCGCACCGCCGCTTTCGGGTCGCCGCTGACGAGGAAGGTACCCTTCAGCGGCTCCCTGCCCGGCCAGCGGTCGAGGTTCTTCCGGAGGCTCGCGAGCTGGGCCCCGGTGAGGACCGCGCGCGGGTGTTCCAGCTTCGGGTCCTCCGGCCACTCCAGCACCCAGTCCTTGTAGTCGTCCAAGGTGATGAAGCTGTAGTAGCTGCGGTACAGGTCCATCGTCGCGTAGACGGGGGCCTCGACGTCGGTCTCCTTGCCGTCCTTCACCGTCGTCGTCTTCGCCGCCATGGGCCGCGGGCCGAGCACGAGCGACCACAGGCGCCGCCCCAGCGTCTGCGGCAGCGCGGGATCGATCTCCTCCGTCGAGAACGGATTCTGCGGCGCGCCGTTGAGATTGATTGACGTCCGCAGCTTCGCCAGAACCCGGCCGTCCTGCATCCACCAGAACGACGAGACCGACTGGTTGGGCAGGCGCCAGGCGCCGACGTGCTCGCTCATGACGCCGACGCAGGGCGAGGCGGCGTCGCCGCCGTCGCCGTAGATCACGTACCACAACGCCTTCGGTCCCCAGTCCCCCCAGCAGTAGAGCCGCGAGTGTTCGCGGTCCTTGTCGAGCTCGATCGCCTCCTGCCAGACGCAGGAGTCGTGCTCGACGCGACGGTCGCGCAGGCGCTTCTGCCTGCCGGCGGGCAGCCGGTCGGCGGCGAACATGGCGGTGTCCGCCGTCCATCCGTCGTTGAGCTGCAGGACGAGGAAATCCCTGCCCGCGGTGGCGCCGCCCATGTCGTACTCCTCGGCCACGTGCACCAGCGGCAGCTCGGCCTCGACGCGCACGCGCACGGTGTACACGCCCTCGGGAGCGAACCTGGCGTTGTATTCGTACTCCTTGTAGAGAGGGCCGTCGGCGACCACGCGCTGCGACCACGCCGCCACCTTGCGGTCGCCCTCCAGCCAGCCCTTGCCCGCCCAGATGCCGCTGGCCAGCCGCCAACCAAGGATCGGCGCGGGCACCGCGGCCGGCTCGACGGGGGTGTCGTACGCCTTCCCCCCCGGCGCCGGGATACGGACGCCGGCGGACTCGCTGCTGACCTCGAGCGCACCGTCCTTCAGCGTCGCCTGCGCGCGCGGGGCGACGGCCGCGGGCGCGTCGGCGGACTTCAGAGTCCACTGCCGGGTCTCGCCCTTCTTCAGGTCGCTGTAGAAGCTGATCCGGCAGGACTGGATCGAGCCGTCGGCGTGCCGCGCCGTCACCGCGGTCTGCGCTTCGACCGGCCGGCCTGCGGAGTCCGCAACTTCGAGACGGCCCTCGGCGAACTCGCCGGCCTTGAACGCGAAGTCGTAGTTCAGCAGGGTGCGCGGCCAGTCTCGCTCGATCCAGCTGGCGAGGCGGATCGTCCGTTCGCCGGCAAGGACTGTGAAGGAACTCAAGGCCACGGCGCACGCCAGCCGGGGGCCATGGCAAAGGGCAGGGAGGGTGAAAGCGTTCCGCCCGGACGTCTCCCTGTCACTCGGGGACTCTGGCGTCCGGCGCTCTGTCGTGCGTCCGGCCCGGCCGGCGACTGCCGCGCCGGCGTTGACGCCAAAGGACTGACACGCCCCAGGCCAACGCCCCCGTCCCCGCCAGCCCCATCAGGCCGCAGAGCAACGGGGCGCTCCCGAATGCGGGGACGAGGACGGTCAAGGCAAAGCGCTCGACATGGTGTTCAAGGCCCTGTGCGACCAGGCTGGCGGGCGGGATGGGAATGATGTGTTCCGACGTCACACCGTTGCCCGCTTCGATGAGGGTGAGGTGGTGGAAGAGTCCGATGTCCTCGAACTGGTCGTGCCGCAGGCGGGCGCCGCCGCCTCCCGACACCAAGTAGACGACCCCGTTGACCTCGGTGCGGGCCAGACGATGGTAGTGTCCGCTGAACACGTAGTTGACCCGGTAGGTTTCCAGAAGGGCCTGGAACTCCGTTGAATCATCGAAGCCGTCCGTCGGGATGCCGCTGGCGGCCGTGGGGGCGAAGTGCATGAAAACGTAGATCCGGCGAACGGCCGGGCGCGCGTCACGCAGGGTGTGTTCGAGGAACGCCAGCGTCTCCCGACGCTTCTGCGGGGTGTGGAGGCCGCCGAGCCCGACGAACAGGTCCCCATGGAAGCGGAAACTGAAGTTGGCCGGGCCGTACAGGGACTCGAACTGGGTGTAGTCGAACTTGCCGGCATCAACGTCGTGGTTGCCCGCGACGATGAACGTGGGAAGCGCGAGTCCGGTTTCCGCGAACTCGCGCACGAAGTAGTCGTGGAGATGGGGGTTGGGGTCGGCGGCGCAGTCGCCGAGCAGCAGCAGGAAGCTGACGTCCTTCTCCTCGCGCAGGCGTGCGATGACGGCCTCGAACGTCTCGACGCCGTTGTTGATGTCGCCGACGATCGCGAACTTCAGTCGTTCAGCCGGGTCGGGCCGTTGGGCGAGAAGCGCGGCGGCCCTGGCGTTGCCCAGGTTCGCCGGGAACGGCAGTCGGCTGTGCTCCCACGCGTGCGCGGCCACGTAAAATGCCAGAACGATTCCGAGCCCGCCGCCGGTCATCGCCAGCCAGGCGGCCAGGGAATGGAGCCGGCGGCCGCTCATTTCGTCCCCTCGGGGGTGTGCGCCGGCGGTAGCGGCAGCGTCTCGGGGGCGGGCTCGTCCTGGCCGGGCAGGATGCGGCGCAGGGGGTTGAGCAGGCGCCACTCGCAGCTGTCGAGGGGGCCTTCGAGCTGCGCGTCAAAGAACCAGGACAGCGGCCGCAACACCATGGGAACCACGCTGGTTCCCTTGAGGGCCTGCCCCGAGACGGTGAAACTGACGCGGTCCGCCCCCCAGTAGTAGTCGCCGAAGCCCTTGAGGGAGAGGATGGTGCCGTCAGTGGCGAACTCGGGCACGTGCAGGCGGTCGCCGAGGAATTCGAGGTCGAGGTCCAGCCGCGAGATGCGGCCGATCCGGCCGGCGCCGACGAGGGTGCCGAGCCCGGCCAGCAGGGGGGCGTCCCAGAGATTGCCTTCCGTGATGTGAGCCCGTCCGCCCCCGGTCAGGCGCCAGGGACGGCCGGCACCGCGGCGCTGGATGGTGACGTCGGCGGTGCCCGAGAGTTTGCCGAGGCGGGTCGGCTCGCGGTCGGGGCGGAACTGGCGGAGGAGGCTGTTGACATCTACGTCGCGGGCGCCGATCTCCACGCGGCCGGAGCCGAGGAAGCTGCTGTGGTTGCCGGCGACGTAGAGGGCGCCGCCGTGGAACTCGGCCTCGGACAGGTTCCAGCGCAGGTCGTTCTCGACGAGCTGCCAGTCGCCGCGGTAGGGGCCGGTGACCAGGCGCTGGAACCGGAACTGCGGGCCTTCGAGGGTGCAGGTGATGCGCGGGCGGGAGGCCCCCGCGAGGTGGAGGTTGCCGCGCATGTCAACGCGGGTTCCGGGGCCGGTGCCGAGGTCGGCCAGGTCTTCGCGCAGCTCGGGCAGGGCGGCGGTGAAGGCGGCCACGGGGTCGAACACGCCGGCGCAGGTGAACTCGGCCATCGCCTCGCCTTCGAGGTCGAATCGGATGTCGCCGCGCACCTCGGCCTCGCCCTGCTGCACGGCCAGGTTGCGGATTTCGATGGCGGCCGGCAGGCGCAGGATGATCTCCGCCTGCAGGGCGTCGGCGGCCAGGCCGCGGAAGCTCGGCCGGCCGGCGTCCAGCCCGATGACGGCGTCCAGCGACCAGGTGCCGGGTCGGCTGTGGTAGCTGAGGTTGTCGAAACGCAGGCGGGGGGCGGGGCCGCCCCAGGCAAACGGCGCCCACACACGGGTGAACCATTGGCGGGAGTTGCCGGGGTCAACGAAAACCCCGAGCGCCAGCGGGTCGCCCTCGGCCTCCCCGCACAGCTCGAAGTCGCCGGTGCGCCAGTCGGCCGTGAAGGACTCCACCTCGAAACGGTCGAACTGCGGGGAGGCGACGCGCACATCGTGGAACGCGAGGCTGCGGGCGTCGGCGGTGAAGGCGGCATCGAGGCTGTCAACGGGGAGGGACTCCAGCTGGAACTGGCGG
>MVZH01000175.1 GCA_002068325.1 Lentisphaerae bacterium ADurb.BinA184 | reverse complement strand
GCGGGGGGGCGCGGGGGCGTTGTCGGCGGGCGCGGCGGTGTCCGCCTCGGGGGTGTCGGATGCTGACTCGGCGGGGGCGGCGTCGGCGGAGGCCGACGTCACGGCCGCGGCCGTCTCGTCGGCGCTGGCTGGGGCAGGCGTGCTGGCGCCGAGCCTGTCAGCCAGTGTGGGGGCTTTGCTGCGGTGGCTGGCCAGCGCGGCCAGCACCAGGGTGGTCACCAGGAAGATGCTGGCGAGGATGACCGTGGTGCGCGTGAGGATGTTGCCCGTCGCCGCGCCGAAGACGGATTCGGTCATGCCGCCGCCGATGGCGCCCAGGCCGCCCTCGCGTTTGCTCTGCTGGATGAGGATGATGCCGATCAGGAGGATGGCGCAGGCCAGCTCCACCGTGAACAGCACACCGGTGAGGATGCTCATCAACATGGGCCGTCTCCAACTTGGACAGGGACGCCGCGCCGGAATCCGCACGCAGTGACCGGGAAAACATACTCTCCGCCCGGCAAAACGCAAGCCGGGCCTCGCGGCGCTTCATGCGCGGCCCGGTTTGCCGCCGCCCTGCCCTCGCGGTACGTTGTCGGGCCACGCCGTCCGCGGCCGTCCGACCGCCCCGCCGGGGCCGGGCCGCCGGAGCGACGGCGCCTGGCCAGCCCCAACTCCATCGAGAGGACACCATGCCCGCATCCGATGCCCGCCTGGCTGCGCTGCCCGACCTCCTCACCTTCAGCAAGGGGGCGCGCCTGACACGTCCGGAACAGTGGCCGGCACGCCGGGCCGAGCTGCTCGAGGACATCCTCACCCTGCAGTACGGGCACCTGCCCCCGGCCCCGGCCACCGTCTCGGCCTCGCTGTTGCATCCCTACTCGCCGGGCAACCACCCCGAGGCCAGGTGCGCCCACTACCGCCTCACCGCGCAGCCTTGCGGGTTCAGCTTCCTCGTCTTCCTCATGAAACCGGCCGGTGAGGGCCCCTTCCCGGCCATCGTGGACGGCGATGCCTGCTGGCGCGGGCTGACCGACGAGATCCTGCTCGGCGCCGTCCGCCGCGGCTACGCCGTGGCCGTCTTCAACCGCGTCGAGATCGTCCCGGACAGCTATTCGAACGCCCGCGACGAGGGGCTTTACCGTGTCCACCCCGACGGAGACTACGGCGCCCTCGCCGCCTGGGCCTGGGGATTCCACCGGGTGGTGGATTTCCTGATGCAGTGCGAGGACATTGACCGCGGCCGCATCGCCGTCACCGGCCACTCGCGCGGCGGCAAGGCGGCCCTGCTGGCCGGCGCCACCGACGGACGCGTCGCCCTGACCGCCCCCAACAACTCTGGTTGCGGCGGCGCCGGGTGCTACCGTTTCCCCGACGAAAAGGGCGAGCGCATCGAGGACATCCTCCGCGCCATCCCCTACTGGTTCACGCCGCGCTTCAAGGAGTATGTCGGGCGCGTCGAGGCCCTGCCCTTCGACCAGCACAGTGTCAAGGCCCTGGTCGCCCCCCGCGCCCTGCTGACCACCGAGGCCCGCGGGGATCTGTGGGCCAGCCCGCGCGGCACCCGTCTCACCCATGAGGCCGCCCGCGAGGTCTTCCGCCTCCTCGGCGCCGAGACGCGCATCGGCCTCTGGTACCGCGACGGCGGACACGCCCACGGCCCCGCCGACTGGGAGGCCCTCCTCGACTTCGCCGACCTCCAGTTCTTCGGCCGCCCGGCCCGCCGGAGCTTCGACATGGAGCCGTAGGACACCCGGCGTTCTGAACCGGCTGGCCGGGGCGCGCGGGGGCCGCGCGACCGCCCTCCTCCGCAGGCCGCCCGCCAGGCGCGGCACGGCACCCGCCCGGCTCAGTCCACGTACGGATCAATCGCCCAGTTGAAGTAGGTGTTGCCGCCGCCGTGGGGGTTGGGCCAGGCCCGGTAGATGTCGCGCTTGTTGGGGTACCAGAACACCCGCCCGTCGAGGGTTCCGACGTGGCCTCCGTCCTCGTGCGCCCAGCGGCGCTGCTGCCAGTTGACCGAGCGGATCACGATGGCGCCACCCCAGACCCGGTAGTTCGAGGAGTCGGAGAGCACCGACGCCCGGCCGGCCAGGGGGTGGTTGAAGAACCTTGTTTCGAGGAACTCCAGGCAGTCGGCCACATGGTCTTCGGGGGTCTGTCCGGTAATCCCGGGGACGTCGCCGGAGTAGGTCACCGCCCGCACGCTGTTGAAGCGGTAGTCGTAATGGACTCCCAGCGAGTAGGTTGCGGTGGACGGCGCGAAGTCCTGGCTGGGGCAGCGTAGCAGTCGCCAGTCGAGGTACTCGTGCTGGTGGAAGACTGGCCAGGCGGTGGCGCGCCTGGGCATGCCGGCCGGCCCGTAGTTGGTCGAGTAGCTGCATCCGTCCGAGCCGTAGCTGGGATCGGTGTACGGGTAGTAGGGCATCTTGCCGTCGTGGTCGTCGGCGTACGTGGCAAGGCCGACGTAGAGTTGCCGCAGGTTGCTCATGCAGGCCGCCCGCCGCGCCTTCTCGCGCGCCGCCCGCAACCCCGGCAACAGCAGGGAAGCCAGGATGGCGATGATCGAAACCACCACCAGGAGTTCGACCAAGGTGAAAGGCCTGCGTCTCATGCGTTCATGCCAGGTTGTCAGCAGTTCATTCGGCAAAGGCTCTCGCGTCGCAGTGCCGTCACCGACCGCGTCCCTGTCCATCGGCCCGCCTTGAGCGGCTGCGGCCCGCGGCCGACACACGGCCATGTTCACGCCTTCCGCCGCCGCAAAGCCAGGACGCCCGCCAGCAGCACCAGCACGCCGGTCGCCGGCTCGGGGATCGCCATCAGCGCGAGGTCGTTGCCGCCGGTGAAGCCGACGCCGGTGTTCGCCGCGTAGGTCAAGATCCACTTCAGCCCCCCGTGCACGCCCACCAGGTCGCCCTCGCCATACTGGAAGAGGTCGAGGATCGGCGACGCCGTCTGGTTGTCGAGAATATAGACGATGTCCCCCACGGCCGCGGTGAACAGCGGATCGAAATCCAACGCCAACAGGGCGCCGTCGGCGGCGGTGACCGAGCCCGTCGGCGTCACGACCAGGCGGTCGTACTGCCCCACGGCGGTGCCGTTGATCTCGACCGTGAAGATGCTGTCGGCGGCGAAGTTCACCGGGCCGCCGGACACCGTGAGCGTGCCCGCGCTCATGCCCGGCGCCAGCGTGCCGCCGGCGTTGACGGTGACCGTCTTCCCGGTGGCCAGGCTGATCCTGCCCGTCCCTCCCAGTGTGGCACCCGTCATCACCGTGATATCGCTGAAGCTCCCTGCGGGTGGGGCGGCATCCGTGACGTTGAGCCGGCCGCTCTGCACCACGAGACTGATGGGGCTAGTGGTATTGACTTGCGAGAAACTGCTCAAGGTCAGCGTGCCCGCCCCGAGCTTGGTAACCTTGTCGGTGGTAGGGCCGCTGGTCCGGGTGTAGACGGGGCCGGTCCAGTTCACGACGGCGGAGGGATCGACGACCTCGACAAAGCCCCCGTCGGTCTCGACAAAGAGCTGGTTGGTGAAATTGGCGGTGGGAGTCCCCAGGACGCGCAGCGTGCCGGGACTCGCCGTGCCCATCAGCGCGACGTAGCTGCCGCCACCCAGCTGCCGAGGGTCGTCGACCGCCAGGACACCGTTGCTCGAGATCTGAATGAAGGAGTTGATGGCATTCGCGTTATTGGTCAGTCGGACTGTTCCCTGCGGGTAGATGCCGCCGCTCACCACACCCGCAATGGTTCCATTCTTCACCACGCCGCTCGATGTCACGTTCCGGTTCAGGGTGAAGCCGCCCATGTTGAGGATCGCAAACGCCCCGTTCACGGTGATCGTGTTGCCGGCGGGCCCAAACACAGTGTCGTTGCCCTGGTAGACGAACTCTGTCCGTTGCGCGATTTCCAGTGTCCCCACGAAGCTGTTGCCCGTGTTGGTGAGCGTTACAGGATCGAAGTTCCCCAGCCCAAGCACCCGCTCGATCAGGCGGACGGTGACCGGGCTGCCCGGCGTTCCGCCGCTGATCAAGCCCGCAATCTGCCACAGGGTGGAAGAGCTGTTGTGATCCAACTCGATGGTGGCTGTCTTGCCGTTGGCGATCTGGATGGCGTTGGGGAGTGTGACAGGAGCCGCGGCAGGACTGTTGTAGAAGAGCTTGGCGTTGTCGCTGAAGGTGATGGTGCCGGATCCCAGACAGTTCCCGTTGGCGTAGCCGAGCACGCCCCCGCCCAGGTTGATTCCGCTGAAGCTGTTGGCGGCGTTAGCCAGGGTGAGCGCGCCGCTGCCGGACTTGTTCAGCGTGCCGCCGAGGATCGAGGCACCGGAGAAGGTGTAGTTGAGGGCGCCCGAGACGGTGGTTGAGAGCGGGGTCACGCCGCCGCTGCTGTCCAGGTCCTGGATGGCGATGGTGCCGCCGGTGCCGGCGACGTCGTCGAAGGTGACGTTGTCAACCCCGCCGTCAGTGTAGGTCGTCGGTTCGAGGTTCCAGTTCCAGTTCGAGGTGGCGTCGTCCCAGTCGCCGTTGCCGGTGTTCCAGGTGAGGTCATCGGCGCGCAGGGCGACGGCTCCGGCGAGAAGAACGGCGGCAACGAGTACGGAGAGGCTGAGGACACGGGTGGGATTCATGGGGTCACTCCTTCGGTTGGGGGTTGGGGGCCGGGGCAAGCTCTGGCCGTGTGAACCATCGAGTCCTCGTGGTGACAGGTCGTCCCGAAATGATCTGAACAGGGCACGCTGGAGCCGGCGGACCCCGCCGGTCGCCATCGGTCTTGTCCAGACGATTGTGGAACGGTCAGTGAATCATGCTGGCGGGCGGGCGGCACGGCGCAGCTCGGCGAGCACCGCCGGCGCGTCGGACGCCATGTCCTGCCAGGCGCCTTCGACGGAGATGCGCCCGTCGTAGCCGCCGCGGGCGAGGGCCTGGAAGAACGGGCCGAAGTCGCAGGGTTCCAGGCCGGGCGCGCGACGGGTGGTATAGGTGGCAATGTGGGCGTGCCGCAGGAGCGGCCCGGCCGCGGCCAAGTCGGCCCAGCCGTCGTTGTCCCGCCCCCAGTGGAAGGCATCAACGAGCAGGCGGAGGCCGGGGTGATCCACCTCGCGCACCAGGTTTGCGGACTCCGCAACCGTCGTGAGCACGTTGCATTCGGCGCGGTTGAGGGGTTCGACTACGATGGTGACCCCGTGCGCGGCGGCGATCGGCGCCGCCAGCCGTCCGAAGGCGACGAGCTGGGCCCAGGCGCGGTCGCGGGGGAAGCCGTCCGGGATGCGCCGTGCCCCGCCCGAGCCAAAGACGATCGTCTGCATGCCGACGGCGCGGGCGCGGCGGCAGGCGGTGCGCACGTAGGCTTCAAGGGCCGGGAGCTTCACCTCCGGCCCGGTGACCTTCAAGTGCGCAGGCAGGAAGCAGTTGGCGGCGGCGCAGGGCAGCGGCGAGGCCTTCAGCGCAGCCAGCACGGGGGCGACATCGGGCTCGGGGGACTCGGGCTTGAGATGGGCCTGGACGTTGACCTCGATGTAGTCAAAGCCCGCCGCTTTCAGGGCCGCGGCGCTCTCCGGTCCAGTGCAAACGCCGAATTGCATGGGATAGACTCCTTGGGCGTCACGGGTTTGGGGGCTCGTGCTCTCGTGCTTCGTTGTTGGGGCTTTCGGGCCTTCGGGGCTCCGGATCTCCGGGACCGGGTGTCGGAGCGGGGGCGTCGAGGGGTGTCGATTCCTGTCGAATCCTATCGATTCCTGTCGATTCGCTCGACTTCTCTCGACTCGTCTCGACTCTCCTCGACTCATTTCGACTCCCGGCAACTCTTTGTGCCTGCTGGCAGGAGCCACCGACACTCGGCGAGTCTCGTCCGCCTCCGGACACGTCCGGCGTCCGCATTCCGCATTCCGTGTTCTACTTCAGCTGTTCCCAGAGGAAGTCGTAGGCCTTGGCGCCGCTGACCTGGTGGCGTCCCTCGAAGCAGTCAACCGCGATCTGGCGGCTGCCGTCGAAGACCTTGTAGACCTGGTTGCCGCGGGCGACCGCCGCCTTCACCCCCGCGAGCGGGAAGATGGGGTCGCGGGTGCCGGCTTCAATGAGCATCGGGCGCGGCGCGATGAGGCCGACGAGGTCGTAGATCTCGCCGAACTCGTCGAGTCCCGGCACGAAGTTGCAGGCGCAGTGGTGCATGGCCAGGATGCTGTCCTTGAAGTTGCAGTAGTAGCCGCTGACCACGCAGGCGCGGATGCGTTCGTCGCAGGCGGTCGAGAAGAAGGTGTGCATGCCGCCGCCGGAGATTCCCATGGCGCCGAGGCGACGGCAGTCGACGTCGGCGCGGGTGCCCAGGTAGTCCACGAGGCAGCGCCCGTCGTGGACGCGCAGACCCACGACCGAGCCACCGAGGTGGAAGGCAAGCATGGCGGTGTGGGTGCAGCAGTAGGGAACCGGCTGGCCGAAGCGGCCGTCGAGGTGCGAGAAGTCCGTCTGCCGTTCCCCGAAGCAGGAGATCTCGGGCGCCGCCACCGCGAAGCCGCGCCGGCACAACGCCACGGCGAAGTCCTTGTGGTAGCCGTCGGCGGCATCGCGCTCGGCGCCGTCCTCCCACAGCCCGACGATGTCCTTGACGCCGTAGCCGTGTCCGTGCAGGGCCAGCACGACGGGCAGCGGCCGCGGCGCCTCCTTGGGCAACAGGATGTAGACCGGCATGACCGTGCGCGGCGACGTGCGCAGAAGGATCTTCTCGCGCACGTAGCTGCCCTTGTCCACCCGTTCGAGGAGGCGGGGGGCGGGGGCGACCGCGGGCAGGTCCTGGAAGCCGATGCGGGCGAGCAGGGCCTTGCGCGTGCGGCGTTGCCAGCGTTCGGCCTCGGCAGGGTCGCAGGCCTGGAAGCGGTGGCGCGCCTGCTCGGGACGGTAGAGCCGCCACAGGTCGGTCGCCGGCTGGAGGTCGGTCTTCTCGGCGCGGGTGAGCGGACGCGTTTTCATCACGACGAAGCTCCTTCATCGGGAGGGGCGGGCGGGTTCGTCTCGTTTGCCTCCGGCCCGGCCTGCTCCCAAGTGTCAAGGCAGCGGCACCAGCGGCGGAAACCCGAGAAATTCCAGAAGTTTGGGAAGAGTTTGCACTGCCTGGGCTTGGCGTCCTGAATGCGGCAGACATTGCCGTCGGCCAGGAAGACGCACGAGCCGTCAGGCTTCTCGGTGAGGCTGAGTCCGGCGCGGTCATGGGTCAGGCGGGTGTAGTCGCGGCGGACGGCCTCGGGGGTCAGGTCAAGGAGGGCGGCGATGCGGGCGATCTCCTCATCGCTGACGCGGACGTAGCCGTCCCAGCGGCAGCAGGCGCCGCAGCGCGTGCAACGGTAGCGGAGGGCGGCTTCCGGGTCATGCCCGCCCGTTTCGACTGGGCTTGCATCCGGTTTCATGGCGGCGTACTATAACGCGCCGTCGGGCCACGCCAATCGCGCGGGCACGCGGCGTCCAGCCGCCGAGGCGGGCGGCGCCCATGGATGACGTGACCCTGCTGAACATCGGCAACACGCACGCCCAGATCGCGGGCTGGCGGCGGCGGACGGTTTGCGGACTCCGCAGAATCCCCGGGGCCCGGCTGGCCGAGGCGGAGGGCTGCACCGCGGAGCTGGCCGCGCACGCGGGCCGGCCGTTGCTGCTGGCCTGCGTCTCGCCGCCCGTGGGCGAGGCGGTTTGTGGCTGGGCGGCGGAGACGCGGACGCCGTTGTGCACGGTCAGCCCCTCCCAGCTGCCCGAGGTGGATTTCTCCGGGGTGGACACTTCGACGCTGGGGGCCGACCGGGTCGCCAACCTCGCCGCCGCGTTGCACCTGTGCCGCCTGCCGGTGATCGTCATGGACTGCGGCAGTGCGATCACCACCGAGGTGCTTGATGCCGAACGCCGGTTCCGCGGCGGCGCCATCGCGCCGGGCCGCGCCCTCGCCCGCCGCGCCCTCCATGAGTTCACCGGACAGCTGCCGCTTGTCGAGATGCAAGCTCGCGTCCCCTCCCCGCTGGGGACGGCGACGCGCGCCGCCATCCTGGCCGGCATTGACCTCGGTGCCCTGGGAACCGTGGCCCGGCTCATCGAGTCTACCCGAGGCGAGAGCGGGCTGTCGGAGGCCGCCGTGGTGGTGACGGGCGGCGACCGGGCCTATTTTGCGGCCAACCTGCCCAGCGTTGAAGAGGCGGTGCCCGACTTCACCCTGCAGGGCATGGGCTGGTTGGCCGAGAAGGCGTTCCGCAAATGACCAGACGGCGACAGGGAGATGGCGCCAGGCACCCCGTCGGCGGCGAGAGTGCGGCGGAGGGGCAGGTACGCCGCGCCGTTGGGCAGGGTCTGGCGGTGGTGGCGACGCTTCTGGCGCTGGCGGGCGGGGGGGCCTCCGGCGCCCCGCAAAGTTCCGCCGCGGCCCTGCCGCTGACCCTGCGCCTCGAAGCCCAGGCCAGCCTGGGCATGGCCAGCCGCTTCCTTCTCGAACGGCAGCTGGCCAACGGCTCGTGGGCGAACCACCCCGTCATCACGTCGCTGGTCGCACTGGCGCTCTCCAACGGGCCGGCCGGTGAGCGCGCCGACGGCCAGGCCGCCGTCGGACGCGGGCTCAACTTCATCGCCGGACAAGCCCTGCCCGAGGGCGGCATCTGGAACCGCGAGACCCAGCAGTACCCCATCTACTCGACGGCCATCAGCCTCCTCGCCCTGATCCGCGCCAACCGCCCCGGCGACCTCGCCACGCTGCGCCGCGGACGCAACTACCTCCTGCGCGCCCAGTGCATGACGGAGGCGCCGGACCATCCCTGGCACGGCGGGTTCTCCGCGGGCAACACACGCCCCCCCGACCTCACCGAGAGCCAGTGGGCGATCGAGCTGCTCTACCTGACCGACTTTCTCGACCGCCCTCCCCTCGCAACCGATGCGGACGCCGCCGGGCGCGCCGACGCCGCCTACCGTCGCGCCGCCCACTTCATCGCCCGCTGCCAGAATTCCACCGCCGGCGACGAGGCCACCACCGGCCGCTTCGCGGACCGCCCTGCGGACGGCGCCCCCGAGCCCCCCACGCCGGGCACCCCGCGGAGCGCCGCCTTCCTCACCGCCGTCGGGCTCAAGAGCCTCCTCTACGCCCGCGTCCCGGCCGACGACCCGCGCTGCCGGGCCGCACTGAGCTGGCTGGCCGCCAACGCCCCCGTCCAACAGAACGGCGACTGTGGCGAGGCTGGGTACTACACCTACCTGTACAGCCTGGGCAAGTGCCTGCGGGCGCTTGAGACGGCGGGCGCCGGCCTTGACGCCGCCGGCCTCTCGCAGTGGCCGGAACGGCTGGTGCGGGAGCTGCTGCGCCGGCAGAGCGGCCCCGGCACCTGGCGTCAGGCCGGCACCGACTGGTGGGAGAAC
>MVZH01000174.1 GCA_002068325.1 Lentisphaerae bacterium ADurb.BinA184 | reverse complement strand
CCCCAAGGGGGCGCCTTCCTGCGGCGGTTCCACCCCGTCCCACCAAAGGTACGACCCCCACCAGTGGATGTCGGTGACCGGCTGGTCGGTCTCACACAGCCAGTCGTCGGCCACCTTGACGCCGCCGTTGTAGGT
The DNA here is from genome assembly GCA_002068325.1 of Lentisphaerae bacterium ADurb.BinA184. Lineage (GTDB taxonomy): Bacteria > Verrucomicrobiota > Lentisphaeria > Oligosphaerales > MVZH01 > MVZH01. The sequence goes on along the minus strand of MVZH01000174.1, from coordinate 9,415 downwards.
GGACAGCTCGGTCCAGCCCCAGAAGTGTTCCGCGAAGGGGACATGCTGCGGACTCCGCAGAGGCGGCTGCAACCACTTGTACGTCGCCGCCGGCGTGTTGACGATCTTGACGACGTGGTCTTCGACTTCGCCGTCCGGGGCCCAGCCGTCAGAGGCGAGGTAGCGCAACGTGCTGAAGCGGAAGCGGGCGAAGGTGGTGGCGCCGGGCGATGCCCCCACCGGCACGGGGAAGGAGAGTGTGTTGACGCCCACGTTCAGCGGCAGGGTCGAGAAAATCTGGTCGCCGGCCTGGCCCCAGCTGTTGTCGGCGTTGAAGTCCACCCAGGCGTTGAGGTAGCCCGGCTGGCTGGCGGCCACCTGGACGGTGGCGGTGGCGCCGGCTGCCAGCGGGGTGAGGAAGACCACGCCGTCCTCGTCGTCGCCGTCGCTGAGGTCGTCTCCATTGGCGCCGGGGCCTGGCATCCCGTCGAGCTCGGGGTCAATCAGGCCGCCGAGGAAGAGTCCGGGGACGATGACATGCCGGGCGCCGTTGTTCGCGGCGAACGTCGGGTAGAGCGGGGCGGCGGGGGCGTCGGGCGCATCGCCCCAGTCAAGCAGCTGGCGGTTGCCGAAGTCGAGGGAGCCGGCGATGTGCCCGGGGAGGAGGGTCACGTTGTACTCGGGCGTCGCCGGGAAGGTCTGTTCCCAGGACGGCAGCTGAGCCTCCGAGACGAGGTAGGTGCCGGCCGGCAGGTTGCCGAATTGGTATTCGCCGTTGTCGTCGGTCGTGGTCTCCGCCTCGTACTGCCCATTGACCTCCTTCAGGTAGATGGGCCAACCGGGCAGCGGCGGCTCGTTGGCGTCATCCTGCCCATCGCCGTTCCGATCATGCCATTTGACGCCGCGGATGGAACTGAGCGGCGGCTCCTCGAGCGTGAACATCCGGTCCTCGACCTCGCCGTCGGGGGCCGGGCCAGTCCACGAAAGCTGCTGGACGGTGCTGATGCGGAAGCGCGCGTAGACCTGCGCCCCGGCCTTGAGGTTGCCCGGCACGGGAGTGGGGATGATGACGGTGGGGCCCGACACGGGAACCCCGGCCGCGACTTGGTCGTCGGGCTCGAACCCGTTGAGCTCGAAGTCTATCCAAACGTTGAGGAAAGCTGGGGCGCCGACGGCGGTGTTGACGGCGAGCGTGACCTTGGCGGTGGGGCTGCCCGGCCAGAAGTCGGTCTTTGAAACGACCCCATCCTCGTCGTCGCCGGCCGGGTCGCTGTCGTCGCCGTTCGCCCCTGGGGTCGGAATGCCGTCAGGGGTGGCATCGCCGACCACATTGCCGAACGCCGGCAGGAATGGGGTCTGGAGGCGGTGGCATGGGCCGTTGCTGGCGGCGAGCGTCTCGTAGAAGTCCTCCGGCAGGTCGCCCCAGTCGAGGGCATACGGGGTGTTGCCAAAATCGGCGTCGGTGAAGCTATTTCCTGCCTCGATCGTCACCACGTGATACGGCGGACTGGTCGGGAACGTCTGCTTCCAGTGTGCCTGCCCAAGTTCCATCACAAGGTACTGCCCTGGCGGCAGGCCGGTGAAACGGTAGCCCCCGGTACCGTCGGTATAGGTTAGCGGGTCGCCGGGGCTGTGCGCGCCGTCCATGTTCAAGTCGAGGAAGATGCCCCATCCCTCCATGCCATAGTCGTCGTTGTCGCGCTGGCCGTTGCCGTTGGCGTCGTACCACTTGACCCCGCCGATGTCGCCGCCCAGCGCCGTCGTGAGATCGAAGGCGAGATCCCAGGACTCGGCGGGAGTGGGGAACCACAGCGGCTCGCCCTGTTCGTATTGGATGTAAAGGGCCGGGGAGGGCGGAACATAGATCGCCACCGCATCGTCAGGCGCCAGGCTCTGCGGATCCCGCGGCCGGGTCAGCCAGCCCCACGGATGCTCGATCTGGACGCCGGACGCATAGACCGCGGTGATGCTCAGCCAGTAAACGTCGTTATCGAGAGGATCCTGCCAGAACCATTCCTCGCGCGGCAACTCCTGCTCGAAGTAGAAGACTGCCTCGGGCAGGGCGCCCGGATGGCGTGGATCAAACTCCCACCCGGCGAACTGCCAGGTGAACGACTCGCAGTAGTTCTCCCAGACGACGGTTCCCGGATGGCTGAAGGACTCGGGCGTCCCCGGCTGGGCCGGGATATCAGTCCAGACGGCCAGCCGGAAAGCCACGGGCATCTCTCCGGGCGGTTCGGCGTGCCTCCAGCCGATGAACGATCCCCACCAGTGCACGTCGGTGATGGGCCGGTTGTCGGAGCAGACCCAGTCATCCGCCGCGTAAGGCTGGGCGCCGTCCACGGAAAGCTGATCCCAGCCGGTGTAGGTGTCGGGCGGGTTCAGGTAAGGCTGCGGCAGTTGCACGAAGCATACCGTGGGGTCGGAGGCGGTCTTCAGCGAGAAGGACAGATGAATGGCCCCCCCCGTCGGATCGATGACTCGCAACCACTCAACGTCTTTGGGAAATTCCAGTTGCGGAGGCCCGTCGTAGGTGGAGACCGGGCACCAGACGGCGACGTCCTCGTAGGGCTCGGGGGTGCTCTTCCAGCCAAAGCCCCAGTCATACTCCTGGATCGCGGCGTTGTCGGTGTCATCAACCTTGCCGTCACCATTGACGTCGAACGAGCGATGGATGGCCAGCCAGTAAACTGTGTCTGCGGTCTGCGTAAAGGCCTGGTCACGGGGGAACTGGAAGGTGTAGCGCATGATCTGATAGGACGATCCAATGGCGCTTTGGGCTGGCGGATCAAAGAACATTTCCTCGGCGGCCGCATAGAAGACCGAACTCGCGGGTTCGGCGTAGGCCCACCACAGCAGCTCACCGGGCCGGCTGTAGCTGTCGGGGCCGGCCGGGACATTCGAGTAGATGGCGAGGTTGAAGGCCATGTGCTCGCCGGGCAGTTGCCGGTCCCCGAGGTATGCGCCCCAGAAGGTGATCTCCGTGATCGGCCCGCTCTTCTGGCAGAGGAAATCGTCGGCCAGGAGGACTTCGGTGGGCGGACGGCCGTCGCGGGGTCCGCAGCGCACATCGACGCCGCCCTGCAGGTTGGGCAGGCTCACCCATTTCTCGTTCTCCTCAACGGTGCCGACGGTGAAGCACAGATCCCACTGGGTGTCCAAATCGACGATCGGCTCGCCGAGGGTGTAGGCGCGCGGGTCGGAGCTGCCGGCCAGCATGCGCACGGCGACATCTGGGGCTGGGGAGGCCGGGTCGCGCGGCCGGGTCGCCCACCCGATGGCATACGGTGGGTAGTCGGGCGGGGTGTAGAGTCCCAGGGCACTCAGCCAGTAGACGTCGCCGGGACGAGGCTGGGTGAAGGCCGCGGCATGAGTCAGTTCGATGTCGAGCCGGTAAACGATCTCGTAGGTCCTCGTGCGCGGGTCGTAGTCCATGCCCACGCGTGTCCACGTCAGGCTTTCCGCGCCAACATCGGTTCGGGCCGACCACAGGCGCTCGCCGGGGTGGCTCCAGGGCGCGTCCACGCCAGCCTGAACATCCGACCAGATGGCCAGGCGAATCGGTGGGATGGGCGGATCGGGTTCCGCGTCGTTCCCTCCCTCCCAGTCCTTGAATGAGACCCAGAGGCTGATGTCGCGGATGGGATCGGCCCTCTCGCAGACAAAGTCGTCCGCCGGGATGACGATGGTCTCTACGCCGGGGTCTCCGTCCCAGCCGACCATGGCTTCATCCCAGCCGTAGAACAGGTCATCCGGGCTGGTCACGACAGGCGGCTGCTGCCACTTGTAGCCATGGGGCTCGCCGATCTCCACCCGGTAGTCCTCGACTTCACCCGGCCCGCCGGGGCCCGCCGGCCCGAGGCCCTGCAGCTGGCTCAGCCGGAAACGGACGTAGGTGGGGCCGAGGGCGGCGCCGGCCGGCACCGCGAAACCAAACGGGAACGTGCCGCTGCTTACCGTGGCGCTGACCACGACGTGCTCGCCCGCGTCGTCCCAGTCGCGGTCGGCGTTGAAATCCACCCACGCGTCAAGGAAGGCGGAGAGGCCGGGCGGGGTCGCCACGGTGACCTGGAAGGCGGAGTAGGCCCCCGGCGAAAGCGGCTGTACGAAGATGACCCCGTCCTCGTCATCAATCGAGGCCAGGTCGTCGCCGCCGGCCGCAGCGTCCGGCTGTCCGTCGGGCTCGTGGTCAATCCGCTTGCCCAGCAGCAGCCCGGCCTGGATGGCGTGTTGCGCGCCATTGTTGGCCGTCAGTGTCGGGTAGCCGGGGGCCGCCGCCCCGTCGGGCGCATCGCCGAAGTCCACCCCTTCGCCGATGCTGATGCGCACGGCGTAGTCCTCGACCTCGCCGTTGGAGGCCGGACCGGTCACGCCCAGGTGATCGCTGCTGATGCGGAAACGGGCGTAGGTGAGGATGCCGGGCGTGGCGCCGATGGGCGTGTTGACGGCGTAGTCGTGGGAGCCGGTGGGCGGGTTCACGGCGTGGATGACGTGTTCGTTGGCCTCGTCCCAGTCGCCGTCGCCGTTGAAGTCGATCCAACCGTCGAGATGCGGCGGATTGTCCACCGGGCCGGCAAGGGCGCTGAAGACCTCGACCGTGATCGTCTGGCTGGTGCCGGGAAGCAGGGGGTCGGGCAAGGTGACGCCGTCCCCGTCGTCGAGATACACGCTGTCGTCGCCCGTGGCCGCGGCGCTGGGCTGGCCGTCGGCCTCGGCGTCAATCAGCTGGCCCAGCCGCAGGGACGGGGTGATGGTGTGGACTGGGCCGTTGCTGTTCCGCCAGGTCGGGTAGGGCCGGTCCGGGGCATCGCCGCAGTCCGTCTCACTGGGCCCCTGGCGCACGTGGACGACGTAGTCCTCAACCTCGCCGTCGCGGGCCTCGCCGCGGGGCGTCAACCCGCCGGCCCGGCTGAGCCGGAAACGGCTGGCCAGATACCGCCACGGGACAACATCCTTCGGAATCCGGAAGCTCAAGGCGTTGACGCCGGGATAGACCGTCACCGAGAGGAAGACCTGCTCGCCCGTGTCGTCCCAGTCGCCGTCGTCGTTGAAGTCAACCCAGGCGTCCAGCTTGGCGGTGGCCATGTCGGCCGGCAGCGTGACCATGGCTTCGAGTTCGCCCAGGTACCCCGGGCCGGGCAGGGAGGTGAAGAGGATGCCGTCCTCGTCGTCCGTCACCGCCAGGTCGTCGCCGAGGGCGAGGGCGTGCGGCTGGCCGTCGAAGTCGGCGTCGTTGACGGCGCCGAGGCAGAACCCACGGAGGATGACGTGGCGGGCGCCGTTGTTGGCGGCCAGCGTCGGGTAGCGCGGGGCGTCGGCCGCATCCATGGCGTCGCCGTAGTCATAGCGCTTCTCCTCGGTCAGCGGCGCGCCCCACAGGGCCAGGGCGTCGATCGGTTCGGCGAGCGGCTCTTCGAGGTACGGGAACGAGTGGCCGGTCAGGTACGAGGCGTAGATCATGCGGGGGTCGCGCCCGCCGGACTCGTCAACCCCCTGGGTGAGCGGGTCGTCGGGATGCACGGCAAAGAGCAGGGCCAGCACGCGGTCGTTGTGTTCACCGTAGGGCAGCCAGGCGAACTCGAAGGCGCCGACGTCGGCTTTCTCGATGTCCTGGGTCTTCAGATCGTCATACAGCCCAAGGTGCGAGTCCGGGAGTACGACGGCGACGGGCGTGCCCGCCGCCGTCGCCAGGTAGATCACCCCCGGATCCAGCCCGCGCGTCGCCTCGTGATCCGCGGTGAAATACCAGAAAGGGGCGGACCGCGGGGATGCGACGATGTCCAGCGAGTCCACGTCGTCGTCGCTGGGGTCGCCGTCGTCGGGGTTGGGGGCGAGGATGCCGCTCACGGTCACCTCGTCGGCCAGAGGGGCCGGCGGCGCCGCCAGGCGGGCGCGGTCGGGGGCGGTCGGCGTAAGGGTGGCGGCCAGCAGCTCGTCGTCCTGCCCGGTCCGGCCACGGATGTTGCCGGCGACCGAGGGGACAGTCACCGGGACGTCGTTCTGTGGCCACGGCGGCGGCCCGTCGTCATCATACGAGAACACCAGGTAGCGGGCGGGGAAGATGCTGTTGCAGGCGTACTGCGGGATGGGAAAGTCCAGGATCGGCGGCAGGATGTCGGCCAAGTTGAAGTCGAGCTGGTCGTGTCCGTCAATGTCGAAGTACTTCGCGTAGTCGTCGGGGCTGCCCTCGCCGACGGGCACCGCGGTGGCCGGGGGGATGGCAAGGTCGGGCGGCGATGGGAAGGGGTCTTTTCCGAAGATGGTTTCGTCGTCCTTGAACCCGTCGAAGCCGCCCGGCGGCGCAGTCTGCCCGGGGTCGTAGCGCCACCAGTAGACGTCGCCCGGATCGAGGCTCTCATCGCCGTCGGCGTGCGGGTCGCTGAGCTCGCGGTCGGAGCCGATGTCCACCGAGAACTCAAGTCCGAAGACGGTCGGCGGCGGGGCCAGGCCCACGACGTAATCCTCGACTTCGCCGTCAGGGGCCGGCCCCTCGGAGTCGGTGGGCTCGAGGTCGCGGCGTGAGCTGATGCGGAAACGGGCGAAGGTGGTGGTCAGCGCGGCATCGCGTGGAACCATGAACTCGACGACATGCCAGCCCGGCCCGTAGTAGCCGTCAACGATCATCTCAGCGGGGTGTTCCCATTGCAGGTTGGCGTTGAAATCCACCCATCCGCGCACGATCCCGCCGACGTTGACGAGGAAGCCGACCCGGGCCTGGCGGCCCACGTAGAGCGGACGGTCGAAGACGACGCCGTTCTCGTCGTCCCAGCCGCCAAGGTCGTCGCCCATGGCCGTGGCGTCCGGCTGGCCGTCGGCATCGGCATCGGGATCGTCCTCCTCCCACCCCAGCCACGGCCCGGCGATGTAATGCCCGGCCCCGTTGTTGGCGGCCAGGGTAGGGTAGCCAAGGTCGCCTGGCGCATAGGGGGCGTCGCCGTAGTCAACGTTCCAGAAATTGCCGAAGTCAATACCGCCCACGCTCCCGCCCTGCGTCATGTCCACCACGTGGTAGCCACGCACCGGGAAGGTCTGCCGCCAACCGGGTTTGAGCTGCTCGCGCACCACCACGAGGGCGCAGGGGGCACCGCTCAGTTCCCATGCCCCGTCCCCGTCGGTCTTGACCGCGGGTTCGTTGTCGTCGCGGCGGCCGTCGCGGTCGAGGTCGAGGTAGACCGTCCATTCCTCGAGCCCGTGCTCATTGGGGTCGCGGACGCCGTCGCGGTCGTCATCCTGCCACTTGACACCCGCGATGGATGTCGCCGGAGGCACCCCGGGCGCCGCCCACGGCGCCAGCGCCCACATGGCCGTCAGGAACGCAGTCAGGAACGGGATCAGGCAGGGGAACGTCCTCATCGGTTCATGCCTCCTGTGCTGCAACGTGCCCTACGACAGGCGGTTGTGCGGGAAGGGCAGGCGCCTTCAGGCAGTACGTCATCCGCGATGCACCCCCGGCCATGCGGGGGCTGGGAGGTCGGACTTGCAGGTGGGTGGTACGGGTATACGCCAACATCGGCCGCCACGTCCTCACCGTGGCACCGCATGCGGGGCATGCGCTGTCGTGGCCGTGCCGGTCGGCAAACCCCCTTGGCTAGCCGGCCGCAAAGCCTCGACAGGGCTTGAGCCGCCGCCATCTGACACATAACAACAATGACACGCTAGCGCCCGAATGTCAAGGGGGGGGGCGAGGAATCGCGGAGGCGGCTGGCTGCAGGACCACGACCTACGATCTACGGTGCAGTCGGCGGGTTGCACCGCCTCCCACGTTGGCCAGTTAGCCGGTTCTTGGTTGGCGGGTTGAACCGAAGCCCATGACCCACGATGCACGACCCACGGTTGTGGCCCCCAACCACCCGCGCCCGCCTTGGGGCGCTCAGCATGGGGTGACCGGGCAGTCCCCCGGTTGCACCGGGGGCTACAGACCACCGCCCCTCCGGGGCCGCCACGCCCCATAGGTTATCGGGGCACGGGGTCACGGGGTCACCGGTCCCCGGCATTACCGGCGGAGACCGCCGGATCCAGGATCCCACGATCAATGACCTACGATCCATTCCCTGCCGCTGGTTCGACGTCGCGCCCGAGTTGCGCGCGGACGCGGCCGGATGTATAGTATTCAAGAGCACGGTCACGCTCGAACGGGATCAAGGGGGGTGAAGGAGTGAAGCGGGACGGTTCCCGACCCCAATGAACTCACGCGAGCGAGTCTTCCTGGCACTGGCCCATCGGCCGGCCGACCGCATACCAAGCGATTTCTGGGCGACGCCGACGGTGGTGCGCACCCTCGAGGCTGCACTCCACAAGCCCTACGCCCAGTTCCTCGACGACTGCGGCGTGGACTTCCGCTACATCGAGGGGCCGGCCTACATCGGGCCGCCGCTGCCGCCGGGGACAGACATCTGGGGGGTCGGCCGCACCGCCGTCGCTGCCGGCGCCGCCGGGCGCGCGGAATCCTACAGCGACGTGGTCAAACCCCCGCTCAGCGACGCCGCAACCCCCGGCGACGTGGGTGCCTATGACCACTGGCCAAACCCGGACCTCTTTGATTACAGCACGATCGGGAGACAGTGTGACCAGGCTGCGCGCGGCGACCGTGTCGTCGTCTTCATGGGCGATCGCCTCAACCGCATCGCCCAGCTCAAACCCGCCATGTACCTGCGGGGGCCGGAGAATATCTTCCTGGACCTGGCCGTCCGCCCGGAAATGGCGCACGCCATCCTCGGCCGCATCCGCGAGTTCTACCTCGCCTACCTCGAACGAATCCTGGCGGCCGCGGCCGGCAGGATCGCCATCGTCCTTACCGGCGATGACTTCGGCGCACAGAACGGACTCCTCCTCAGCCCCGGGATGTGGCGCGAGTTCCTGCGCCCGGGCTTTGCCGACTATGTGAGCCTGATCAAGAGCCGCGGGGCGGTGGCCATGCATCACACCTGCGGCGCGGTGGCGGACATCGTCCCGGATTTGATCGCCGGCGGGCTGGACGTGCTGCAGTCGCTGCAACCGGAGGCCCGCGGCATGTCCCTGGCCAGCCTCAAGAAACGATTCGGGCGGCGTCTGTGCTTCCACGGCGGCGTCTCGATCCAGAAGACGATGCCCTATGGTTCGCGGGACGACATCCGCCGCGAGGTGCGCGCCATCGCCAACACCGTCGGGCAGGATGGGGGGTACATCTTCTGCACCTCGCACAACATCCAGGCCGACACCCCGATTGACAACGTGATGGCCTTGATGGAGGCGTACCTCGAGTTCGGCACCACGCCACAGCCCGGCCACGGCAGGAGGCACGCCGCCAGGACCACCCAGTCTGGAGCGAACCGATGACCAGGAACCGACCGCGCGAGGGCTTGACGGCGTTGCCCAATATCGGGCGCGAAGTGGCGCGACTGCTGACGGCCGCCGGCATCCGCACGCCTGCGGAGTTGCGGCGCGCCGGGGCGGTTGC
>MVZH01000173.1 GCA_002068325.1 Lentisphaerae bacterium ADurb.BinA184 | reverse complement strand
GATCCCCGCCGGAAAAGGACTCCCGGCGGGGACGGGGAAGCGGCGGACCGCTTACTTCAGGAACTTGCCAATGAGCTTGGTCATGTCGAACATCGAGACGGTCTTCTTGCCGCCGAACACAACCTTCAGCTTGTCGTCGGCATTGATCATGCGCTTGTTCTTGGCGTCCTGAAGCTTGTTGGCCTTGATGTAGGCCCACAGCTTCTTCACGACCTGGGTCCGCGGCATCGGGCCCTTGCCCACGACCGCCGCCAGCTCGGGCAACACTTCCAGAGGAGCCATAAACTTCGCGTTCGCGGCCTTCTTAGCCATGCTTCGGACCTCCCTGACTGCTGTTCAGGTCTACTATTACGACCGCGCCCGCGGCACGGTCCACACCAAACACCCTCGGACGACTCACCGGTTGACGGAGCTGACTGGCCTCTCCGGGACGCTCATCGCCACATCATGATAAACAAATACGGGGTGCCGCCCTCAAAGTCAAGCGCAGGCGAGACTTTTTTTCAGAGGGGCGCCAGAGGGGCGGGGCGCCGACCCCTTCGCCGCGAAGGTTGCGGCGGCTCCGGGGGAAGCCTCAGGCGCCTGTCGCCCGCGACGTGTCACGGGCGCCTGTCACTTGCGGCGGGCGCGTGCCGTGCTACGGTAAATCTGTCGTTGCCATGCCATTGTAGCGCCCGCGCCCGTCCCCACGGCGTGGGGGGGGGCGGCGGCGTTCCATGGGGCGGCGGTGGGCGGGGCCAGCAAAGGAGAGCGATCATGGATGCAGTCCGTAACCATCTGCGAAGAGCCGGCGGTGGGCTGTTTGTCCTGATGGCGTTCCTTGCCTTGCCTGGGCGTGCGGCGACCTATACGTGGGCCGACAGCGCCGGCGGCCCCTTCCCGGCGGCCGACAACTGGACCCCGGCCGGCGGCCCGCCGGGCAGCGCCGACACCGCGATCTTCAACCTGAACGCGACATACCAGGTGGACTTCGCGGCCAATGCCACCACCGCGGACGCGCAGTTCACGGCCGGCGGCGCGGGGGCGACCGTCACCCTGGCCCCGGCGACTGGCGTCACTTGGGCCAGCAACCGCATCCTGGCGGGGTACGGCGTGACGGCAAACGCGCTCGCCATCACCGGCGGCACGGTCACCGCCGCCTACCATTTCGCCCTTGGTGCGGGGAATGGCTCCGGGAACAGCGTGACGGTGAGCGGGAGCGGCGCGCGCCTGACCACGACCAACTTCGACCTCGGCGTCGGCTACTACATCGACGGCGGCAACTACGGCAACAACAACACCCTGACGGCGTCGGCCGGAGGCGTGATCAGCGCCGGCCGGACGCTCTATCTGGGCAGCGGCACGGCGACCGGGAACCTGCTCGAGGTTACGGGGGCGGGGTCGCAAGTCACCGCCGGCACCAGCATCGCGGTGAGCGGCACCGGCGGCAACAACCGGCTGACGGTTGCGGACGGCGCCACCGCGTCGGCCCCCACCGTCTCCCTCGGCGGCGACGCGAATTCGCTCACGGTCACGGGGGCAACGGTCACCGCCAGCAGCACCGTCAACACCGGCGGGACGAACAACACCGTCACCGCCACCGACGGCGCGACGGTGACGGGATCCGGAGAGTTCATCTTCGCCAGCGGGGCCGGCGCCAGCGGCAACACCCTGACGGTCAGCGGCGGGGCCACGGTGACCGGCGGCGGCCACGCGCGACTCGGCTACGCCGGGGCCAACGGCAACACGGTCACGATCACCGGCACGGGCAGCCTGTTGAAGACCAACTCGTACGACCTCGGCGTCGGCAATTACAACGGCCAGGCGGCCAACACGGCTGATAACACCCGCGTCACCGTCTCGTCCGGCGGCGAGCTGCGTGCCGCGCGCGACCTGTTCATCGGGGCGGGGGCTTCGAGCGGCAACCAGGTGACCGTCACCGGAAGCGGCTCCAAGGCCACCGCCGTCTCGACCAGCATCACCGTCGGCGGCACCGGCGGCGACAACGGGCTGACCGTGCAGGGCGGGGCTACTGCGGGCGCCCCCAATCTCGTCCTCGGCGGCGCCGACAACTTCATGACGGTTGATGGCACCACCCTGGCGGCTGGCAGCACGATCAGCGTCCGGGGGACGAACAACACCTTCACCGCCACCAATGGCGCCACCGTCACGGGGGAGTTGTTCTTCGCCTCGGGCAGCGGCGTCAGCGGCAACCTGCTGGCGATCGATGGCGGCTCGACGCTGACCGCGAGCGGGCACGCCCGCCTGGGGTACAACGAGGCCGACGGCAACACAGTCCTCGTCACGGGGGCGGGAAGCCAGCTGAGGACGACAAGCTGGGACATCGGCGTTGGCAACGAGGCCGGCGGCGGCACGACCGCCAACAACACGACCGTGACGATTGCCGACGGCGGCAGGATCAGCGCGGGCCGGACGTTCTTCCTTGGGGCCGGGGCGGCGACCGGCCATCTGGTGACCGTCACGGGCGCCAACTCCGTCCTCGAAGCGCGGACCACCAACGGCTGGGAGCCTTCGATCGTGCTCGGTGGCACCGGCAACACCTTGCGCATCGAGGACCAGGGCCAAGCCACGTCCACCGGCTACGGGCTGGTGGGGGGAACCTCCAACCAGGCGTTCGTTGAGGGCGGCTCGTGGACGGCGAGCGCCATCCGCACCGGCGGCACGGACACCCTCCTGTCGGTCAGCCAGAACGGCAGCCTGTATGGCGGCGACGTTCGGATCGGCGACGGCGGCAGCGGCAGCACCCTGAACCTGACGGCCGGCACCGTCACGTCCAACGGTCACTTCTACGTCGGTTCGGGCAGTGGCACCGGGGCCAAGGTCAATGTCGCCGGCCCCGGCGCGTTGCTCAAGGCCAATCTCTATGACATTCACGTCGGGTATGACGGCGTCGGCAACACAATGACCGTCTCCGGCGGCGGCACGGCCACCAGCCCGCGCCTCACCTACGTCGGCGAGACGGCGTCGGCAACCGGCAACCGCCTGATCGTCACCGGCCCTGGAAGCCTCTACCGCAACGGCGGGAATCAGCCGTGGGCCGAATTCATCTATGTCGGGAATGCCACGGCCGGCGACAACACGGTCGAGATCTCGGACGGCGCGGTGCTGGACAGCCTCGGCATCGTGGTCGGGGCGGCGGCGGGCAACGCGGTCACCAACGTCGGCGGGACGTATGAGTTCCGGCACGCCAACCCCAACCTCACCCCGGGGGCCGGCGGCATCAGCCTGAACGGCGGCACGATCTCGTACAGGGGACTCATCGACGCCGACGTCAAGACGAACACCTCCGGCACGCTCCAGAGCATCACCTTCGCCGGCGACAACACCTTCATGCTCAACAGCAGCAGCTCGATCGGCTACAACAACCAGACCTATACCTACGACTCGGTGGCCAACACCGGCGATCCCCGCAACTACCAGCGCCTGGTCATGGTCAACGGCACCACCGGCATCCCGCTGGGCGACGTCACCATCGGCACCGGCGGGGCCATGCTGGCCGACAACACCACGGCCACCCTCGGCCAGACTCTCACCAACCAGGGTGAACTGACCGTGGACGCGGACGCCACACTCAGTGTCCGCGCCTTCTCCCAGACCGCCGGCACCTCCACCATTGACGGCACGCTCACCGCAACCAACCCCATGGCCTTCACCGGCGGCACCCTCTACGGCGTCGGGACGCTGGCTGGCGGCACCGCATCCATCACCGCCGACGCCACGGTCGCGCCGGGGCACAGCCCGGGAACCCTGACCTTCGACAACCTGACCCTCGCGGACGGCGGCACCTACGCCTTCGAGTACGGCGACCTCATCGTCGTCAACAACCTGCTGACGCTCGTTGATGACTGGACGCTGAGCCTTGACGGTAAGCTGGGCGACGGGGGCAGGCTCGAACTGTTCGAGTTCGGTGTGCTGGCCGCCAACCCCGACCTCCTGCCCACCTTCGACCTCAGCCAGCTCGAGTTCACCCCGTCGTCGCCGCTCGCCCTCGAAGTCGACGGGAACTCGATCTACCTCCTCGGCATCCAAGTCGTGCCCGAGCCGGGCGGGGCAGCTCTCCTGCTGGCCGCCCTCGCCGCTGTCTGCCGACGTTGGCCCCGGCCGTCGCGCGTCGGCGGGCCTGCCGACGGTTCGCCGGGTCGCCGGTGAGGCCCAAGTCTCACGGCGCAGTTCGCCGGCCCCGGACACGCGGGTGGAGCCGCCCGCAACGGCGCTTTCTTGACAGCCGGGTGGGCAGCCGGAAGAATCTCCAACTGAACCTTTGCCTTTTCCTCCGCGACCGGTATTCTACGGTGTTCCTCGTGTGAACGCGGCGCCCGCGTCCGCGGCAGGATGGCCGGAGGTCATGGCTGAAGGTATGCGCTGGCCGGCGCCGGCCCTCTAACACCGGTGGGGAGGAGGGGTTGGCGGCACGAGGAATCCAGGTTGCCCTGGCGGGTAGACACCCCCCAACGGCGAGAGTCCCACAACCGGCAAGGAGACGCGCGAATGAGGAAGCCCGAGAAGAAGATGACCAGGCTGACCACCTCGGTCGGCGCCCCCGTGCCCGACAACCAGAATGTCATGACGGCCGGGCCGCGCGGCCCGCAGCTCCTCCAGGACGTCTGGTTTCTCGAGAAGCTCGCCCATTTCGACCGCGAGGTGATCCCGGAGCGGCGCATGCACGCCAAGGGGTCGGGGGCCTACGGCGTCTTCACCGTCACGCACGACATCACCCGCTACACCCGCGCGGCAGTCTTCTCCAAAGTGGGGAAGAAGACCGACATGTTCGTACGCTTCTCGACCGTGGCCGGCGAGCGCGGCGCCGCCGATGCCGAACGCGACATCCGCGGCTTTGCCATGAAGTACTACACCGAGGAGGGCAACTGGGACCTCGTCGGCAACAACACGCCCGTCTTCTTCCTCCGCGACCCCCTCAAGTTCCCCGACCTCAACCACGTGGTCAAGCGCGACCCGCGCACCAACATGCACAGCGCCAAGAACAACTGGGACTTCTGGACGTCGCTGCCCGAGGCGCTGCACCAGGTCACCATCCTGATGAGCGACCGCGGCATCCCCTGCTCCTACCGGCACATGCACGGTTTTGGCAGCCACACCTACAGCCTCATCAACGCCAAGCGCGAACGCTTCTGGGTCAAGTTCCATTTCAAGACCCAGCAGGGGATCAAGAACCTCACCGACTGTGAGGCCGAGGCGATCATCGCCAAGGACCGCGACAGCCATCAGCGCGATCTGTTCGAGAGCATCGAGGCCAAGCGCTTCCCGCGGTGGGACCTGTACATCCAGATCATGCCGGAGATGGACGCCCTCAAGTGCCCGTACCACCCCTTCGACCTCAGCAAGGTCTGGTTCCACGGCGACTATCCGATGATCCCCGTGGGCTTTTTCGAGCTGAACCGCAACCCGGAGAACTACTTCGCCGAGGTCGAGCAGTCCGCCTTCAACCCGGCCAATGTCGTGCCCGGCATCGGATTCTCGCCGGACAAGATGCTCCAAGGACGGCTCTTCTCCTACGGTGACGCACAGCGTTACCGCCTCGGCGTCAACCACGCCATGATCCCAGTCAACGCCCCGCGCTGTCCGGTTCACAGCTACCACCGTGATGGGCAGATGCGGGTGGACGCGAACCAGGGCGGCACCCTTGGCTACGAGCCCAACAGCTACGGCGAGTGGCGCGAGCAGCCCGAGTACGCCGAGCCCCCGCTGCGCATCGACGGGGCCGCGGACCATTGGAACTTCCGTGAGGACGACGACGACTACTTCACGCAGCCGGGCAAACTCTTCCGCCTCATGAAGCCTGCGCAACAGCAGGCCCTCTTTGAGAACACCGCCCGCGCCATGGGCGATTCGCCCGACATGATCAAGATCCGGCACATCGGCAACTGCCACAAGGCCGATCCTGCCTACGGCAAGGGTGTCGCCAAGGCGTTGCGCATTCCGCTCAAGGAAGCCGTCCGGTAAGGTGATCCGCGCGGCGGCGGGGGGCCGGCTTCCGCCGCCGTGCAGCAGGCCATGCGCACCCCCTCGGCAGACCCGGTGTTGACCGTCACCGACGGCGACCGGCTCGGGCCCGGCAGTTCCAGCCGTGTCCGGCGCGCGTTGCTGGTCGGCATCGGAACGGCGGCGGTGGGCCTGGGGGTGATCGGCATCTTCCTGCCCGTGCTGCCGACCACCCCCTTCCTGCTGCTGGCCGCCGCCTGCTACGCCCGCGGATCCCGCCGCTTCTACGTCTGGCTGATGACCAACCGCTGGTGCGGCGAGTCCATCCGCAACTACCGCGAGGGCCGCGGGGTGCCGTTGCGGCAGAAGGTGCTGACCCTCGCGCTGCTGTGGATCACGATCGGCGCCACCGCCTGCCTCGCCGTCTCCCTGTGGTGGGTGCGGCTGTTGCTGCTGGCCGTGGCGGTCGGGGTCACCATCCACCTGTTGATGCTCAAGACGCTCAAGCCCGATGCCACGTGCCGCGGCGCCGGCGAAACTAGGGAATCCCCCGACCCATGATAACGCCATCCGGCAGAACAACCCTCCTCGCACTGGCTCTGACAAGCCTGCTCCTGCCCGTGTCGCCATCCACACGGGCCCAGGATCTCCATGCCCAACGTCCGGCGGACGGCGGGATCATGTGGCTGGTCAGCCCGCTGGCCGGCTGGGACCGCAACCAGGTCGAGGTGCGCAGCGGCCCCGGAGGCCGTCAGGTCTCGACCGAGACGGACACGGTGCCGATCTACGGTCTGTTCGCCATGGTCGCCCACCCGCGTTTCGTGGTCAACGACTTCCTCTTCTACGCCGAACCCAACGATTCCGACGTACTCGGCAACCTCCTCTACCTCAATGTCTACGGCGACCCGGAAGCCGCCTGCACCTGGAACCTGGGCGCGGGCCACATGTACCACAAGATCGAGCCGGCCAATGAGGAGATCCAAATCCACGTGCCCATGGTCAAGGCCGGGGCGCTCGTCCGCATCAAGCCCTGGGGGGTCACCCTCAACCCCTATCTCGGCTACGCCTGGGAACGCACCGACACGCTGCGCTCCCGGGTGGACAACGATTCCCTCCTCTACGGCCTGACCGTGGACTGGCGCTGGCGCATGCTCAACCTGAACGTCAAGTACTACTACCAGGACAGCCTCGAAGACTGTGACGACACCCACACCGTGCGTGCCCGCTTCGTCGTTGCGTTCAACCGCCACTGGGGGGCCGTCGCCCGCTTCGACTACATGGAGCACGCGACCGGCGACGACACCTCCATCATGTTCGGCCCGGTGTGTGTCTTCTGAGCGCCGGTCTGTGTCCCCTGGAGCCGGCGGCCTCCGCCGGTCCGTGTCCGATGGAGCCGGCGGTCTCCGCCGGTCCGTCTGCGGGGGCGGGGATGTGATTCGCCGAGACGAACGCTTCCCGACGTTTGGGGCATCCCCCCCATGCCGCCGCCGGTTGGAACGCCGGCGAATGAGGGTATATTGCACGTTCCGTCGGAACTGCAGACGCCGGCGCGTCGCGGCGCGCGGATGGAGACTATTTAACCTACTCTTGCTCAATATGGTACGACGCGCGGTCCGCTCGGGATTGCGGCCCGATGCAACATGGGGCTGGCGTGCGGCCCCGGCATGATGGTCACGGCGACAGCTTCGCTTTGCGCCTTCGAATCGCTGGAGCGAATCAGGCGGGTCAGCCTGTTGAGCAGCGGCAGAAAGGAGTCCCGGAGATGCAGGTCAGCAAGATCAAGTTTGAAGGGAAGAATGCCGTCGAGCTCACCACGGCCGAGATGCGGCTGGTCGGGGTGTCCGATTTCGGCCCGCGCCTGGCGTTCTTCGGCACCCCCGGCGGCGCCAACCTGCTCTACTGGAAGCCCGGCAAGCACAAGCGCGGCGACTGGGATCTGCGCGGCGGACACCGCGTCTGGGTCACCCGCCCCGGCGCCGACGAATGCGAAGACACCTACGCCCCGGACAACGGCCCCTGCGAAGTCGCCGTCTTCGGCAACGGCTTCTGCCTGATCGGCGACCGCAGCCCGCTGAACGGCACCCGCCGCGGCATCGGTGTCAAACTGCTCAACACCCACTCCGTGCAGGTGGACAGCTTCGTCATCAACGACAGCAACCTGCTCTACAGCGGCGGGGTGTGGGGGCTGACCTGCACGGTGCCCGGCAAGGGCACGACCTACGGCATCCCGGTTGGCGACGGCAGCCCCTGGGACGCGTTCACGATGGTCAGTTTCCGCAAGTGGGCCGGGCAAGGGCAGGGCGGCTACGCCGACGATCAGATCGTCATGCGCGAAGACATGATGGTCGTCCAACCCAAGGGCATCGAGAACAAGCGCATGATCCAGTCCCACCACGGCATCATCGCCATGAGTGACCCGGCCAGCGGCGTGACCTTTGCCAAGAAGATCGAATGCGCCCCGGTCGGCCACTACCCGCTGAACACCAACATCGCGTTCTACATCGGCCCCGCCAACTTCATGGTCGAGATGGAGACCATGGGGCCGGAGCAGACGCTCAAGCCCGGCCAGGACCTTCACCACCGCGAGACTTGGCTCCTGCACCCGGCCACCACCGACTTCAGCGTCGCCGCCAACCTGACACGGCTGTTCGCCTGATTCCGGCCTGTTCCCCTGCAGGTTTGCTGCGACGACGAGGGACTCCGGCCATGCGTTCAACCTCCGCAGCCATCCTCGCAGGGGTGATCTTGGCCTGCGGATGCCGCCCGCGCCCGCCGCCGCCCGCCGGGCCCGCGGCTGTCGAGGCGCCGGCGCCGTCGGCGGAGTCGGGTGCCGCCCCGGAGCCGATGGTTACCGGCGAAGGCGAGTGGCTCCACCCGCGCGGGGATTCTTCGCTGGCGGGGGCGGGCCCGGTGCGTCCCGCTCACCCTCTGGCGTCGCGCTGGCGCTTCCGTGCCGATGCGGCGATCGAGGCCACCCCGGTTGCGGACTCCGCACGCATCTACGCCGTGTCCGCGAAGGCGACGCTCTATGCGCTGACCCGGGACGGCGCACAGGTGTGGTCCCGATCCTTGGTTCCGGCGACCGACCAGGCGGCCATGGTCGCAACGCCCTCGCCGATCCCGCCCCTCGTCCTCGCCGGCCTGGTGGTGACCGGGCTGACTGACGGCACGTTGACGGCCTGGGATGCGGCCACCGGCGCCCCCAAGTGGCGCGCCGCCTGCGCCGGCCCCCTGCTGGCCGCCCCGGTCATTGTCCCGGCGGATTCCCGCCGCCCGGTGATCGCCGTGATCACCCGCGACAAGGGCATCGCGCAAGCCTTCGACGGCCGCGACGGGGCGGTGCTGTGGACCGCCGCCGAGTCGGCCCGCTGCGAGGCCGCGCCGGCCGCCTGGCACGACCAGATCGTATTTGGCAGCTGCGCGGCGACGCTGCGCATCCAGTCGGCACACGACGGCGCCGCACTGGCGCAGGCCGAGATGGGGGAGGGCCATGAGATCGCCGGCGGGGCCGCCATTGCGGACGGCGTCGCCTTCGTCGGTACCCGAGCCGGCACACTGGCGGCGGTGGACTTGCGTGACGGCCGCGTGCGCTGGCACCGCCAGCAGTCTGAACGCGAGTATTTCGCCACGCCGGCGGTCTCAGACGGCCGCG